>JBPOIQ010000079.1:0-9619 GCA_052034355.1 Minisyncoccota bacterium
TGGCCAAAGGGCCCGATCGCAAACAGGACGTCGTCGTCTACGGCGAACGGACGCCCGAACTCGTCCGTGTCGTGGCCCGCTACAAAAAAATCCTGCAGCACGTCCGCGACGAAGCGCATCGGTTTGCGGTGAGTTATCATCGATTCAGGAGAGGGAAGAGGTTTTTGGGAATGAAATGAGTATACCAGCGGCAAGTCGCTGGGTATTGACTTGAAGTATAAATAAAAAACGCAAGGAGATTTTCCTCGCGATATTTTCGGTCGATGTTCAGTCTTCATCCAAGATTCGGAAGATGAAGAGACTGGTGATGCCCATGATGCTGAGCATCAGGAAGCTGCTGAATGAGTTGAGAGCGAAGCCGTAGAATGGCGAACCGCAGAGGGCGATCAAGCCGATGAGACCGAAGCCGTTCGCAAGGCACTGCAGAGGGTTGATTCGGTGCCGCCGTGTGAAGAAGCGGTGAATCAGGCCCGCAAGAAACATGATGAAGATGCTGCCGAAGTAAGAGCCAAGCGTCCAGTATCGGATCGTATCCGACTCCGGTCCACAACCGGTCAAAAGCAGCGCCAGGAGAAAGAACAGGATTTTTTGCACGAGAGCCTCCAATGCGTTGATAGCCGCAGTAAAGTCCAATTACTCACCTATGTCAAATCGGAACCGTCCTCACCCAGGCGGTTTTTTTATCCCCACCGAGTGGGGAAGGGGGTTGCAAGGTGGTAAAAAGTGGGGTATAATACCTGCATCGTGGTGAGAAGTGGGGAAAACACAAAAAACCGTTATGTTTATTGGCGAGTATCGACATTCGATTGACGACAAAGGACGCTTGGCGATTCCGGTGAAATTTCGCGGGGATCTTGAGTCTGGCGCAATCGTCACGCGCGGTCTCGACGGCTGCTTGTATGTCTACACGCCCGCCGAATGGCAGAAGCTGGCCGACAAGCTTGCGGCCATGCCGATGAGCCAATCCAACTCGCGCGCCTTCGCTCGTCTCATGCTGGCCGGCGCCATGGATTGCGCCATCGACAAGCAGGGGAGGATCGTCCTGCCCGACTACCTTCGCTCGTACGCCGGTCTCAAAAAGAACACGGTCGTGGCCGGTTTGTACAACCACTTGGAGCTTTGGGACGAAAAAGCTTGGAACGCCTACAAGCAGAAAACCGAGAAAGACTCCGGCGATATTGCGGAGCAGCTCGGTTCACTCGGCGTGTAGCTATGCCAGGCCACATCCCCGTTCTCCTCGAAGAAGTTCTTTCGAACCTGGATCTCAAACCGAACGACAGCGTCATCGACGCGACGCTTGGCGGAGGCGGACACGCCTCGGCGCTCCTGGAGGCGATCGGCCCAAACGGCCGTCTCCTGGGGATCGAATGGGATGCGCGCACGTTGGAGGAGACTCGCAAAAAGCTCGAGAGGTACGGTTCCCGCGCCATGCTTGTCCGCGGAAGCTATCGCGATCTCGAGAGGTTTGCGGGGGCGTGCGCCTTCCCTGAAGTCTCCGGCATCTTGTTCGATCTCGGGTACTCTTCGTTCCAAATCGACGATCCTGACCGCGGTTTCTCGTTCCGTTTCGACGGACCGCTCGATATGCGGTACGACGCCTCGGGTGATCTCACGGCGGCCGACATCGTCAATACGTGGCCGAAAGAGGAGTTGGTGCGCATCTTTCGCGACTATGGAGAAGAACGCGCGAGTGGCCGCATGGTCGCCGCGATTCTTCAAGCGCGCGAGCACGCTTCGATCACGACCACGGGCCAGTTCGCGGCTATCATCGCTTCCGCCGTGCCTGAACGCACGCGCTGGGGAAAGCCAAAGATCCATCCGGCGACGCAGGCGTTCCAAGCGCTGCGCATCGCCACGAACGACGAGCTCGGGAACGTCGAAGCTGTACTGCCTCAGGCCGTCCGTCTGCTCAAGTCCGGAGGTCGCCTGGCCGTTATCAGCTTTCACTCGCTCGAAGACCGTATCGTCAAAAATTTCTTTGAAGAATCAAAGGAGCTCGAGGTGTTGACGCCGAAGCCGATCATGGCCGGGCGCAAGGAACTCGACGCCAACCCGCGCGCCCGTACCGCAAAATTGCGGGTCGCGATCAAACGCTGAAACTATGGCCAGGAAATTCCATCATCGCCACGTTCCGCATCCTGCACGCAAAGTGCGCGGCGGTTCGCGCACGAAGCCGATGGCCTTGATTCTCGGCCTTCTCGTTGTTTTGTTCGGCGCGGGATACCTCGTACAAATCAACGTCGCCTCGTCCAAGGGGTATCAGATCCGCTCGCTCGAGAATCAAATCTCGGAACTCAAGGAGGAGCGCGAGCAGCTTGAGCTCAAGGTTGCGCAGGAACAGTCCGTGCAGGCGGTTGAATCCAAGGTGCAAGCGATGGGCATGGTGCCGACCCCGAAGGTGGAGTACGTCGCTGTCACTGCACCGACCGTGGCCCAGCGATAATTTGAAAAAAAGAAAAGGACCCCGACATGATCGGGGTCTTTGCGTTACGGACGTGTGTGGCCGTGCGCTTTGTGTCGTTCCAGAAGCTGGCGGCGCACGCTCAGGCTTTGCGTGAAAAGCGAGATGAAACCGAGCGTGGTTGCGACCGAGAACAGGAGCATTGCATATCTTCCGAGCGGCGCGCCCGTGGCAGCGAAGACCAGGAGAGAGATCGTCAGGATCTCTCCGTAGACCTTGAACTTGCCCCAGGCATTCGCACCTGGCTTGAGCTCCCAGCGGCGTTCGACGTAGATGCGCCCGAACGTCAGCAGTGCCGCAAAGGCAAGCGCGAGCCAGATGAGGGGATGTGGCAAGGCGTTCCATCCGAGCGGCAGGAGTGCCGCGAAGTAGCGGATCTTGTCGATGAATGGATCGATTTTCTTGCCGAGTTCCGTCGGTCCGAGACGCAAGGTCTCCGCGCGGTGCGCGTGCAGATCGAGGCGTCCAGCGGCGTGCAGGCGCGCCTGATATCGGGCCAGAGCGCCGTCGAGCCAGTCGGTCAAGGAGCTGATCGTGAAGAGGACGGCACCCCAGACGACAAAGCCGCGCAAGAACGCGAACATCATCGGAATCGTCAGGAGGCCACCGGCGAGCGTGACGATATTCGGTGGCACGCGCGCGAATGCGCCGGCTTGCCGCAGGACACCGTCAGAGAAGCGCCCTGCACCTTCGAATTCGCTTCTTTCGTACCAGTGATCGCGGTTTTCGCTCATGAGCGATCCTCTCTGCCGCAGAGGCGGCTTCTCTGTATATACCACCCTCAGCCTTTTGACAAGATCGTAAAAGTGTGTTCCGATGGGTCCAAGGAGGCTTCCATGACCGAGAACCGCGATATGTTCATTGCCCGTTTGCAGAGCTTGCCCTGCGCCGCGGTCTTCTCGGAAGAGGAGATCGACCGCATCGAGCTGACCTACGATCTTGCGAAGTACGCTCACCGCGGCCAGGCCCGCAAGAGCGGTGAGCGGTACTTCGAGCATCCCCGCCGCGCAACCTTGACGCTCCTCGACGAGGTGAATGTCATCGAAGCGCGTACGCTCATGGATGCGCTGCTGCATGACGCGTACGAGGACAGCGCCAAGTACTTGACCCCGTCCAAGATCCGCATCGTTTGCGGCCCCGACGTTGAACGAGATATCCGGCTTCTTTCCAAGGTGCCGAAGGAGGGGAGCTTTGAGCGCCTCTCGTGCTACGCGGAGTGGCAGCCGATCCTCGTGAAGGGTTGCGATCGGCTCGATAATCTGCGGAGTCTCGTGGAGACGTCCGACGAGTTCAAGCGGAAGCAATTGCGCGAGACGGAGGAACACTACCTCCCGCTCTTCCGCCGGCTGGCTGAACAAGATGCGCCGGCTCGCTATCGTGCGTCCTGCGTGAAGCTCTACAACCTGATCATCGCGGCGTACAACGAGACTGCGATCACAGTCGGCATCGCCAAGCAGGTGAACTTCGACGGAGCCGTCTCGTGAGCATCGAGCGCATACACGAGCTCCAGAAGCTCTATCCTCGCGGTCGGCGCGTCAAGGTTCTGCCGAAGACGGATGCGGTGCGCGCGAAGATCCCCGGCGTGACCGAAGGCGTCATCTGCTCCGTGGTACCCAGGCCTTCGAAAACCGAGGCGCCCGATCAGGAATCTCCGCCGCTCGAACGCTACGGCGTGCAGGTGGAGTACAAGCGTTCGGACGGCACGATCGACCACATCATTCTCGATCTCGACGACATCGATGTCCTGCCTCACGACTCTTCGTGAGGTTTTTTTATGAAAAAAGCCACCGTTACTTGTGGTGGCTTCGGAAGAAGATGTTTCTCCGCGTGATCAAGGCACGCATCTCGACGCCGCACCGCGGGCAATACTTGAAGGCGGTGCGACTGCCTTTCTCGTCGACGAAGACGGCCTGCGGGGCATGATCGTTCGGCGAAGGGAGCTCTACGTGCTCGGTGTTGAGCACGGCGCGCGCCATCCAGCTGCAGCAGAGCGGCGGCTGATCGTTGGATCCGTTCCAGGGCGTGGGAAAGATCGATCGGTCGAACTTGAAACGGTCGAACGGGCAGTACCCGATTGCGAGCTCGGCGTCGCCGCGCGCGCGTTGTTCGGCCGTGAGCTTGGCGTATGCGCGTTCACCCCGACCGGTTTCCAGGACAACGAATCTTCCGCTCTTGGTACGCGTGAAGAATCCGCTGTCCGTGATCCTCTCGAAGTTTTCGCACCAGCATGCGTCGGCGTGCGGTTGCTTGAGCAGCTCCGTCATCTCTTTCGAGAGTTCTTCGCGAGCGAGATGCTCGTCGCTCATCTCAGAGATCTCCGGGAACCCGTCGTCGTCATCGTCATCCGCACGTTGCGTCGCCGACCCGCCGCGCGGGCGATGGAAGGCGTAACCCGTAGCCGAAGCCGTTGGTGCCGGTACGAGGTTGATGGTCTCGGTGAGACCTTGGAGGAAGCGTGCATCCGCCCTGCGTTCGGTCATGAGGACCTCCTTGGCATAGGTGTCGGCTCCCGACCTTGCTATGGCCGACGCCGCACGATACCCTGAAGGCACTATCCTGTCAACGGTTCATGATTTTGTGCGCTTTTCTGTACGGCCTGCTGTTTGCGCTCCTGACGACCCCGATCGTCCGTTTTTTTGCCATAAAATACGGAGTCGTCGATAGGCCTGATGGAGGACGAAAGACCCACGAAAAACCGACGCCGCTTCTCGGCGGCTTGGCGGTCTTTGCGGCGTTTACGGCTACCGTCATTCTCCTGCGTTCGCACTTGCTGGGCGGATTCTTGCTTGAAAAGCATCTCTTGGGACTGCTGGCCGGATCCGCCGTACTCGTGTTCGGCGGCATCTTGGATGACCGCTATCGTTTGCGTCCGTTGTACCAGCTCATGTTTCCTGCGCTGGCCTCGCTGATCGTCATTGCTTCTGGAATCGGTGCGGACGTAATCACGAATCCGTTCGGAGGGTTCCTTCGCCTGGATCTCTGGAGCATTCCGTTGTTCCGTTCGGGGGACGTGCCGTACCAGCTCACGCTCCCAGCCGATCTTTTTACGTTCGTCTGGCTCATGGGTATGACCTATACGACGAAGCTGCTCGACGGTCTCGACGGCCTTGTTTCCGGACTCGGCGTCATCGGTTTTATTGTGATCGCGCTACTGAGCATGACGCCCGAAGTCGCCCAGCCGGAACTCGTATTGCTCGCGCTTGCCGCTGCGGGAACGAGCGGCGGTTTTCTCTTTTTTAACGCTCGTCCCGCTTCAATTTTTCTTGGTGAGGGAGGTTCGACGTTGATCGGTTTCCTGCTTGGAACGTTCGCTATTCTCTCCGGAGCCAAGATCGGGGTCACGTTACTCGTGCTCGCCGTTCCGATCATGGACGTCGCTTGGACCATCATGAGTCGCATCATGGCACGTACGTCGATCGCGCAAGGGGGGATGGATCATCTTCATTTCCGCCTCGTGCGCGGCGGCATGACGCCTGGACAGGCCGTTGCCTTGTTTTGGTCGTTCGCTGCAGCCTTCGGCGGTGCGGGGTTATTTATCCGCGGACGCGAAAAATTGCTCGCGCTCGTGATTCTTGCGATACTGTTCTTGCTCATTACGTTTATTATTGGAAAACGCGCGCATGGAAGCTCAGCCGGACGATCGTAAAAAATTTCCTTTCGTCGCCGTCTTCGCCGGATTGGTCATCGTGGTGGCGATCGGTTTGCGTCTACGCGAAGCTTGGGTTGCAAGGCGTCCGGTCCTGGCGGAGATCGAGCTGCGCGGAAAAACGTTTACGGTGGAAGTCGCCGATACCGAAGCGAAGAAAGAGCGGGGGCTCGGCAAACGCGATGCGCTTGATCCAGAGCATGGCATGTATTTCCCGTTTGCGTCCGCGAACCATTGGGTGTTTTGGATGAAAGACATGCGTTTCCCGATCGATATCGTCTGGGTGCGAGACGGCAAGATCGTCGATATCGACGCTTCTGTTCCCGTTTCAAAAAGCGAAAGCTTGGAAACATATAGTCCTGTCGAACCGGCCGACGCCGTGCTCGAATTGAATGCCGGTGTCGCATCTGAGATCGGCGCGAAAGTCGGGGATGCATTGACGCTTCGGGCGCTTTGACGTTAGCTTGATCATAAGCCGATACCCACAGGAGGTGCTCCTTGATCATACGAACGACGATAGAGTTGCGTCACAAACTCGAGCGAGCTTGGTGTATGGAGACGCGTTCGAAGAGATGTACGGGGCTTTGGACGCCCGACCGACCGTCGATGGGGCAGTGCGTCCCAACTGCGCTGATCGTGCAGGATCTCTTCGGTGGCGTCATCCTTCGAACCGATGCGAGTACGGCCTCGGAGCACTACTTCAACCGTCTGCCTGACGGCAGGGAAGTCGACCTGACGCGCGATCAATTTCCGGATGAAACGGTGTTTTTGCGGCCCTGGGAGTTTCCGCGCTGGAGCATGCTTGATTCCCAAGCTGCAATCGAGGCCGGTATTCGCGAACAATACGAACTGCTTCAGCGACGACTCGGGTTGCTTAGTGATGAAAAGTCTACCTTTCCCGCATTGTGCGCCCGCAACCCCTCCCCTGCGTAAGCAGGTTTTTTTCTTTGATACACGTCCGCCGCCGGCCTTGACGTCCCTGGGCGACCCTGGTAGAATAGCCTCACTTTCAGATAAGCAACCCCTATGTACGCAGTCATCGCCACCGGCGGCAAACAATATAAGGTCAAAGAAGGGCAGACCGTGAAGGTCGAAAAGCTCCTGGCTGAAGCGGGTTCCACCCTTGAACTCCCGGCCCTCCTGGTCTCCGGTGAGGACGGCAGCGGTCTCAAGCTCGGCACCCCGAACGTCGAAGGCTCCAAGGTTACGGCCAAGGTTGTCGGACACGGTCGCGCGGCCAAGATCCAGATCGTGAAGTACAAGCCGAAGAGCCGCTACAAGCGCGTCAACGGCCATCGCCAGCCCTTCACGTCCATCCAGATCGAAAAGATCGCCTAAGAAAAATCCCCCGAAACCTTTCGGGGGATTTTTTGTCCTCTGCTTTCGTGGTGTCGGCGCAAAGCTTTATTTCATCTCCCTTCGTCCGACGAGCGCGTCTGAGAGCGTGACTTCATCGGCATATTCCAGATCGGCACCGCGAGGGAGTCCTCGTGCCAGACGCGTGACGCGCGGCAAGGAGGTTGCATAGCGGCGCGAGAGATAGGCCATCGTCGCCTCGCCTTCGATGGTCGGGTTCACGGCCATGAGCAACTCGCGCACGGTTCCGCCTTGGAGGCGCCGGTCGAGTGCATCGAGGCCCAGGGTTTCGGGGGTGACGCCTTCGATCGGCGAGAGCAGTCCGCCGAGCACGAAATATTTTCCGCGATACGCTCCTGTGCGCTCGATGGCGGAGAGGCCTTGCTGATCGGCGACGATACAGAGTTCGTCGTCACGACGGGCAGGGTCGCGGCAGATGCGGCATGGATCGGTCTCCGAAACGCTGCGGCAACGGCCACAGATGATGATGGAGCGTTCCAGTGCGAAGATAGCGTCGCCCAAACGTGTCGCCGCTTCGCGCCCGCGGCCGAGCAAGTGAAACACGAAACGTTCGGCGGTTTTTTCGCCGATCCCTGGGAGTTTTTTGAACTCTTGAATCAGGTTTTCGATCGAAGCCGGAAACCGCGACATTGTTTAGCTCAAACCGGGGATGTTCAAACCTCCGGAATTTTTCATTGCTTCCGCCATGGCGCGCTGGGCTTTTTTGACCGTGTCGTTATATGCCTCTTTGACGGCCGCTTCGAGCTTCGTTTTATCGGAAAGAAGCTCCGGATCAATTTTTACGGAAGTGACTTCCTGGTTTCCGTTCATGGCAACAGTGATCTTGCCCCAGGCGCCGCTGCCTTCAACGGTAACGTCCTTCAGCGTGTCTTGGATTTTTTTGGCTTGATCGCGAAGATCCTTGATCTGCTTGAGCTTGCTGAACATGGTCATAGTGAGTGGTTAGGCTTCGATGGTGGTCGGCGCGGCGAAATCCTTGTCGAGGTTCTTGAAGCTCGTGCGGTTTTCGTCGAAGAAGAGACGGGCGACGCCAGTCGGGCCGTTACGGTGCTTAGCGATGTGGATTTCGGCGACGTGCCGTTCTTCGGGCGCCAGGTCTTCTAGGCGGTAGTTGCGGTCGGCGGCTTTGCGATAGATGAAGAGAACGACGTCGGCGTCTTGCTCGATGGAGCCGGATTCGCGCAGGTGGGCGAGTTTCGGGACGGCCGGCTTGGTGAGTTCGACGGCACGCGAGAGCTGCGAGAGAGCCAGAACAGGGACGTTCATTTCGCGAGCCAAGCCCTTGAGCGAACGGGTGATGCCGGCGATTTCCTGCACGCGGTTCTCGATCTTCGTCTGCGATTCCATGAGCTGCAGATAGTCGATGACGATGAGACCGAGCTGGCCGTGCTGCTTTTGGAGGCGCCGCACTTTCGTGCGGATTTCCATGATGTTGACGTTGGCCGAATCGTCGATGAAGATCGGGGCTTCGGAAAGCGTACCGAGCGCGTGGGCGATGCGCGGAAAATCGTCGTCACCCGGCTTGTCTGAGAGGCGTCCGGTGCGCATTTTCCAAAGGTCGACGTTGGCTTCGGCGCAGATCATACGATCGACGAGCTGTTCCTTCGACATTTCCAAGGAGAAGATACCGACAGGTTTTTGCGCGCGTACGGCCACGTTGCGGGCGATGTCGAGCGCAAAGGCGGTTTTACCGCAGGCGGGACGCGCCGCCAGGATGATGAGGTCGGAAGCCTGGAGGCCGCCAAGGATGTTGTCGAGCGACTTGTAGCCCGAAGGCACGCCGCGCAACTTGCCTTTCTCCTTGTGGATCTCGTCGATGCGGTCGAAGGCTTCGTCGAGGACGCTGCGGATCGGAACGAAGTTTTGCTTCAGGTGTTTTTGCGACACACCGAAGAGCCGCTGTTCGGCCTGATCAAGGAGCGACTCGACGTTATCCGTTTCTCCGCCGTCGAAACCCATGCGTGCGATTTCGTGGGAGGCCGTGATGAGACGGCGAAGGGTCGAATCTCGCTGAACGATTTTGGCGTAATGGAAAACGTGCGAAGCGGTCGGTACGGCTTCCGCGAGCTGCGCTAGGTACGTCTGTCCGCCGCAGCGTTCGAGCTGCCCCGCTTCGTTCAGACGGTCGGAGAGGG
>JBPOIQ010000049.1:0-45632 GCA_052034355.1 Minisyncoccota bacterium
ACCGGGTGGGAAACCTTGCGGAACGCGTAGGTGATATAGAGCATGATCGCCAGAATGGCGCCAACGACGGCGTAGACCGTCTTCTTGCGAAGTTCTTCGCCGATCAGAGGCCCGATCGATTCAAAGCGCTTCTCGACCAAAGTGGTGCCATCCTTTTCGTAGGTGCGCTTGAGTTCGGCGTACAGCTTCTGGTGTTCCGCTTCTTCGATCGGGGGCATTCTCAGAACCATGCCGTTTTCCCCGAGCGGCTGTGCGGTCAATTCCTGGCTTCCGATATTCGCTTTCGCGACATCGACGACCTGTTCGATAGAAGGACGGTTCTGCGAGAACTCAACCTCAAGGAGAGAGCCTCCGGTGAAGTCGATTCCCGGCTTGAGTCCCCAGACAAGCCAAGCAACGAACGAGAGACCCGTCAAAAGCCCGGAGAGGGTGTAGTAGATTCGGCGGTGATGCGTGATGCGCAGCATATTTTACTTGAACAGCCAGTGATATTTGGTAGTCCACGGCGCAACCAAGCGAAGCAACGTGCGCGTCACGGTGATGGCGGAGAACATGGAGATCAAGATGCCGAGAGCGAGCGTGACCGCGAAGCCGCGCACCGAGCTCGACGTGAAGGTGTAGAGAATCGCGCAGGTGATGAGCGACGAAATGTTGGAGTCGTAGATCGACGTCCAAGCGCGCTTGAAACCTTCGGAGATCGCCGATTCAAGCGGACGTCCGTTTTTCAATTCTTCCTTCATGCGCTCGAAGATCAGGATGTTGGCGTCAACCGCCATACCGATCGAGAGGATGACACCGGCGATGCCGGAGAGCGTGAGCGTGATACCCAACGTCTTGAAGACCGCCAAGCTGAAGCCGGTGTACATGAGGAGCGCGAGCGAGGCGATCAAGCCGGGCAGACGATAGTAGAGCGTCATGAAGATCACGACGATCAAGAAACCGATCATGCCGGCGTGCAAGCTCTTGGCAAGCGAGTCCTGGCCGAGCGAGGCGCCGATCGTCTGCTGGGAAAGCAGCTTGATCGGAACCGGGAGTGCGCCGGCGTTCAAGCGCTGTGACAAGAGTTTCGCCTCTTTGACGTCAAAGTCTCCCGAAATCACCGCATTGCCATCGGCAATTTCCTGCTGAACGCGCGGAATGGAGATCGGTTCGCCGTCGAGATAGATCGCGATCAGTTTTCCGACGCTGCGCTTTGTCAGTTCGGCAAAGAGTTCCTTGCCTTCCGCATTGAACGTCAGGAGTACTTGCGGACGGTTGGTCGTTCGGTCGAATTCAACCTGCGCGCGCTGAACGTGTTTGCCGGACAAGCCGGTGTTCTTCCACGGGTCCGCTTCCGGCGCAACGTCGGTCGCCGTCGCCTTTTCGACGAGGATGCGATCGAGATCGTAGCGTACGAGCGGGCGCTCGCCGGACTTATAGATCAAGTGGTAACCGAACGGAGATTCGACGGGTTGGGAAATTTCTCCGGTCTTCAAAGCAAACGCGGCATCCTGGAATTCCTTGACCATCTGGCCTTCGCCAAACCAGCCGAGATCGCCGGCGTTGGTCTGCGCGGATCCATCGGTCGAATGCGTTTTTGCTTTTTCTCCGAAGTTTTTCGTGGTGACTTCGCCGCGCAACGTGGTGATCTGCGCCAACGCCTGCTCTTTGGTGAGCGGTTCAGCACAGCCCTGCGCGCCTTCCCAGCAAATCAAGATATGGCTCGCGCGGACTTCTTTCGAGGCAGCATCGCGCGCATTGACGCGCACGACGTTCCAGCCGGTCGAATCCTCGACCAGCGTTCCGGAAATCTTGGCGCCACGATGCGCTTCAGCCCACTTCCAAAGCTCGGGCTGCTGCGATTCACCGACGAGTCCGAGCTTCGTCCATGCAAGGGATGCATCGTTCGGGTTCAAGAGCGCTTTGCGAAGCGTGTCGTTCGCCTGCTTCTTGAGATCAGCGTTTTTCTTATCGAGTTCCTTTTGCTGTTCAGAAGTCAGGGGGATGTTCTCCACCGGATTCTCCTCCTTGAATTCAAGGATCGGGGTTTCACCGATCATGCGGATCGCCTGACTCACGTCGCTGACACCAGCGAGTTCGACGATGATGCGCCAGCGATCGTTCGTCTTGTTGGTTTGGACGATCGGTTCGGCAACGCCGAATGCGTTCACGCGGCGTTCAATGACGTCGCGCACACCTTCCATGGCGGCATCGCGTTCGCTCGCGGCAATATCGGCCGTGTCAGCCTCATACACGAGATGCGTACCGCCCTGAAGATCGAGTCCGAGACGGAACGGAACGTTCTTGAAGTGCGGAGCCTTGAGAACGCCCGGAAGCTTGTAAGCTTCGACGACTTTCGTGTTCCAAGCATCGGCGCCGCGATCCCAAACGTTCGGGTACGACAAGAGACCGGCCAATCCAGCAAGGACGAGCACGATCAAGGCACCCCAGCGGACCTTGCCGCGAGGAGATGGTTTCACGAGCCTGCCGAGCAATTTACCGAGCCAGACGAACGGAACGGACACGTAATAAAAAAACGATCGGCCGCGACGAGTAGTCATACGGGAAAATCTGGGGATCAAAGTCAGATCAGAACGTCCGAACAATCCACAATACGGAGGCAGTATAATGAAGCGCGCGGAAAAAGGCAACGAGGCAAAAACCCTTGATAATTGACAATGGGCGCCCGAGAACCTAGGCTGTGAGGACGTGCAACCAAGGAGGCTACGATGAAGGATCCGGAGTCATTCGTCATCCCGAACATCGGCAAGGGCTACGGCAAGGGGCTCAAGAAGCTGTTCGTCACGTTCTGGATATTCGCGGCGCTGTTCGGAAGCGCCGTTGCGGTGGGGTTAGGCCTCTATCGCAACGACTGGATCGTGTACATCTCACGCGTCTCTGACGATACGCAGGAAATTGGCCAATGGATTGCTCTCGGCGCCGCATACGCGGCGGCCGGCATCCTCAGCTTCTACGGCCTGCTCACCGTCTTCGCGAAACGACAATGGCTGCTCCTTCTTCCCTACCTCGCCGCCGCCGGAAGCTTTCCGGCTCTTCTCTACGCTCCGCACTGGGCACCCTTCGCCTTTGGCGCCGCCGCACTCGCGCTCGGCGTGATCACGCTCAAGATCGTCGATCTGCGCGATCAGAAGCAGAAGGGCGCAGTTCGAAAAAAGGCTGCATCGAAATAGTATCGGCTCCGACAAGCGTCGGGGTCTTTTTTTACTCGGATATGCGCTTTTCAAAATCTTTCCAAGAAGCCGTCACCAAAATGTCTCGCGGAAGAGTGAGGCGCGGCGCGATGCCGTCGACATCGAACAGCACGCGTTGCAACTCCGTCGGCAGATGCGTGAGATACGAAAGTTTGTCGTCCAAAAAAACGGAGATACCGAGACGCTCGCAATGTGCGCGTTTACCCCGACCCTCTTCACAAAAAATAACACGCTCAAAGGGAATAACTTCATCAAGATGATGTCGTTTCATCCAGAGTCGCGGATACGACTCGTTCTCCGGACGCCGCGCCGAAATGATGTACGGCTCCCCCGGCAAACGGGCAATGACCTCGAGGGCGTCGGCGAGCGGAGGCGCTTCAAGAGTCATCTCCCCGTAAATCTCTCGCTGCAATATCCTGTACGCCTCTTCCGAAAGGAACTCCCGAAGAACGTTCGAGTTCAACTGCCATCCTTCAAGCTCAAGACCGAGCGCTTGTACCAGTCGCGCCTTCTGCGGATGGTGATTGGCGATCACGCCGTCGAAATCGATGCCGATGCGCAACGGGTTCATATCGATTACAAGATACCACATAAAAAACCCGCCGTAGGGCGAGTTACTTGATCGTCATGAGACGATATTCGAACGCTGTAGCGAGATCGTTCAGGACCAGCCGCAGCACCTCCTGTGGGGTCGACGGGGTCGTGTCGTGCCAAACCATGCGTCGATCGTTGTCGCCGTCGAGGCGCTTCCAAACGACTCGATGCACTTCGCCGAGCAACTCGAGTGTCGCCAGGTTCATGGTTTCTCCAGGCTTATCGGTCACCCCATGCGTCACTTCGCGCTCTAGTGCCGCTTGCGCGTCGCAGACCATGCACACGTGCAAGTCGTAAAGACTCCGGAGTGTTTCGGTGCGATACGCGGCCTCGAAAGCATCACGATCCTTTTCCGTCAGCTTGCCTTTGCGGAACCAGTATTCCAACCACGCGATACCGTCCATGAGACCACGATCGCTGATTACGATCTCAAGATCGCTCTCGAGCCGATCAGTGATCTCATTAAGAGCATAACGGCAAGTCTGCAGGTTGTAGTGCGGCGTCTTGCGCGACACGCGGTCGATAACCTCGGCGCCTTCCGGGCGATACGTCACCTTCCAGCCGAGACGCTTCAGGAAGTTTGAAGCGGCGACCTGCACGGTCGTCTTGAAGGCCTTAGGTGTACCCCAGATCTCCAAGCCGAACGGTCGAACCCACACACCATCGAGTCGCAGGCGGTGCAGCGACTGGAGGATGCGCAGGAATCGGTTCTCGAGTTCCAAACGATGCGATGAAAGATCTTGCGGAGCCGTCATACGTCCTCCTCCCACGATGGGCTGAAAAAACAATACCGACCCGGCGCGGGAAGCGCCAGGTCGGTTTATCCACTCTTTCTCAAGAGGTTTAACGAAGGGAGATGCTGCAGTCGGAACCCTCGGCGCAAAGATACGAAAGCGAAAGCTCGTCAAACAATGCGGGCCGGAGGGAAGAAATAAACGCGGTGAGTTTTACAGTCTTTCCGTCCTTCAGCACCTCGACCAGATCAGCCTTCGAGGGTTCGCGCGTCTCGTCGTACGGAATGCTCGGCAAAACCGGCACGTCATTCAACTCGAAGAGAAGGCTCGTGACGCCGGACGCGGGCGTCGCCAACGATCGAGGGCGAAACAAATGGCCGCCGGCATCGTTGAACTTCACGAAGACGCTTTCGTATTTGGTGAGCGGCTTTCCGTCGACCGAAGCCTTCACGGTCAAAAAGGCCTTGCTGACGTTCCCAAGAACGACGAGCGACGCGCTTCTTGTTTTTTCCGGCTCGACTTTTGCGCCCGGCGTCCAGCTCGCGAAGTCCTTGGCGAGATCAAGCTGGCGCATGCCGGCGAGATCCTGATACTCCTGCGTTTCCTTCGTTTCTACCGGAGCGGCAGCTTCCGGCACCGGACCGGAGGCGTTGCGGTTTTTGAGAGCGACGCCGAAGAGAATCAGCGCCGCCACGATGAACACGACGGAAATCGCCGCGTTCAATTTTTGAATCGATTTTTCTTCCATACGGAGGACGAATCGTTAGGCCGCAAAATCCGGTTCATGGACTTCAGCGGCGGATTTCGACGAGCGCTCCTCCTGCATCTCATCGTCTTTTTTAAACGAAACGGCGAACTTCGGAACCCAGCGTGCATTGTACTCGTCAACGATTTGTACCGTCTCCCCCTTCACGTACATGTTGAGGGCCAACTCCGAGAGCATCTCGCGGTCGGACTTGATGTCGAGCGCCAGCAAGTCGAGCTTCTGCGCATCTGCTGAAGAAGCTGCCCAGACCTGGTTCTCGATCGACTTTTTTTCTTCTTTCAAGACCTTGAGCTGCTCGGCGATCTGCTGGTACCGAGGGTTGTTGGCGAGTTCGTCCTTGAACGCCTTCTGCAATTCGCTCTTTTCCCGGGCTTTCACGCGCAAACGGCCGTGCACTTCTTCTAGACTGGGCATAGTGGCGGGTGGGGATAAAAAATCCGATGGCGAGATTTTACCATCGGAACGCAGCGATGACCAACCGAGTCAAGATTGCCGCAAACGCGCGAGATATTTGATGAAGACCGTGCTGCCGGAACGTGAGGACGTGCGTTCGAAGGCGCGAACCTCGAACCGCGGGGCGAGAAAGGAACGAAACTCGTCGTCGCCGAAGTAGCTGAAATACCGGCGCGCGCCCTGATACTCATCGTCCGCCATGAGCCCCTCGCCATCCCCTTCTTTCACCGCGCAGGCAAAAATGCCGGACGGTTCGAGATGGCGCGCGATCCGTTCAAGCGCGTTCGGAATTCCAGCCTTCGAAAGATGCAGCAGGCAAGCATTCGCCCAAATGCCGTCGAAACGACAACCGAGCTCGAACGTCTCAAGATCGAGTTGTTCGGCCCGGAGACCCTTGCTGCGACACAGCTCGACCATTCGAGACGACAGGTCGCCGCACAGGACGCTGAAGCCCCGTTTCGAAAACTCCTGGGCGTAGTTCCCAGGACCGGAACCAAGATCCAGAATCCGCGCGCCCGCTGGCAACGTACTAAGGAAACGATCGACGTGCGTCATGTTGTATCGACGCATGTGCCGTTCGAATTCGACATCGAACGCACGATAGTGCTCGTCGTACGTTGCCATGGTCTCTTGCTTGTCTTTCATGAAACCTCCGCGATAGTTCACAAAAGAACACGGAACGATCCTAGCGCACGCGCAGAAGACCGGCAATGCACGGCGACCGAAACGGCGCTCCCACCCGTCACCGTATGCGCGCAGCGTCTTCGTCTGAGGTTTCCGGAACAAACGTGGTAAGGGATCGATTCGAATGATCAAGGCGGCGAAGTTCGTTGCGCAAAAAGAACATGCCGTTTATGGCCACGATTCCGTTACTAGCAAGTTTTGCGAGAATCACGCCGAGCAAGCCGCCAAAAGTCACGCCAGCAACAATCGAAACGATTCGAAAAATACTTGTAACGGTGCCGCTGACATATAGCGGTCGAATCATTTTTTGTGCCTGAGCCACATAGGCTCCATACGTCATCGGCACCCAAAATATCAAATTCAAAGAGATGATTTGCGAGTAGTGAAGCGCGGAAAGATATTGAGGAAACAACCAGCGAAAAACGATGGGAGCCGCGACAATATAAACGGTTGCCGCCAAAAGTCCCGCGCAAGCCAATTGAAAAAAACGCAGAAAGAGCGAACGTTCAAGCGAGTTCGCGTCTTTGTTCGCGATTTTCGGCGAAATCGTCGCGCTTATGTTTTTAGCGAACTTTTTAATACGATCCGGCATGAGGCTGGCAAACGTATACGTTGCCAACTGCCCCGCTCCGACGTAGTGAAAGACAACGACATTGTCGCACTGCTGCGCAACAAGAGACAGGACATTGATGACGCTCAGGTGCTTCCCAAAACCCCAGGCTTCAGCATACGCCTGCGATTGTCCTTCGACGGGGGCATAGATCCTCAGCGTTCTCCAGTAAAAATAGGCCGTAAGCAGAAGGTTGCTGAGTCCATAGACCACCACAAGCCCGATAACGCTCCGGAAGAGGAGCATGGACAGAGCCATGGCTATCGAGTAAAGAGCCGTGTTGACGATGGAAAACCGCGTCGCTGTCTTAAAGTCTTTTTTTCCAGACAAAAAAGCCGTGTAGGTATTGAGCGCCCAGGCAGGAGGAACCGTCACGCCCAAGATAGCCATCGAAAGGGCGAGCAGTGTGTTACCGCGCACATAGAGATACGCCGCGATCGCAAACATCAATGCCCCGCTCAGCGAATTCCATACCGCTTGCGCGCGTACCACCTTCCTCAAAATACCGTCGTCGCCGCGGGCAACGGCGCGGGCAACGGCGGTGTTCATGCCAGTGAGCGACAAGGAGCTGGCAAGTCCGACAAGGGAGAGCGCGTAGCGATAGATGCCGTAAGTTTCCTTATCGAGCACATTGGCCGCGACGACCGCGACCGCAACTCCTAAAACGCTCGTCACGAAAAAATTCAAACCCGACCAGGCGCCGTTTTTTACCAGGTAGGTCATGTCCGTCCTGACGTGCTTCTGCGACCAAGCAAGCAAGACTTGCAATACCGATCTTAAACGAGGATGCATCGATTTTAGTGTAAGCCAGGCATTCATTTAGGCAAAGACAGGCGCCGAGAGGCGGCGGGTTTTACGCTATCCGTTCTTTTCAAGCAGCAGTGAGAGCGTCCGCCTGAAGTCCCCGCTGCCGCCACGATAGGACTCAAGGCGACCGGCAAGCTTCGGAGCGGCATCGCGGCAGAGCGAGAGAAGCCGCCCCGCAGGATCTTCTCCGGCCGCGTCGAATGCGTCAGCCAACCCATTGATCACCATCCCCTCCCCAAAATCCATTGATGTCTTTAAGACGAATACCGGGCGCATCAACGAAATCGTGTCGTAGAGGAAGGTCGAATACACGCCTGCCACCGCGTGGATGCGACCGAGAACGGGCAGATGATTCGGAACGGCCTCAACCTCGTCAACAGAGCGGTCAAGCAAGCCATAAAGTCGCAACTGTTTTTTTTCATCCCAGTCCGGACGCGTCTTAAACCAAACCTTCACGCGGCTGGTTGAGAGCAGGCGTTCGAGTATGGACCGAACTTCGTCAAAGGGCGCGTCCGTTTCAAACGGCACGAGAAGCCCGATTGTTTCGGAATCTTTCGGCGGCGCATATAGCGCGCCCGCCGATGCCTCGTTCGCGTTCTTCGGATTACCGCCGATGCGAAGCTCCTCGGCACTGAAATTCGTTCCGAGCCGTAGCAGCTCTTTTTTCCAATACGGACTCCACACGAACAGCGCGTCCGGACGCACGTCTTGGCCGACGGGCGTACCCGAAGCAAGCCAACCCGCATGATACTTCGTGAAATGGCCGTGCTGGAACGCATAAAAAGGAATCTTTTGAAGCCGTGCCGCCATGCACATTTCTTGATAGTATCTCGTATCATCGATGGCCAGAACGGCGTCCGGACGAATGCGTTTCAGGACGCTCCTGTAACACGCGATTTCAAAACGAGATACGGCCGCGCCGCGCAGAAGCGACTCGACAAGCTTGCGAACAAACGGGCGATCGCCTTCTCGGAATTCCGTGCACGGAAGCGCTCGCGCGATTTTTCTCGAACGCGCGGCGCAGGCGCAAAAGGCATGCCGTAACGACCCGAGAAACTGAAAAGCTTCCCGGTAGACAGCCGATCGGCCGCGCTGGACCGCCTGCGTCAGCATCGTCTTCCCCATCTGCGTATGAAACGTTTCCGTAAAAGAAACGCGATGATCCCTCAAAAAACGGTAGAGGCCGTCAATACGAAAATCATGATCCCCCTCGGAACTCACCTTATCGACGCTGAAAACCAGCACGTTTTTTCTCCCCCGAACGATAACCGCCCACAACGTGAGCACAAGCGCGGCGAAGCCTGAAAACCAATGCTTCAACGCCGCGAAGATACGCGAAATTCCAACCTTGTTTGTAACAGCTTTGCCCGAACTCGCGTTTCCTTTGAAGGCGATGAAAATTTTTGCCTGCCGCCACTGCAGATAATCCGCACCATCAATGGAAAAAAGGGACGAAAGTTCGGGGTGAGCCGCGATCATCCGGTTAAACGTTTTTAAATTTTGCAAGGCGATTGCCAGTGCGTCCATAGTCATCTACGTGTCGATAGCATAGCACGATTTGGCCCTGCGCCTAGACCCGAGGACTAAAGAAAAACGCCGGTTCTAGGCGAACTCGGCGTAGAGCGGGGCGTGATCGGAGACCACGTCGGGCAGAACCTCGAAATGCTTCACCGCCAGGTCATGCGAAGGCATGACGTAGTCGGCAAAGTTCGGTTCGTTCAGTTTGCCGTAGTGGCGATACCATGATGTACGCGTCGAGGCGATGCCGTGCTCAACTACCAGATTGCGAAGCTTGGCTCTCCTCTCCAAGATGCGCACAGACTCGGTGTCCGGCAACAAATTGAAGTCGCCAGAGAGGACCTTGGCACCGGCGTGCGCGTTCAACACGGCGACCGTCTTCTCGGACTGCGCCAGGCGATCCGGCGTATCAGTCTTAGGACCGTTGAACCAGAGGCCGTGCAGATTGCCGAAGAGCACCGCCCTGCCGCCCACGTCCAGCGTGATCGTCTGGAGCTTGCGGTCGGCGATGATCTCATCACCTTCATGTACCGGGTGTTCCGGCTCGTAGACCGTATGCTCATCCAGGCCGAGGACCGGAATCGACCGGCGCACGAAGATGGCGTTGCTCATGCGGTTCGGGTCGTCGAAACCGGCGAAGTAGCCGTCGAACTCCGGAAGCGCACGCGCAATCGCGTTGAACAGGTCAGCGTAGAGGTTCCAACCGGGGTGCCGTTGATTGATCACCGCTTGGTCGCCGTCGAGCACTTCTTGCAGGAGCCAGAGATCGGTCATGTCCCGTCTGCGCTCGAAGAACGCGATCAGCTCCTTGACCGCGCGCCCGCACCAGCAGTTCAGGGTGGTAATACGCATGTCGTTCCTCCTCGTTTCGACGATACCAAAAACCGACGGTTTGTCAACCGTCGGTTTTCACTTTCTTATGCTGCGTGACACTTCTTATATTTCTTCCCCGATCCGCACGGGCAAAGGTCGTTTCTGCCGACTTTCGGAAGACCGGGGTCGATGTCCGTTGCCGCTTTTTTGTCGGCGTCACCGTTTTCGTCAGCGAGGAGCTTGCGGTCGCCTTCTTTCGCGGGCGCGCTCATCGTAAGGTTGCCGCGATCAAGCAGAGACGGCGCGTGCGACACGGCGACCTGGACTTTGTAGATGGCGTAGACGATTTGGCGCTCAATCGCGTGGAGCAGCTCGTTCCACATCCTGTACGCTTCCTTCTTGTATTCGACGAGCGGGTCGCGCTGGCCGTAGCCGCGCAGGCCGATGCCTTTGCGCAGGTGGTCGATCGCGTCGAGATGCTCGATCCAGAAGTTGTCCATGGCGCGCAGCGACAAGCCTCGGCACACTTGGGTGAGCACGTCTTGTCCGAGTTCGCGCTCGATCCTGTCGAATTGGGCGCGGGCGATGCCGACGAGGTACTGGATAATGGCCGTGCGCGCATGGACGCCAGCGAGCTTGTCCCCTTTCGATTCGAGAGCGACGTGGATACCGTCCATCTTCACGCGCGTTTCGTTCGGCACGGGGAAAATGGTGGCAGCGACTTCGTAGATTTCTTCAAGATTCCACTCCGACTCGTTGTCGTTCGAAGTGTGGAACAGCACGACCTGTTCGATTTCGCGCTCGATCATCTCGAAGACGCGCGTACGGACGACACCGCCTTCCGAGCGCAGCATTTCGTGACGGCGGCGGTAGAAGCCCTCGCGATGCTTGTTGAGCACGTCGTCGTACTCGAGCAGGTGCTTGCGGATGTCGAAGTTGTGGCCTTCCACTTTATGCTGCGCCGATTCGATCGAGCGCGAAACAAGGCCGTTTTCGATCGGCATGTCGTCGGGGATACCGAGGCGCTCCATCATGTTCTTCATGCGCTCGGAACCGAAGATGCGCATGAGATCGTCTTCCATCGACACGTAGAATTGCGAAGTGCCCGGATCGCCCTGACGACCGGCGCGGCCGCGCAACTGGTTGTCGATGCGGCGCGATTCGTGGCGTTCAGTACCGATCACCATGAGACCGCCGAGTTCGCGTACTTCCGCAGCCTTGGCCGCGTCGTACGGATTGCCGCCCAAAATAATGTCGACGCCGCGTCCGGCCATGTTGGTCGCGATTGTCACGCCGCCTTTGCGCCCGGCTTGGGCGATGATTTCGCCTTCACGTTCGTGGTTTTTGGCGTTCAAGACCTGATGCGGCACGCCTTCGAGTTCCAGAAGATGCGAGAGCTCTTCGTTTTGTTCGATCGAAATCGTACCAACGAGCACAGGCTGTCCCTTGGCGTGCCGGGCTTTGATCTCTTGCGCCACCGCGGCGAATTTGCCTTTGCGGTTCTTGTACACGCGGTCGGTCAAGTCGAGACGCTGCGGATTTTTGTTGGTCGGGATCGCCGTGACTTCGAGCTTGTAGATCTTGGCGAACTCTTCCGCTTCCGTCGCGGCGGTACCGGTCATGCCGGAGAGTTTTTTGTACAAACGGAAATAGTTCTGGAACGTGACCGTCGCGAGCGTGCGGCTCTCGCGTTGGATCTTCACTTTTTCCTTGGCTTCGATCGCCTGGTGCAAGCCTTCGGAATAGCGTCGTCCCGGCATGAGGCGCCCGGTAAATTCGTCGACAATGACGACTTCGCCTTCGCGCACGACGTACTCCTTATCCAAATGGAAGAGCGCCTTGGCGCGGAGTGCCGCTTCCAAGTGATAGATCGTCATGATGTCCGATTTTTTCCACGGATCGGCGCCGAGCGACTGTGAAACGCGATTTTGGCCGTCTTCGGTGTAGGCGACGGCGCGCATTTTTTCATCAACGTTGTAATCCTTCCCCTCTTCGAGCGGACGGACGACGTCGGCGAAACTGTAATACTGCTCGGACGATTCTTCGGCCGGAGCGGAGATGATGAGCGGCGTGCGAGCTTCGTCGATCAAAATGGAGTCGATTTCGTCGACGACGGCGTAGTGCAGTTCACGTTGCACCGCCTGATCCGGAACGGTCACCATGTTGTCGCGCAGGTAATCGAAGCCGAACTCGTTGTTGGTGCCGTAGGTGATGTCGGCGAGGTACGCGTCCTTGCGTCCGATCGGACGCATTTCATCCATGTCGACATGGAACGCGGCGGTCGTGTCGGCTTTCACCTCAAGCGCGGAACCTTCTTCAACGACCGCTGCCTTGTAGTACGGATCGTAGCGATAGGCGGATTGATGATTGATGCAGGCCGTCGTGAGACCGAGGCGGTGATAGACGCGACCCATCCAACCGGCGTCGCGACGGGCGAGATAGTCGTTGACGGTGATGACGTGCACGCCCTTGCCCTCAAGCGCGTTCAAAAAGACGGACGTCGTAGCGACAAGCGTCTTGCCTTCACCCGTGCGCATTTCGGCGATGCCGCCTTGGTTCAAAACCATGCCGCCCAAGAGCTGGACGTCATAGTGGCGCTGACCGAGCGTACGACGAGCCGCCTCGCGCACGAGCGCAAAAGCCTCCGGCAAAACCTCGTCGAGCGAGGCGCCGTTCTTCAAGCGTTCCTTGAGTTCGCCCGTTTTGGCGGCCAAGCCGTCGTCCGACAATTTTTGCGTCTCGGCTTCGAGCGCATTGATCTTCTCGATGATGGGTTGGAGCTTGGCGATCGCGCGGGCGTTCGGGTCGCCGAAAATCTTCCTGAGGAGGGACATGCGGTATCAGTCGTGGCGTTCTTTTTCCTTGACCACTTCGCGTCCGAGCGTGCGGACAGCCTCCTTGATCGCGGCGTAAAGATCTTCCGCGGTTTCTTCAACGCGGATCATCTTGCCCGGAATGCGCAAACTCATCTCGGCGCGGAAAATTTCACCCTTGTGGTGATGATTCGTCGTCTTGCCGACTTCGACGTCGACGGAAACGCCATCGCCGAAGCGCGCTGTCATGGATTCAAGCGAGGCGAGATCCTTTTCAACAGCGTCCTTGATAGCGTCGGTCAATTCGATTCCTGTGGCTTTGATGCGATCAATGGTCATAGAGAACAGCCTGTTTTAGTGGCTCTACTTTAAAGGAAAAGGCCGAGCCGCGCAAGGGCGGCTATCTTCTCCGAAACGGATGCTCAAAAACCGAGCAACTGCACCTCTTCTTCGAGCTGAAGGCCGTAATCGTCTCGAATACGCATCTTGATGAGCGAGATGAGCTGAAGCACGTCGGATGCTGTGGCGCCGCCCAGGTTCAGCAAAAAGTTTCCGTGCTTCGAAGACACCTGGGCGCGTCCGATCGTTTTACCTTTTAAGTCAGCCTGTTCGATGAGCCAGCCTGCGGGCAGACGCTTGGCGCGCAAGAAGGCCTCGGGAATATCTACACGTTCTTTCAGTTTCGCAAGTTCCGATTCTTCCTTGAAATCGAAGTTCTTGAACATGCACCCCGCCGACGGCGCATCGCTCGGCTGATCCGCCTTGCGTTTGGAAAGCACGTCTTCCAATTTCGCCAGGCAACTCTCTTTCGGCGCGGTCGAAAGTGCGAATTTCGCCGAGAGTACGACATCGCCGCTTCTCTTGAAACGCGATTCGCGATAGCCGAAACCACATTCTTCGTTTTTGCAAACGCTGCGCTCCGTACGCCCGTCGATGACGCGCAGAATTTCAACCGACTCGAGCGTATCTTTGATTTCTCCTCCGAAACAGCCGGCGTTGCCGCGCACGGCTCCTCCGATCGTACCCGGGAGAGAAACCGCCCATTCGAGTCCGGTCAACCCCGCTTCGGCGGTTTTGCGCGCAAGAAACCCCGTCGGTACGCCAGCTTCGGCCGTAACGGAGGCGCCATCGACGCTCCAGCCGCGATTTGCCGCTTGAATCACAAGCCCGCAAAAACCGTCATCGCTCGGAAGCGTATTCGAACCTCCGCCGAAAATCGCGAACGGCAGTTGGTCGAGGACGGCCGCTTCGACGGCCTGCACGATCTCTTCGGAACTCTTGGCTTCGACATAAAAATCCGCCGGACCTCCGATCCGGATATGGACATGCTTGGCAAGCGGCTCATCTTTTTTGACGCGCTCGCCGAAGGCGTTTACGAGATGCGTTGGTGAAGACATAGCGTCGTCGTGGTGAAACGTTTTTTGGCAACAAGGCTTTTCGCAATCGATCAAGAACGGACCTCTGAGACAGATCGGTATACAGCCTCCATCTCCGCGCCGACGCGCTCCCATCGGAAACGCGCGACGCTTTCGGGCGCGGCTGACGACATGCGAAGCCAAGAGGCGGGATCGTCAAACATTTCTTTTATGGCGGCGGCAAGCGCCTCGGCATCACCCGGCGGAACAAGCCTGCCGTTCATGCCGTCTTGAATGACGTCCTCAGCGCCCGAATCAAGACAACCGATCGACGGCACGCCCTGCGCCATTGCCTCGAGATACACGAGACCGAGCCCTTCGAACGCCGTACCGCTATGCTCTGAAGGCAAAACGAACACGTCGGCTTCGGCGTAAAAATTCCGTAACGCTTCTTCCGAAACGCGGCCGTGAAACTTCACGCATTCGTCGAGGTCGAGCTCCCGCACCCGTTTTTCAAGAAGCTCGACGTATCGAGAGGAATCTTTCGGACCGGCGCAATCAACCGCGAAAGAAAAGCCTTTTCGTTTCAAAAGCCCGCATGCTTCGACGAGCGTATGGAATCCTTTGCGCGCCTTCACGGCTCCGACGCTCAGTATCCGATGCTCATTCCCAAGTTTCTTCTCCGTCGTACCGCGCGCCGCCGGGGAAAACCCCCCTGGCACGATCTCCACGTTTTGCACCCTGAAGGTACGCTGCACGACTTCCGACGTATATCGACTGACCGCAACGACGCGCGCCGCACGGCGGAACGAAAGGCTGTAGAGCCAACGGAGATGGCGAGGATACGTCGCGGCATCAGCGTACGTACCATGCGTCGAAATGAGATACGGCTTGCCTGTGAAAAATGACAGCACCATCGCGAGCGGCGCGACGAGTTCCGTTGCCGCATGAATGACGTCGCCGCCCTCTACCTCACTTCGCAACGCCAGCGCATCGAGCACCGTGAAGAATGGCTGCTTCCAGTGAAGTTCGGCTGATCGCAGACGGGCCGGATTGGGTGCAAGAACGTTTTCTCGTCCGATGCGGCGTCGGGCTTCCGCCAAAAATCCGGCGGCATAGCGCCCCCATCCGATCGTCTCTTCGAGCGTTGACGTGAGAAAAACAAGTTTCATACAGAGGATCGCTCAAAGCGTACTCCCTACAACCTTGCTTTTCAAGGCGAAATAGGCTATCCTGGACTCGCTATGAACGGCGATCTTCGCCGATATAAATTGGCTCTTTTGGCCGCTGGCGATCTGCTTGCGGCGTTTTCGGCATTGTTCCTGACCATCACGCTTCGGTACGGGCGTACGGAGCTGCTTTCGGAATGGCCGGATCATGCCTGGCCCTTCACTGTCGTGTTTATTCTGTGGCTCGCGATTTTTTACATCGTCGGCCTCTACGACTTCGACGCCCTGCGCAGCCGCATCGAGCTGCTCGGCCGCGCGGCCGAATCCCTGGGTGCAGCCTTTCTCGTCTCCATGGCGGTTTTCTACTTCACGCCGGGTGTCGGCATCACGCCAAAAACGAACCTGATCATCGTTCTTGTCGTTTTTGCCGTCCTCTTCCTCGGATGGAGAATGCTGACGATGCACCTCTTCTCCCGCGAACGTTTCCGCCTGCGCGTCTTGTTCCTAGGCGGCGGCGAGGAAGCGCGTACGCTCAGCACTGTTCTTGAAAGCAATCCCCACGTGGGCTACACGTCCGTCGGCGTCGTCGAGGAGGTAAATGACGACGCTCTTCCGAGGTGCGATGTGATCGTTGTCGCGCGCACGATGCAGGGTCACACGGACGTGACGGCGCGCTTGTATCGCAAGTTTTTCCAGAAAGTCGCGATCATTGATCTTCCGAATTTCTACGAGAAAATCCGCCACTCGGTACCTGCTTCCGCGCTCGACGAGCGCTGGATTATCGACAATCTCGCGAACCAGGAAGGATCGATCTATGAACACGTAAAACACCTGGGTGACATGATCTGCGGGGTTCTTTTCGCCGTGCCGACCCTTCTTCTCTCCCCCGTGATCGCCGCCGCGATTTGGATCGAAGACCGCGGACCGATCCTCTATCGCCAAACGCGCGTCGGAAAAGGCGGTGCGCTGTTCTCGATCGTGAAATTCCGCACGATGCGCGTCGATGCCGAAAAGAACGGCGCCGCATTCGCGCAAGAAGGCGACCCGCGTGTCACGCACGTCGGCAGGTTCTTGCGCGCCTCACGCCTCGACGAGCTGCCGCAGGTATGGAACATCCTTCGCGGCGAAATGAGTTTTGTAGGCCCGCGCCCGGAACGTCCGGAGATCGAGGACGATCTGGCGAAGACGATCCCTCTGTTCCCCGTGCGTCATCTCGTACGCCCCGGCCTGACCGGTTGGGCGCAGGTGTCGGCTCCATATGCCGCCACGCACGAAGACCATCTGCTGAAGCTTCGCCACGATCTCTACTATCTGAAATACCGCTCGCTCGCGCTTGACGCTGCGATCGTCCTCAAGACAATCTATAGCGTCCTAAAAAGGAAGGGTCGCTGACGGTTTGCGCGTATCGTGACTCTGAATCAAAAAATGCCTCAAGGGGCATTTTTTGATTCCCACACGAGTTTTGTAAACGCGCTACTTCTTCTCCAAAAAGGCGATAGATCCGTAACCGAAATTTCTCAACACTGGCAAGTGTTTCACGCGGTCGAGCGCTTTGATGAACGGCAAGAAAAAATTGAAGTACGGAAGAACGAGCGTCGAAGCTTCGAAACGCTTGATGACGAATCCCCCTTTTTCCAAACGCCGGCGCATGACCCATGGGTAGCGCCATACATGCGGCAATGCTCCCACTCCGGCATAACCCTCTTGCACGCCTTCGCCAAAGAGATGCCAAAAAATGCGGAGCACGCCCCATGGTAGCGCCACGAGCGCACGTTTCGAAAGGCGCCAGAAATCAGCTCCGCCGAGCTGCGAGGCCGCAGCCAAGTTCAAGCACGTCGGCAAAGCGACCACGACCCGTTTCTTGGCCACGCGATGCAACTCCGAAAGACCTTGTTCGAAATCCGGAAGATGTTCGAGGACATGCGAGGAAACGACCCAATCGAAACTCGCGTCTGGAAACGGCAGATGCTCGGCGTCGCCTTGCACGAGTGTGACACGATCCAAGACGCCACGTTTTTCCAAAAAAGCTTTCGCGTTTTCCAGGTTGGGAGTCGAGATATCCATTGCCGTCACTTTTGCGCCGCGTTCCGCCAAGTACCACGACAACACGCCCTCGCCGCATCCGGCATCAAGCACCGTTTCACCCGGTTGCACGAACTTGGCGATCGACTCGTAACCCATGCGATGCGCGTGACGTCGAAGCGGATACGGCGAATTGAGCCGCTTCTCGACGATACGGTCGCCATATGTTTCGTAGAAACCCTTGATGCCGGAAGAATCCATATCAGCGTTTCGAACCGCGTCCAAGCGCCTGCGCGCCGGCTACGGCGAGAATGAGAATGAGCGGCTCCGTCGGAAAACGATAGCGCGCGAGCGGTTCGAATCCTTCGAACGCTTGCAAACGATGCAGCCCGCCAAACATCATCGTCGCAAAAGCGAAGAGAATCGCGAGCATGAAACCGATCTTTGCCTCGCGCGGAAGCTTGCCGCGCCAAAGGCCGACCAGGGCAAGGAATAAAATGAACCAATGCGTGAGCACGAGAAACATCTTAACCAACACCTGACGCAAAGGCTGCGCCGCCATGAAGTATCCCGGTTTCAAGGACAGGTGGTACACGACATCACCGCCAGGATTTGTTCTGCCCTCAATCGGCTCCCCCGCTCCCACATCGCTCAGCCGATGCGGAAAGCGCCAATACAGGTAGGTACCTTCGACATACAGATGCCAGCGCGAAGGCGCGAACAAAAATTCGACAAGTGTCGGTTCGAACAAAGCTTGTTCATAGTTCTTTGCGACAAGCGGCGCCTGCGTCAATGCGTGCTTTTTTGCAATAGAAGCATTGCGCAAGGAGATGCCACCGAACGCCAGAAGCGTTGGAAGCACGAGCAGGAGCGCCAATTTCCAGGAACGCTTCGAAACGAGCGCCCAGGCGCCGAATACAACGGCTTGATAAAAACCGAACTCGCGCGTGAGGCCAGCCAGCATAAAACCGACACCCGCAACCAAAGCATTGTGCAACTGCCGGCGCTGCACGGCAAAGACCGCGCACACGATCGCGCTCGTCAACAAGAACGTGTAGAGCGTCTCGGTATAGAGGATGCCGCTTTCAAGAACCGAAGGCGTATAAACGGCGAGCAGTACTCCGGCAAGCAGGCCTTCCTTGCGTCCAAGCCAGGTACGAGCCGCGAGAGCGCCGATAAAAACAGTTGCCGATGAGAGTGCTGCCTGGACGAGACGAATCCACAACAAGTCATTGCCGAACAAGCTGCGAATGGCGGCGAGAAGATATGGGTATCCCACCGAAAAAAAACGGAGATCCTCTTTCGGCACGGCATCGACGAGCCCGCGGACATAGTCGGACAAGCCGAGATAGGCCGGCCCATCGCCTCCGTCAATTTTCAGTTGCGGAAAATACGCGACATACAGGACGCGGATTGCAAAAGCAAGGCAAGCTACCGCGATTTCCACCCGATAGCGCTCATACCACGCCTCGGAGCGCTTCGATTCCGGAAGATCCTGAAGCACGTCCATCGCACGATGCGTCCATGAACAACCCTCCGCCAGCGCCAACGCCTCGCGTTCCAACTCTTCTTTTTTTACGGGAGACTCCGCAAGCGTCGAGAGCGCCCGGGCAAGAGCGGTTGGATCCGACGGCGACACAAAAACGACCGAGCGCTCGGAAAGCACTTCGCGCACGGAAGGTGTACTTGTGGCGATGATCGCCTTCCCGGCGGCGAGATATTCGAACAACTTGAGCGGCGAAAGGAATTCCGCGGCGTGACGGCCGGAGGCACGGGTCGGCAGGACAGCCGCGTCCGCCGCGCGAAGATACAGAGGCACCTGCGCATGCGGCACCATGCCGGTAAACGTCACGTTCGTCAGCCCGAGCGCTTGAGCGCGCGTCTCAAGCCGCGCCAGATCATCCGGACGACCGCCAACGAAAAGAACGCGCGTCGACGGTTGGACGTGCGCGCAGGCTTCAAGCAAATCATCCGCCCCTTTATAGGGATACAAGTGCCCCGTATACACGGCGATAAACGCGCGTTCCGGCAAACCGAGTTTCGCCCGCGCTTCCGCTTTCGTCTCTTTCACTTCAAACTTTGCCGCATCAACGCCGTCATGCGCGGTTTTCACCGACGTTTCCGGAACACCGGCGGAGACGAACGCGCGCCGCAATCCTTCTGTCACCGCGACAACGCGAGAGGCGCGCTTCCAAAGCCAGCGGTGGAAACGCGTGACGCGCTCGGGAAAATTATGCGCTTCAAACACGGAGCGTGCGCGCGCGTCGATCCCGACAAACCACGGATCGCGGGTATAGACCACATCGGGCCCGAACTGGCGAACAACACGAGACGCTTTCAACCAAAACTGCGGAAGGTTGAGCCAGAGCGCAAATCGCCCGAAAAACCGGTCGTGCCAAATAAAATCAAGAATCGGAACCTGCACGATCTTGAAGGAGGGTTCCATCTTGTAATACTCCCACGGCGTCGCCTGAAGCGGATTCGTCCTGCGCGGCACCACAAGGCATACGTCATGACCGTTGCGCGCAAAAGCCTGGCACATCTCCATAATCTGGAGGCCATGGGCTTTTTCGGTGGGTAATCGGATGTCCGCAACGTACGCGATTTTCATAGGGACTTCGTGTGCTATTCTGCCAAGAAACCGGCTTTTTGGCCAGCCGTTGACAATCGAGGACACGGCTCCGATAATGGAAAAGTTATGATACAGATGCTTATCGCGCTTGAACGCCTCTTCCTGCGCGTTTGGAACGGTTTTGCCCTGCGCTGGCGTTCCCGCTATTGGTCCCACCATTTCGGCGCCTGCGGAACCAGTCTTGCCGTCGGCGGACCGCTCACGGTCAAGTGGCCTGAGCATGTCCGTGCCGGTACCGGAGTCCTGATCGCGGAAGGCGTCTATCTCAACGCAAGAGCGACGATCCAGCTCGACGACCATGTACGCTTGTCGTCTTTCGTACGCATCAATACCGGAACACTCGACGTGCAGACGCCTCCTGAAGCGCGGTCGGCGCACATCGACAAGCCGGTCCATATAGAAAAGTACGCCTGGCTCGCGACCGGCGTCATGGTGAACCCTGGTGTCACGATCCACGAAGGCGCCGTCGTGGGAGCCGGTTCAGTTGTTGTAAGCGACCTGCCCGCGTACACTTTGTGCGTCGGTGTGCCCGCCAAACCGATTCAAGACCTTCCTCGATCCGCGTGAGAAGCTTTCAGAAATAAAAAAGGCCGCGGAAGCGGCCTTTGTGGCACCAAACGCATCAACCAAGCGTACGCGCGCGATCGACGATCTGTTGCCAAAAACCCTTGGCTCCAAGCACCAACTCGATCGCTTCGCGCACCGCGCCGTTCCCACCATTGCGGGTGGAAACGAACATGACTTCCTTGAGCACCTCAGGCGCCGCGTCGGCCGGGGCGGCGGAAAAACCAACCCGACGTAGAAGGGCGAGGTCCTGAATGTCGTTGCCCATGAAGAACACCTCATCCCAACCCGCTCCATGAAGCGCTAGAAGCCCCTCGACTTCGGCGACCTTGTCCGCGACCCCGAACCGAAGGTCGACGCCCAGATCCTTGGCGCGCTGACGTACCGCCGGCGAGCTCCTTCCGGTCATGAAGACGACGGGGATGTCGTGGCGCAAGCACTCCTTTACGGCAATACCGTCGCGCGTGTAGAAGCGGTAGCCTTCGATCCGTCCGTCAGCAGCGCTGGCGAGATAGTGCATCTCTTCCACGGCGCCGTCGGCGTCGCACGGAACGAGTCTCTTGACCGTGCCGGCGACTTCGAGGCCGAAAAGCAACCCTTGCTCGTTTTCCGGTCGCCCGAAAATCGTGACGTGATCCGACGTGTGTACGCCGTCGACATCCGTCACGACGAGCCGTACCTTGCTCGCAGCCTGTTCCAGATTACGCTCTCGATCGCTCATGGGTTTCCTCCGATGTTACAGGTTCACGTTCGAATATAGCGCGAACGCGTTCCAATTCCTCGATCGTATTCACGCCAAGATTGCGAAAATGTCCTTTCACCATGCGCATGCGGTATCCATGTTCCAGAATACGCATCTGCTCAACCCCCTCGACGCATTCGATAGGCGTTCTCGGCAGAGAAAGGAATTCCGTCAAGAAGGAGCGGCGCATCGCCATCGCGCCGATCACGTGATAGTCATGAAATGGCGCGTCCTTGTGGTGACGAAACGGCACGGCTGCGCGCGTGAAGAAAAGAGCATTGTCGTTTTTGTCCATCAAGACTTGTACAATGCTCGGTTCGTGCAACATACCCATATCCTCAATCCGGTCAGCGAGTCCGGCGACATGAAGGCTCTCGTCCTCAAGAAGCAGGGCGACGCATCGATCGATCGCCTCTGCAGGATAGAGTGGCTCGTCGCCCCACACATTCACCACGATATCCGGGGTAAAGTCAAGGAATTGCTGAACGGCATAGGCGACGCGATCCGTACCCGTCGGCAGTTCCGAAGGCGACATGATGACGGGGACACCAAGAGAACGCACGACTTCGGCGATGCGTTCGGAATCTGTCGTAACGACGATCGCGTCGAGCGATTTCGCGCGCAGCGTCCTTTCAACCGTCCGTTGAATCAGCGGCTTCCCCGCCAGATCCTTCAGCATCTTCTCGGGAATTCGGGTCGAACCGAGGCGGGCAGGAATCACTCCCAGCACTTTTTTATGAAAATCTGCCATAAAAACCGTTACAATGTGCGTCCGACGGCCTGCGCCACGAGACGCATCCCCTTCATCATCTCGGAAAACGTCTCCGGCAAAAGCGCCTGCGCGCCATCGCACAGCGCGTGCTCCGGATCATGGTGTACCTCGACGATCAAGCCATCGGCGCCGACGGCGACGGCCGCGCGAGAAAGCGCGGGAATGATATCGGGTCGTCCTGCCGCGTGGCTCGGGTCGACGATGACGGGCAGGTGGGTTTCTTTTTTCAGGACGGGAATAGAGGAAATGTCGAGCGTGGCGCGCGTCGACTTCTCGAACGTCTGAATACCGCGCTCGCAAAGCACGACGTTCGTGTTGCCGCCATGCAAAATGTACTCCGCAGCCGACAACAGTTCAGACACCGTAGACCCGGCGCCGCGCTTGAGTAAGATCGGCTTTCGAAGCTGGCCAAGTTCCTTCAATAAGGAAAAGTTCTGCATGTTGCGCGCGCCGACCTGAAGCACATCGATGTCGTACTTCAGAAACAAAGGGATCGCGCGTGCATCCATAATTTCCGTCACGATCGCGAGACCTGTTTTCTCCCGAACTTTTTTCAAAATATTCAAACCTTCCTCTTCAAGGCCTTGAAAGCTGTACGGCGAACTACGAGGCTTATACGCACCACCGCGCAAGGCCGTTGCGCCAGCTGCTTTGACCTGTTCGGCAACCTTTGTCACCTGGTCTTCAGACTCGACGGCACAAGGACCGGCAATGACGACAAGCTTTTCCGAACCAAAAACCCCGCCAGTTATTGCAACTTTCGTCGTATCTGCCACCGCCCCTCGGGAAACCAGCGGATGTGCGCTCTCTTTTTTTCCGCAAACTGTCGCTGTAGAACCCATAATTGCTCGGAAATGCGAGTATAGGAACAATAACCATTTACCATCTTCTTGACAAGGCTGCGCAGGCAGCGCTCACAGACGTTTCTCCTCAGGCCTTCCGCGAAAGGCGGTCGCCTAAAATAACCACTGCGAACTTCCATTGACAAGAGCGGTCGCGACAACGATACTAATGAGGAAATATCGGACTAACCTGATCACATGAACTTCAGCTTGATCGGCACCGGTTTCATCATGCCTCGCCACGCCGAAGCTATCGAGGCGCTCGGCGGAAAGTTGATCGACGTCGTTAATACCGCGTACGGTGAGGATCGTTGGAAAACCGGCGTGATGGATAACCCGAAAACCGATTGTATCGTCATTCTCGCGCCGAACGACTTGCACGTACCGATGGCGCGCATGGCGGCCGAAGCGGGCAAGATCGTGCTGTGCGAAAAGCCGCTCGGTATTTCTTCAGAAGCCGTCCGTTCGCTCGCGCACTTCGACAAGGTGTTTACGGTCATGCAACTGCGCCATCATCCGCTCGCGGAGGAATTGCGCGCGCAGGTTGCCGCCGGCGGCACGTTCGAAATCGACATGAACATCTCCGTCTTTCGCGACGAGAAATATTTCCGTACCTGGAAAGGCGACGCCAAACGTTCCGGAGGCCCGCTCTTCAACATCGGTATCCACTATTTCGACTTGCTGCAGCACATTTTCGGCGCGCCGACGAAGGTTACGACGACGGAGCTGACCGATACGGTCGGGTGCGGCGTGATCGAAGGCGAGCGCTACCGCTGCACCTGGACGGTCGGCATTTATCGCGATCGCGCGAACCAGCAGCGCCGCTTCGTCGTAAACGGCAAGGACTATAATTTTTCCTCGAAGGACAATCTTTCGTTCGAAAACCTCCATCGCGTCGTCTACCGCGAGATGCTCGAAGGCCGCGGCGTGCGGCCGCAAGAGACGCTGCCCTCGGTCGAACTGGTCGAGCGCCTCTACGCATCCTATGGCGCATGACGGCGTCACGATCCATCCGACGGCGGAAGTCGCCGACGACGCCATAATCGGCGCCGGCACAAAAATCTGGAGACACTCCCAGGTCGTTTCAGGTGCGCGGATCGGTGAACGCTGCACGATCGGACATAACTGCACCGTTTTCGGAAAAGCCGTCCTCGGCCAACATGTAAAGCTGGAGGCGAATATCGACGTCTGGGACCTGGTCACGCTGGAGGACCGCGTTTTTGTCGGCCCCTCCGTCGTCTTTACGAACGATCCCGCTCCGCGCTCGCGTGACGTTTCCAAACGCGAAGCATGGCTTCCGACGCTCGTACGCGAAGGCGCGGCGCTCGGAGCGAACGCCACCATCGTCTGCGGCGTCACGATCGGACCATGGGCCATGATCGGCGCCGGAGCCGTCGTCACCAAAGACATTCCAGCCTACGCACTCGCGGTCGGCGTGCCCGCCCAAGCGATCGGCTGGGTCTGCGCGTGCGGAGAACGGCTTGATTTTGAAAGCACGAATGCGCGCTGCGTGAGCTGCTCGGCCGCGTATCTTCTTGAGCGTGGGATCGTGACACCCGTATGAAACTTCTTATTGTCACGCAGATCGTCGACAAGAACGACGATGTACTCGGCGCGTTTCATCAGTGGATCAAACGTTTCGCCGAGGTTTTTGATTCGGTCGAGGTGATTTGCCTCAAGCGCGGTGGAACCGACCTGCCCGCGAACGTGCGCGTCCATTCGCTCGGCAAAGAAGAAAAGCCTTCGCGCCTTCGCTACCTTTGGCGTTTTTATAAATACATGTTCGCACTCCGCAAAAAATACGACGCGGTCTTCGTGCACATGAACCCGGAATATGTCCTTCTCGGAGGCCCTCTCTGGCGCCTCTGGGGGAAAGTCACGTTTCTGTGGTACGCGCATAAAAAAGGGAGCTGGTTGCGGCTCGTCGCGCTCCGCATCGCCAATCGCGTCGTGTCCGTTTCGAAAGAGAGTTTCAACGGCAGCGATTCGCCGAAATTTCTCGGCGTCGGCCACGGCGTCGATCCTGATCTCTACAGCTGCCCCGCGCACCGCGCTTCGCCCAATCGCAAAGCGATTTTGAGCGTCGGCCGCATTACGCCCGTTAAAGAGTACGATCTCCTGATCGACGCCTGCCGGCTCTTGCGCGATGTCCACCATCGCAGCGACTTCGTCGTGCAACTCATCGGCGGTGCCTCGAACGACGCGGACCGAGCTTATGTCACGAAACTAAAAGAGAAGATCGCGTCATACGGTTTAACGGACGCATTCGAGTTCGTCGGCCCGGTGCCGAACAAGGAACTTCTCCCCTACCTCTGCCCAGCCGCGGCATTCGTCAGCATGCAGCGCATCGGCGGTGCCGGAAAATCGTTCCTTGAAGCGATGTCCTGCGGGGTACCAACGATCGTCTGCACCCCCGTTTTCAATCCATATCTAGGAGAATGGCTGACGCATCTTTTTTACGATTGGACGCCCGAAGATTTTGCAATGAAGCTGAACGCCTGTCTTTCACTTTCCGATGAGGAGCGCGCCCGCATGAGCGAAACGCTCCGCGGTATCGTCGTTGAACATCACAATCTGAAGAAACTGGTTCGCCGCCTCCGGGAAGAATATGAACTTGTACGAGCACGAGGGTAAAGCGATCTTGCGCGCGCACGGCATCAGGACTCCGGACGGGATCCTGATTTCGCGTATGGAAGATATCGTGCAAGCGCGCAACGCTCTCGGAGGAAAACCGTCCGTGCTCAAGGCTCAACTGCTTTCGGGAAAGCGGGCTGCGCAAGACGCGATCGCTTTTGTGGATACGGAAAAAGATATCGAGCAACGACTTTCAGCTTGGCACGCCAAAGGATGGACCCAAGCCCTGCTTGAAGAGCGCGTGGAAACGCACCGCGAACTGTACCTATCCTGTCTCTACGATGCCGTTCAACGGGCTCCGCTTTTGCTGATCGGAGAGGAGGGCGGATCCGCCATCGAAAGCAAGAAAAACGTGCGTCGTTTTCCGATCGATCCGCGAAAACCTTCAGACTCCCTGAAATTGATCGCCGATGCACTGTCCGCTGTTTCGCCGCGGCTTCCGGAAACATGCGAAAAACTCGTCACGCTTTTTTTCGAAGAAGACGCCAAGCAAGTTGAGATCAACCCGCTCGCCGAATACATCGACGGATCGTTGATCGCGCTCGACGCGAAAATCGCGCTCGATACGGCCGCTCAAAGTAAGCATCCGGAGTGGTCTCGGTATCCGCCCCGCACGACACTCGGACGCGCTTCGACCGGACGCGAGCAGGAAGCCGAACGCATCGACACCGGAGCTGAGGCGCATCGCGGCAACGCTGGAACGTTTTTCGAGTTGGATGGCGATGTTGCCACGCTGTTTTCCGGAGGCGGCGCCAGCCTCGTCAACATGGACGCGATGGCGCGTCACGGCCTCAAGGCCGCGAACTACGCCGAATACTCGGGGAATCCTCCCAAAGAAAAAGTAGCGGCGCTCGCAAGGCTCGTACTTTCCAAACCGGGTTTGCGCGGCGCGCTGATCGTCGGGGGTATCGCAAATTTTACCGATATCCAAGAGACGTTCGCCGGCATCGCCGAAGCATTGGACGAATTAAAACCGGCTTATCCGATCGTCGTCCGGCGTGCCGGTCCGAAAGAACGCGAGGGACTCGCGCTTCTTCGCGCTTGCGCAGAACGCTGCGGTTTGCAGATGGAACTCTACGGAAAAGACACGACGATGGAAGACGCCGTGCTGCGTTTGAAAACCTTGATGGTATGAGCATTCTCCTCAATCAACATACGTCCGTCCTCGTTCAAGGAGCGACGGGCAAAGAGGGCTTGCGGGCGATCGCGAGCATGCGCGCCTATCACACGCGCGTCGTTTGCGGGGTCACGCCCGGCAAGGGCAGCCAGTCGGCCGAAGGCACGCCGGTATTCGACACTGTGCAGCAAGCGATCTCCGCATTTCCGGAAACGTCCGTCGCCGCCCTCTATGTGCCGCCGTCTGCTGCCAAAGCGGCCATGCTTGAAGCGATAGAAGCCGGCATTCCTCTCATCGCCGTCATGGCGGAAAAAATACCGCTCCGCGACACGGCCTACTGCCTTGCTGCCGCCGCCGAGCGAGGGATCCGCATACTCGGCCCAGGATCGCTCGGCTGCCTGGTGCCGGGCGTGGGACGCATCGGCGTCGTCGGCGGGCCGCTTGTCGACGATATTTACACGCCAGGCTCGATTGGCGTCATTTCCCGTTCCGGCGGCATGACGAATGAACTTTCCTGGCTTGTTCGACGCGCCGGATTGGGACAGAGCGCGGCCGTTCACGTTGGCGGAGAATTCCTGATCGGTACCGCGTATGCCGATCTTCTCCGCATGTTCGAACGCGATGACGCCACGAAAGCTGTGGTGCTCTACGCGGAACAAGGCGTCAATTACGAACGTGAGATTATCGACGTGCTCGCGCGCGGCGAATACACAAAACCGCTCGCCGTCCATATTGGCGGAGCTTTCGCGGCGGCAATGCCCGAAGGCGCCGTCATCGGGCATGCCGGGGCCATTGTCGGGGCTGGCCAATCGGCCGCCGACAAATCCGCCGCGCTGCACGAAGCCGGAGCCCTGATTGCCGAACGGTTCGACGATCTCGTAGAATTAGTGCAAGATTCCGTACGCCTATGAAAGTCCACACGCGCGTTTCACATGTCACGAAAGAACGGGAAATCGTACGCGGACATGACCTGATTTCCCTGATCGGCACGAAGTCGTTCGTCGAAGTCGCGTGGCTTTTGTTGCGCGAATCCTGGCCGACCAAAGAGCAGGCTGCGATGTTCGATGCGGTTCTTGTCGCCGCCATCGACCATGGTTCCGCACCGGTTTCATCGATCGCAGCGCGTTGCATCGCCTCCTCCGGCAACGAACCGCATGTCGCATTGGCCGCCGGCATCTTGGCGCAGGGCACGCTGCACGGAGGAGCGATCGAGGACGCTGCGCGTTTCTTTTCAAAGCACGTGGAACAGGATGCCGAGACTGTCGTCGAAGAAGCGCGGTCTTCCTCAACGCGCATCGCCGGGTACGGACACAAGCTCCTGGCAAAAGACCGTCGCAGCGAAGCGTTGTTCGCCCTGGCGAAACAACTCGGCACCTCAGGAGCCCACGCAGCTTTCGCCGAACGCCTTGAACGCGCCCTGAACGCCAAGCGGGAAAAGCCTCTGCCGCTCAATATCGACGGTGCCATGGCGGCCGTACTGCTTGATATGGGATTCGCGCCGGAAACCATGCGCGGAATTTTTGCGCTCGCCCGCTTGCCAGGGCTCCTTGCGCACGTCGTTGAGGAACGCGCGACCGTGCGTGGCCCGCGCCGACTGGAAGACGACGAGATCATTTACGAAGGAATCACACCAACATGAACTTCTTTTCGCAGCGGCTCAGCAAAGAAAAAAAGAAACGGGTCGTAGACGGCATTCGCCACGTTGTCGAAAGCGAACAGTTCATCGGCGGGCCAGAAGTCGCCGAACTCGAACGCCGTTTGACGGCGTATTTCAAAACATCGGCCATCACCTGCAATTCCGGAACCGATGCGTTGTTTCTCGGTCTCAAGGCGCTTGATATCGGCCCTGGCGACGAAGTGATCACCACGGCCTTCACCTATTTCGCGACGATCGAAGCAATCGCCGCCCTTGGCGCAAAGCCCGTCCTCGTCGACATCGATCCTGAAACCTACAACATCGACGCCGCGCGCATTGAGGGAAAAATCACGAAGAAAACCCGAGCCGTTTTGGTCGTGCACCTCTACGGGCTGGCCTGCGACATGGCCCCAATCGTCCGTCTCTGCAAAAAACGCGGCTTGAAGCTTGTCGAAGACTGCGCCCAGTCTTTCGGCGCCAAGAGCGGGGGCAAACTGACGGGGACGTTCGGGGACGTCGGATGCTTCAGTTTCTTTCCAACCAAAAATCTCGGAGGATTCGGCGACGGCGGAGCTGTCACGATCCGCTCCAAGGCTGTCGCGAACCGATTCCGCCTTCTCAAAAACCACGGCCAGCCGAAGAAATACGAACATGCGATCATCGGATACAACAGCCGCCTGGACACGATCCAAGCCGCGGTCCTGATTGAGAAACTTTCTTGGATCGATGACGATCTCGCATTAAGAAAAAAGACCGCGACCGCATGGATGAAACGGTTCGAAAGCGATCCGAACGTGCTGGCCCTGCCCACGCAAAAGAACCATACGTTTAACGTCTTTACGCTCCTTGTGCGCGACCGCGCCGCTTTTTTGAAGGGATTGGAAAGCGAAAAAATTCCGTCTGCCGTCTATTATGACCGGCCGGTCTACGCGCAGCAGGCTTATCGAAATCTCTTCGGAACGCACAAGCCGCTCCCCCATTCGGAATTCGCGGCCAAGCACGTGATCAGCTTGCCGATCCACTGATCGCGCGCTCGTTAGGCTGATCCGAAACGTTTCCAAAAATCCACGAGACGGTCGCCGAGCTCTTGCGGAGACGGCGCTGTTTCGACGCGTCGACGCGCGGCCGCGCCCATCAGACCATGTTTTCCAGATTGAACGATGTCGATCATCGCTTTCGCCAAAACTACGTCGTTCCCGACCGGCACGACGTACCCCTCCACGCCGTTTCTCGGCAATTCGTTCGCACAACCGACATCGGTCATCACGACCGGGATTCCGCAAGACATCGCCTCCGGCACAACCCGAGCCCACCCCTCGTACCAAGAAGAAAGGACGAGCGTACCGATGCGCTCATACACGCTGTCGATGTTTTCCGTATGCGCCACCCACTCGATGCGCCCCGCTATCCCGAGCACGAACGCCCGGGCCTGGAGCGCGCTCTCGAGCGGCCCCGCGCCAACCATGAGCAGTTTTGCTTGGGGAAGGGTTTTTGCGACAACAGCGAATGCTTCAAGCAAGCCAAAGAGATTCTTCTGCGGTACGAAGCGCCCGACGTACCCAAAAACGTCCGCAGGCGCATGGGCGCGGCACGTTCTGGGTTCCGTGTAGACGGGAATCCTCGTTATAGACGCCGCCGGAAGCCGTTGCCGCATATCTTCCTCGATCTTGGCGCTTACGACGCGAATACCGGAAGCGCGCTTCAAAACATGGAGACCGGCCGGGAATAAGAGCTTGTTCTTTAACGTTTCCTCACGCCAGTGATCGGACAGATAGACGCCGCCATGCTCTTCGACGACGAACGGAACCTGTTCCAGCGCGGCGGCGACGTAGGCAACGAGCCCGGCTTCAAATGGATCTTGTGCGACAACCAGAGTCGCCTGTTCAGCAATAATCGCTTCGCGTACTTGGCGAACCAGCCGCCACGGCATCGGATAACCGCGCACATCAAGCACATCGGCATGCACGCGAGGCGAGAGCTCGACCGAACTCGGATCCTGCTTCGCAAGACTCACGACGCGCAGATGATCGATACGTTCGCCGTAGGAGCGCATGCGCTCCGCAGTCCGGGAGGTCGGGTCGGCGACGGTACCGTCACGACTCACCAACACGACACGGAGCCCGGGTTTGCCGATCACCGCTTCCGACGTTTCGCGTATCTGGCGTTCGATCGAAAAACGTCCGGAGTCTTTCAGAGCCTCGTCCGCGCAAGCGCGAGCGAAAGCCGGATTTTCCAAAAAGCGAATCAAGGCATCGGCCAATCCGTTTGCATCACCCGGTTCGACCAACAAGCCGTTTTTTCCGTCTTCCACGAGTTCCGTGTTGCCTCCTGCGCGGCTCGCGACCACAGCTGCGCCGCAAGCAGATGCTTCGACGAGCTGATGCGAAAACCCTTCATACGAACTGACTAAAGCGAACACGCCGCTTTCACCGATGGTTTTCCAAAGGGCATCGCGTTCCATTTTTCCGGCAAACGTCACGCGCTGTTCAAGCATCGGCGCGCTGGCCAAGGCTCGCAAACGGTTCATTTCTGGACCGTCGCCGGCAATAAAAAGCTCGGCATCGGGAAAACGTTCAAGAACCCGAGGCATCGCCTTGAGCAGCACGTCAAAATTTTTCCATGGTACGAGGCGTCCGGCGGCAACGATGCGGTGCGGAAATTTTCCGCGTTCCGCAGAAGCCTCCGGCAGATGCACGCCGTTGTTGATCATGCGGATGCGGCGATCGGGAACTCCCCAGCCGCGCAGCACGTCAGCCAAGTACCGGCTTGGAGCGATGGCGATATCAGCGCGACGATAGACGAATCTCTGCACGGCCCGCAGCACCATCGGCACGAACGGAATATCCCGAGCGCTCTGAAAGGCCTCGAGCGAATCGCCGTATCCGTACTTCACCTGTGCCTGTTCCCAAGCAAAATCTCCCGCGATACGCAGGATCAGCTTGCGCCGACGAAGCCAGGCGACGCAGAGCGCCGGCAAACCGGAAGCGATCGCGTCTTGCGCGAAGATCGGACCAGGTTCGTCGGAAGCGCGCCATACGGCCCGCAAGAACGCGCTGTATCGTCTCCAGGCCGGAAGAGCCCGCGGAATACGAATAACCGCGAATGCCGAACGTTTCTCGTCCGTAACGCGATCAGAATACGTTACGACCGTGATACGATGCCCGCGCGCGCTCCAAGCTTCGGCAAGCGCCGAAACGGACGTGGCTGGACCCCCGAAGTCCGGAGGAAAAATACCGGTGGCAAAAACGACTTTCATGCGTGTATAGTGTACCCATCGAGCTTTTTAAGCGTCAATTATGCCACAGCGTCGAAAAGTGCTTTTTCTCGTGACGTCTTCCGCTTGGGGCGGCGCCGAACGCTATGTTTCCCGCTTGGCCCGCGAAGCTTCCAACGAGTTTGACGTGACTGTCGCTGCGGGCCATTCACCGAACGGAGAGCTTTTTTCATCGCTGCCGTCGAACGTTCACACACTTGAAATACCGGAACTGCGGCATCCGATTTCGCCTCTCCACGATTTGCTCGCTGTCCGAACGCTGCGCCGCCTGATTGATCGCGAAGGTTACGACATCATCCACACCAACAGCAGCAAGGCCGGACTCGTCGGCGCGCTTGCCGCGCGCTGTTCAAAGCATCGACCCGACGTCGTCTACACGGCGCACGGCTGGGGTTTTCTCGAACGCCGCTCGCCCCTTTTCCGACTTCTGCTTCTTTGGAGTGAAAAAATGGCTGCGCGTTTTAGAAGCGCCACGATCGTGCTTTCCGACGCCGAGCGCGATATCGCTCTGCAAAACAAACTCGCTGCCAGGAAAAATCTTGCCGTGATTCCACTCGGCATTGATCGCGACGAGATTGCTTTTCTGGATCGTGACTCCGCGCGCGCACGGCTGGAAGAGCTGTGCGGAACGCGGCTCGATCGCCTCGTACTCGGCACGATTGCCAATGCGTATCCCGCGAAGAATCTGCCGATGCTGTTTGAAGCCTTCGAAGGTCTTGCGAGCGCATTTCCGGATCTCGACCTCGTCGTGATCGGCGACGGTCCCGAGATGCCGCGTTTGCGCGCCCTCCACAACGCGCTCCCCCACAGAGATCGCGTGTTTTTGCCGGGAAGCGTGAAAGAAGCCGCGACGCTTTTGAAAGCCTTCGACGTTTTTGTTCTCCCCTCAACCAAGGAAGGAATGCCGTGGTCGATTCTTGAAGCCTCGCTGGCGGAACTCCCCATCATCGCCACCTGCGTCGGTGCTTTGCCGGAACTCATCACTGACCGTCAAACGGGTCTTCTTGTAAAAGCTGGCGACCTCTCCGCCCTCCGACGCGCGATCCATGACGTCCTTGCTGATCGTACGCTCTACCAGGAACTCAAAAGCGGCGCCCCGCGCATTGCGGAACACCGCTCGGGAAACGTCATGATCGAAAGCGTTCTTGCGCTCTATCGCTCGCTTAACCGCCGTTCGTGACGATCGTCTCGCGCTGCGTGGCGATCGATTCCACCAAATCCAGCTTCTCAGGATAGAGCGCGCGCGCTTCGCGGATGATCGCGTCGCTTTTTGCTTTATCGCCCAGCGCCCAAGCGCCGATTGCACCCACGAGATCCCACTGAAGATTGCGGATATCGGAAGCGACCGAGGCCTTTTGCAGTTCGACAAGATCCTTCCAACGACGCTGGTTCAACAGATGCAGCGTGCCGTACTCGACCTGGTCCCAAGCGTCTTGATCGTTCTTGATGCCGGGTTTTTGCGCCAGGTATTTTGCCGCTTCAATAGGGTCGCGGAATTCAAGCTGCCAACGCACCCACCAGGCATCGCCGAGTAGATTATCAGGGTCGAGTTCACGATACCGTTGAATGTGCTTTTCCGCTTCATCGAGCTGATTCTTTTCCCACGCAATCTGCGCAAGGATGATTTCGACCTCATGCCTGTTCGGCGATCGCGCGGCTGCGCGAGCGGCGGCGTCCTCGAGCGCCGCTTGCTGTTCGGGCGTACGCGGCCCGAAGCTCAGGTAGGCGGACGAAATCACGAGCGCCTGCACGTAGTCGTTCCGGTTATTGAAACGGCGATATTCGTCGTCAGCCAAATCTTGCAGAATCGGAAGATACGGCCCTTGGAGATATTCTCCGCGCGCTTGGCTCAGATGCGACATCACGGCGCGAATATCGCGCTCATAGTACGGCGATTCCTTTTTACGCAACTCCGCGAGCATGCCGTTCCATTCTTCGGCTGTGCGACCCTGCTGCGACAACGCCATGATCATCTGCGACGTCAGTTTCGCCGAGCGGATGGTCGTCGAAACGGTATAGAGACACCAGACGCTCGCAAAAGCGGCGATCAGCGCGAGCGGAACGGCGGCCTGCGTCGTCTCGTCAGACCCCTCTTCGCGCTCCTCCCGCGAAGCGGCATCAGCCGCGACCAAGGAGAAAATGAAGAAGAGCGCCAAATAGGACATCGGCGTTTCGAAAATGAAAAGGTTCGTGCCGACCTGGGAGAAGGCCGCGATCACGAGACCGCCACCGAGCACCCAATCCTCGCGCTTTTTTGACACAGCCAGGCGCACAGCGAACGCGAACACCGCGGCATACGCCAAGAAGCCCAGTATGCCAAGATTGTGCAGCACCTCCAGAACGAGGTTGTGCGGGCGGTCTTGCCGCGTTTCGTACTCGCCGAACACCAGCGTCTTAGGATCGTAGTTGTAATAGTAGCCGCTCTCAAAATTCTCGGGCCCCCAGCCGAGCACCGGTTTTTGCGTGATTCCCTTCACGACGTTTTCCAGCAAGAATTTGCGGGATCCGCTCGTTTCCTGGAAGTACTGGATGGACAAGCGGGAATCGTACAGCCAGCGCTTGAACGGATAGACCTGGTTGCCGATCAAGTACGCAACGATTGCGAGCACGACAGCGCCAAGGCTGATCAAGCTGAATTTTCGAGCGCGCTTGCCGCCGCGCACTGCCGCGATCAACGTCGCGGCCAGAGCACCCAAGAGCACGCCCAAGAGCGCCCCCTTCGATTTCGTGCTGACAATACCGACCATCACGACAACACCCGAAGCGAGCCAGAGCCAGCGCGAAGGCGTCTTCCAAGAACGGTACGCAAGCCACGCCGCAAGAAAGAGATGCGGCACGAGATATTGGCCGAGATAACTGGCGTTCCCGAGCGTGGCGGCGCCTCGAGTGCCGACGACGCCAGCTGGAGGAAACGCCACCTGGATCAATGCATGCAGTGAAAGAATGATCGCCGAGATGGTTGCCGCGATAACCGGTTGCGCGACGACTTTGCGCCACATCGCGCCAGCCATCAGGAAGAAAGCAAGGAGGTGGTACTGAAAGAACATTCCCGTCAAACGATCCGGCTTCGACCAAAAACTCCGATGCAGGTTATCGCCCAAGAACATCGACAAGGTCGCGACGGCGAAGTACGCAAGTATCGCGTAGAAAAAAGCCGATTTCTCCGGACGGAACTCCTTGCGGCGGAACGCAAGCAAGACGTAACACGGAAAAAGCAGCTCGACGAGAATTTCAAAGCTCAAAATTTTGCCCGTCACCCAAGGATACAGATGGCTGAGCCAGACGATGAACGGGATCGCGAACACCGCGAACAAGCCGTACCGGACGAGTTTTATCAGGAACGAATCGAGCGGTTTCAACGGGATGTTCTGCATAGTGGATATGCGATGGAATAGATGTCGCCTGCGCCCATAATGAGCATCATAGCATTTTCCGTATCGAGGCCCTCGAGCTGTCTCAACGCTTCTTGAGGCGTTGCGGCATACGTGACGGAGGATACCTTCCCACGGGCCGCGACCGCTTCGACGAGCTGTTTCGAAGAAACCTCGCTCTCCCCTTCTTTGCGCCCTTCAACGCCGTAGATTTCGGAGAGGATAAGCGCATCTGCAGCATCGAAAGCTGTTACGAAGGCATCGAACAGTTTGCGCGTGCGATCGTGATGGTGCGGTTGGAACGCCAAAATTAACTTTCTTCCCGGATAAAACTCTTTCGCGGCCTTGAGTGTCGCCTCGATCGCATCCGGCGTATGTCCGTAGTCCGAAATAACCGGCGCGCCGTCTCGTTCGCCGACTTTTTCAAAGCGCCGCCAAATACCGGAAAAGGAAGCCAGCGCCGAGCGTGCCGCCTCTTCGGACGCGCCGAGCGCGCGGGCCGCGCCGAGCGCGGCAAGCGCGTTCAAGACATTGAAAGCACCAGGCACACGCAACTCCAAACCGCTCCAAATGATGCCATCCTGAAACACGGCGTCAAAGCGCTGCAAACCTTCCTCTGTATGGTGACGCTCGGCGCGCAAGCTTGCCTCCTTTGAAAAACCGAACGTGCCGCTCATCCGCGTAGCGTTGGCGAACGTTTCCCGGCTGCCTGGATCGTCCACATTCCAAAAAAGCGTGCCGTTATCAGGTAGTTTGGCGACAAACGTCCTGAACGTCTCCTCGATATGCGCGAGATCTCGGTAGTAATCGAGATGGTCTTCGACGATTTTAGTGACGACAACCATTGAAGGCGAAAGACTCATGAACTGTTCGCGGTACTCGCACGCCTCAACGACGAATATGTCGCTCTTTCCCATGCGGAGATTGCCGTATTCGAAACCTGGCACGCGACTGCCGACGATAACGGTCGGGTCCAACCCCGCTTTCTCGAGCATGAGCGCGAGCATGGCTGTCGTCGTCGATTTCCCGTTGGTGCCGCACACAGCGACCGTCTTACACCCCCTGGACAGAAGGCCGAGGAATTCAAAATAGCTGAACTGCGGGATACCAAGCGCCGAGGCGGCCTGTCGTTCAAGTTGCGTTTCCGGTGCGGCGGAAGTGTAGATGAGAAGATCGATATCCGGAGCGATGTTTTCAGCGGCCGGCTCGACGACGCGTACGCCGGCACGCTCGACATCCGCCGTCACGATCGAGCGCGTCGTATCGGAACCGCTGACATCCTTTCCTTGTAAACGCAAAAACTTGGCGACCGCTGAAACGCCGATACCGCCGATGCCAACGCAGTGTACGCGGTGGATGTGCTCAAGGTGAGGTACCATATCACGCCCAGCCTACCCGTTCACTCCATATTTTTCAAGATAAAAAACGAGACCTTCCCCTCAGAAGGTCTCTCGAAGTCGTGGCCGCGAAGGCGTCCCGATCAGGAAGCGGCGCGCGTGATCGGATCGAGCGTGCCGCCCCACGGCGCGAGCGCGCTCGTCGGCACCTGGAAGACTTCGCCCTGTTCGATCTTGCCGACCAGGTCGCCCTTGGTCGGCATGCGAAAGATCACCTTCTGCACGGCGTAAGCGCCGTTGCCACGGGCGATGAGCGTCCAGCCGGCGCACAGCAAGCGCCGCGTCAGCGCCGGGTAGGCAGTGGTGTCCTGCGCCGTCACCAGCACCGCGCTCTTGCCGCCGACCATCTCGATCTGCTTGAGGCGACGCAGGAACATGGGATCCCCCGCCAGCACGATGGTTTTCAGGTCGACGCAGACCTGCTTCCAGGTCGACGGACGCGGCAGGTGGTTCGGCCCATCCCCCAGGATCGACACGCCCCACCGGACGATTCTCCGTAGCTGAAGATTGCTGATCTCGACGGCTCTGCAACTCATACATTCCCTCCAAGATGTGCGGTTGAAGTCGCGAAAGAACGTGCGCACCTTTACACGTTTTAAGCCTAGTGTCAAGCTGTCCGTGTCATCCCAAACGGAGGAGTACGATCATGTCAGATGACAAGAAAGAGGGCGGTGACCCTCGCGAACAAGCGAAGCCGACGGTCAAGCCCGAGGAAGTCGTGGTCACCGTCAAACCGAAGGAAGAGCCGGTCCCCCGCGGAACCAGCAAGCACGATGCCGCGCGTATCCGGAGGGACAACGCCGACAAGCAGCGCCGGGCCGACAAGGCGACGGGCGATGACAACAGCGGCGCCACCAAGGAAGTTCGCGAGGCGATCAAGAAAGCCACCCCCGACGGACGTGACGCACAGGTGAAAGCGGCGGAGAAGGCAACCAAGGAGGTCGGCAAGAAGCTCGACCCCAACGTCTTCAAGGAGGTGCAGGTCGATATCCCCAAGGAGTCGCCGATCGTCGCCCCCGCCACGGAAGGCGCCCCGCCTACCCCGCCTCCCGCGCCCTCGAAGGACAAGGGTATCTGAACGCAGCCCCTGACGCGATCAGGGGATTTTATTTTCCCGAGCGCTACTGGCAAAAAAAAGCCGCCTCGGCTAGACTGACCCCATATGTTTGAAGCGTATAAAGGAACTCATGTTCTCGTTACGGGCGGCGCTGGCTTTATCGGTTCGCACCTCACCGACCGCTTGATCGAACTGGGCGCGACGGTCGTCGTTCTCGACGATCTCTCGACCGGCAAACTTGAAAACCTCTCGCAGCACGAAGGTAACCCTGCGTTCACGTTCGTGCACGGCAATGCGAACGACTGGCCGACGCTTGACCGCGTCTTTGACGCGCATAAGCCGGAATACGTCTTCCACCTCGGCGCCTTCTGTGGCGTGAAACGCGTCGAAGAGCGACCCCTCGACGTCTTGAAAGATATCGACGGCATCCGCGCCATTTTCGAGTTCTGCAAGGACCGCAAGGTGAAGAAGATTTTGTATTCCTCTTCTTCGGAAGTGTACGGAGAACCGATCTCGCTGCCGACGCACGAGCACGGCCCCGTCAATCCGAACCCGCGCGATCCCTACAGCCTGGTAAAAATGCTTGGGGAAAACCTGACGCATCACTACTATCAGCAATACGGCTTGAAAACGGTGGCGTTGCGTTTTTTCAACGTCTATGGACCGCGCCAAGAAAGCTCTCCGTACGGCTTCGTTGTCGGCATTTTCCTGAACCGCGCCTTGAAAGGAGAACCTCTCCAAATTTTCGGCGACGGCTCTGCCACGCGCGATTTCGTGTTCTACAAGGACAACATCAATACCATTCTCACCGCCATGCTCAAAGACGAGACAGATGGCGAAGTGATCAACGTCGGAAAAGGTTCTCCGACGACGATCCAAGAACTAGCCGAACGTATCGCCTCCATTTCAGGAAAGGACCTGAAGATCGAATATCTTCCGATGCGCAAAATTGAAATCAAGTACCGAACGCCGGACGTCACCCGGATGCATGAATTGATTGGCTGCAAAGCCGAAACCGCGCTCGAAACCGGACTGAAAGAAACGTACGAGTACATGAAAAAGAAACATGACGCCGCCTAAGCGCGTCCTCCTCTATTCCGCTTTTTACGAACCGTTCGTCTCCGGAGCGGAAGTGATGGTTGTTGAAACCGTCCGCCGCCTGGCCGGACGTTTTTCGCTGTGCGTCGTCACTGCCAAACTCGATGCCACATTGCCGAATCTCGAAACGAAAACATTCGCGGACGGCTCGCGCTATCAAATCGTGCGACTCGGCTTCGGTAAAAAGTGGGATAAGTTTTTGTTTCCGCTTCTGGCGCCGCTTTGGTCGCTCGGACAGCCGCACGATCTCATTCATGCCGTGATGGAATCCTACGCTGGCATCGCGCTTTGGTGGTACCGCGTCTTCGGCGGAAAAAAACCGACGCTCCTCACGCTTCAATCCGGCGATTTGGACATGCCGGCGAAGAACAGGAAAATCCCCCGCTTCGTTTGGCGAAACATCCACACTTCGCCGACCAAGGTCGTCGGTATTTCGACGGCGCTCACTCGGCGTGCTGAGAAGTTGGGCGCGAAAAACACGGAGACCATCCCGAACGGCGTCGATTTCAGCCATCTTGCAAAAGTGCCGCGCCTTGAAAAAAAGAAGAACCGCATTGTCACGGTCGCACGTCTCTCTCCGGAGAAAGGCCTGCCGTTCCTGATCGAGGCGCTCAAAATCGTGCGCCATTCCCTTCCCGAAGCGGAGCTCGTCCTTGTCGGCGGTGGCGCGCTCGAAGCGCAATTGAAAGCGTACGCGCGCGAACTCGGAGTACAGGATATCGTGCACTTCCTCGGCGCGAAACCGAACCTGGAAGCCATGACCGAAGTCGCGCAATCCTCGCTCTTCGTCCTTCCTTCGCTGGGTGAAGGCTTAGGCATCGTCTTGCTTGAAGCGCAGGCGCTCGGCGTGCCCGTGATCGGCACGAACGTCGGAGGCATTCCCGACGTCATCGAAGACGGGCAGAGCGGATTACTCGTTCCACCATCCGACCCGAAAGCGCTCGCAGAAGCAATCGTGCGCATCCTGTCCAACCATACGCTCGCCGATCACCTTTCAACGACCGCTTCGGGACGACTCGCGAAGTTCGATTGGAACAGCATTGCCGAATGCTACGCCCAACTCTACGAATCCATGACCAAATAAGAGTTGCGTCACCAAAAGCCACCCCTCGAAATGGGTGGCTTTTCTTTTTTCAGGGTTGCGACGTATACTGGCCGCAGCCCCAGGAAAGGAGATTCTCGTGATCGTTGGCATTAGAAACAAGTCCGGCGTAGACCTCTTCCTGGCAGTCACCGTCAGGGGGAAACGCCTGTGTTTCGCGCTCTTTTCGAGAAAGCCGAGCAAGATCAAGACTCAAGCGCTCCCGGCCGGCAAGGACTTCGGCATCTCGAACTGCCAGCAGGGCACGCGTACCGTCGTCGATACCGAAAATTCCGAAATATCGCTCTTTGCCGCCAAGAAGACTCGACGCCTTGTCCGCCTAGATGACAAGAACCAAACCGACGGCAAGGAAAGCTACATCTTGTACACCATCAGACTCGCGAACTGATCACTTCTCACGCGACGCGTGAGAATTTTTTCACAAAAAACCATGATACTCCCCTTTCTTTCGAAAACTGATCGTGAACTCGCCGACCTGATCCGTGATGAAGCCGGACGCCAGCAAGAAGGCCTCGAGATGATCGCTTCCGAAAACATCGTTTCGGAGGCGGTCTTGGAAGCCCTGGGCTCTCCGCTCACGAACAAATATTCCGAAGGCTATCCCGGCAAGCGTTATTACGGCGGCAACGAAGTCGTTGATAAGATCGAAACACTTGCGATCGAACGCGCCAAACAACTCTTCGGAGCGGAGCATGCCAACGTCCAGCCGCACGCAGGCTCGCCCGCGAACTTGGCGGCATACATGGCGCTGGCGGAACCGGGCGCCACGATCATGGCAATGGACTTGGCGATGGGCGGCCACCTGACACACGGCTCACCAGTTAATTTCTCCGGCAAACTCTACACGTTCACGCACTATGGCGTGCGGAAGGATACGCACCTCATCGACATGGACGAGGTTCGCAAGATTGCGCTTGAAACCAAGCCGAAAATTCTTGTCGCTGGGTTTACCGCCTACTCGCGCACGCTCGACTTTGCGGCGTTCCGCGCGATTGCCGATGAAGTCGGCGCATTCTTCATGGTCGACATGGCGCATTTTGCCGGACTCGCGGCCGGTAAGGCATTCCCGAATCCGATCCCCTACGCCGACGTCGTTACGACAACGACGCACAAGACACTGCGCGGTCCGCGCGGCGCGATGATTCTTTGCAAAAAAGAGTTCGCCAAAAAAATCGATTCCGCCGTCTTCCCCGGCATGCAAGGCGGGCCGCTCGAACACGTCATCGCCGCCAAAGCCGTCGCCTTCGGCGAAGCGCTGCGTCCAGAGTTTGAAACGTACCAAGCGCAAGTCGTGAAAAACGCCCGCGCGCTCGCCACAACGCTCGAACAGGAAGGCGTACGGACGATTACCGGAGGCACGGACAACCACATGGTGCTGGCAGATCTCACCGAACTCGGCATTACGGGAAAACCGGCCGTTGATGCGCTTGATGCCGCCAGAATCTACACGAACATGAACATGATCCCGTATGATCCGCGTAAGCCGATGGATCCCTCAGGACTCCGCATCGGCACGCCAGCGCTCACGTCACGCGGCTTGAACGAAGACGATATGCACGTTGTCGGCACTTTGATCGCAAACGTCTTGAAACGTCCGAACGATGAGAGCACGCGCGCCGAAACACTCGCCACCGTCGAAGGCTTGGTTCGCACTCATCCGATTTATCCAGAATGGAACGCACGCGCATGAAACGAATTGACGGTCACGCGGAAGCGCGACGCATCAGAACCTCCGTCAAGGAAGAAGTCGCCCGCCTCGCGAGGCGGCCTGGCTTGGGCGTGATTCTCGTCGGAGACGATCCCGCTTCGCATGTGTATGTCGGCTTAAAAGAAAAGGCGTGCGCTGAGGCGGGCATCCTGTTCGAGCGCATTGTTTTTCCGGCAAACGTCGCGCAGGAGGACGTCCTGAGAGCCGTCGTGGAGCTCAACGGTCGCGATGATATCGACGCGATGCTTGTCCAACTTCCGCTCCCGCCGCACTTGAATACGGAAACGATCATGAACGCGATCGATCCGCGCAAAGACGTCGACGGCTTTCACCGGGAAAACCTGCGCGCCTATCTCGAAGGCGCGGGAGACGAGCCTGGACTCATCGAAGCGATTTCCCTTCTCCTGGACGCGGCCTCCGCGCCGCACCACGGGCTGGCGTGCGTCCTCGCCAACAGCACGGTTTTTTCCGTACCGCTCGAAACCATGCTTTCGCGCCGCGGGCTCGAACCGACGGAAGACGCCCTCGCTGCGGATGTCGTCGTAACGGCCACGGGAAAGCCGGGATCCCTCACATCCAACATGATCAAACCTGGGGCAATCGTGATTGATGTTGGCACAACGCGCGTGGACGGAAAAACGGTGGGTGACGCGGATGAAGAGAGTGTTGCGCGCGTCGCTGGAGCCCTCACACCAGTCCCGGGCGGCGTCGGTCCGGTCACAGTGGCCATGCTCCTCAAAAAAACGCTGGACCTCGCGAAACGCCACGGATAATAAAAGAGCCCTCCGATCATTCGGAGGGCTTCTGCGTTACGACCGTGAGAGGCCTCGCATATTGCGCGTGACGCGATTGCGTCCTTCTTTCTTCGAGGCAAACATGCTCATGTCTGCCCGCTTGAGGACGCTGTCGACCGTGTCGCCGCTTTCATACTCGGCAACCCCCATCGAGACGGTCACGCGAAGCTCGCGTCCGGACCTGGTCGCAAACAGGCTTCCTTCGATCTCCGCACGGATGCGTTCGCCCAAGCCGCAAGCAGCAAGCGCATTGTCGAGCACCAGCACGCAGAACTCGTCGCCATGCACGCGCGCCGGGAAGTCTGTGCTCCGACGGGCGCAGTGTGAAGTACGCTGCGCGACACCGGCAATGACATCGTCGCCATCGGCGTGCCCGTACGTATCGTTGACCCTCTTGAAGGAGTCGATGTCGTAGTACAGGAGCGAGAACGGCTTTCCGGACCGAATCGCTTCGGCAACCTTGCGCTCGAGCTGTTCCTTGGTGCCCAAACGCGTGAGATTGTCGTCCTCGATCGAATCGACTTCGTTGACCTCGATCTTGAGCCAGCGCTTGTCCTCGTGTTCGATCGGAACCACCGACAGGATTGCGCCGATCAAGCCCTTCATGCGGCTGTCGATCACAACCCGTTCACGAATGCGTCCCAACTGCCCCTGGCGGAGCCGTGCGAGAAGCTCCAAGCCGTAGGAAACGGGGATCTCCTGCACGACGCTCTGCTCGGAACGCCTGCGGCCATGCAGCCGCCGAACGCACTCGAACACGCGGCTACGAACGGATTCACCGACACTCTCGCCGAACACCTGCTCGGCCATGCGATTGCAGACGACGATACGGTCGTCCTGATCCACAATGATACGGACGGCGTCATCGCACTCGAACGCTTCGTAAACCATGGCACGCGAAGCGAGTACTTCACGCAAAGCCCGGACCGTCGCCTGGGCGGCAGCGAGCTGCCTCTCCACGCTCTCCGCGCTTGCGCCAGAACCCTTCTGATTCGACATCACGGCCTCCTCCGCTCATTGAGCGCAAATTTCGGAAAAAAGGACGAACTTCCTGACACCGAACCTAACAAAAAAAGAGGATTCCGTCAAGGATACCCTCCGATCAATGGCCGTTAAATACGGCGTAGAGCGCCCCTGCGGCATAGACCGCAAGCAGCAGATAGACAACTCCGTTCGGCACGCGAAGGACGCCGGGCCGCTTTTCGCGTTTGACCTTGAGATACATCAAGGCTACGAACATGCCTTCGACGCCGATCAAGACAGCGCCAACCAATTCCAAAATACGTCCGAAACTGCGAATGCCGAGAAGATAGAGGAGGAACGGCAAGCCAACAGCGGCAGCGGCGGCTACGAACGGCCGTACGCCGAAATCCTGTCGGAATTGCTTGTTGAGATAATCGGTGAAAACGATATAGGACGTCAGGATCGAGAACAGTCCGGCGATCGCGCCAAGAAGCGGCAGAGACCCTCCGAATTTCATGCTGAGTCCCCCAACCGCCTCGGGCGTCGTTTCCGGTCCAAGACCGCCGACGACAGCCGTCACGAAGGCGATGGTCAATCCGACCGCCATGAGCGTTCCGGCCACGACGCTGCGACGCAGCTTTCGCGGATCGCCACCGACGATTTCGCGCACTTCCGTGACGACCGTCAAGCCTCCATAGGCGAACAGCACGATACCATACGGCAAGATCGCATGATCAAGCACGATCGTCGTAAGATGTTCCGTTTTTACGGCCGTGGCGGCGATGAATGCCAAAAGCAGGATTGATCCCATTTCAACGAGCGTCATCCAAAAATCGACGCCGGAAAGAAACGCCGTCCCTTTCTTGACGACCATGAGACCGAATGAAAAGAGAAGGAGCGATCCCCAAAAAGCGGAGACCGGAAAGAAGGCGGAAGAAATCTGCGAAACGAACAATCCTCCAAGAATAAGATACGCGAGACTGGAACCGAAAAGGCCGATCACCGACGAAAACGCTTCCAAGCGTTCCGCCCACGGTCCGAGATGGATGCGCACGTATCCGACCAAGCGATGCTGCCCCGGCGTCGCCATGACGACTTCCGCATACAGAAGATGCGTCAACGTAACCGCCGCCGCAAGGACAATCATCCAAAAAAGGCCCGGCAGATAGCCGGATTGCTGCACGACGAACGGCAATCCGAAAATTCCGGCACCAACGATCGTGCCGAACAGCACGAAAGAGGCACGAAAACCGGATCCGAAGCGTGATGCACGTCTTGCGTTGGCCATAGATGGCTATTCTACCATGTTTTGACTTCGAGGAACCGTAGGTCTACCGTGGATACGGACTCCCCCGGAGGTGTCACGTGTCCCCACTTTCGCGTTTCCCGACGGTCCTTATCCCCGGCTTCCTTGGCGGACGTCTCTCGCTTCGACCAATGCAAGAAGCGCTCAGCCAATGCGATGTCGACATGCATGATTGGCCGCGCGCGCCCTTTCTGTATCGGAAACCGATCGCCTACCACGGACAGCACCTGGCAGAAGACCTACTCAAGCTGCGCGAGACGCTGGACGAGCCCATCACGCTGGTCGGCTGGTCGGAAGGCGGACTGGTCAGCGTGGCGGCAATGATGAGCCCGATCATTCGCCAGTACGACAACCCGGAAGAGATCATCAAGCGCGTCATCACGTTCGGCACGCCGTTCCATGGTGCGCTCTCGGCGGAGATCGGCTGGATCATCGATCCTCTAGTACGTACCTGCATTCGCGAGATGCGCCCGGGCAGCCCCACGCTCAAGAAGCAGATCGCGTTCCTTCATAAGCAGCGCGACTGGGACTTCCAAGCGATCTTCGGCACGAACGATCTGCTCGTGCGACCCCGGCAACCGGACCTGAACCCGGAGTGGTGCCACTACGGCCCGTGGTACCACCGCTCGCCCCTCTACGACTCGAGCCTGTACGAACTTATCCACAGGCTCATCACGACCCCGTGAACGGTGCCTTCCAGGCCCGTTTTTTTGTTTTGACGGTGCTAGCCCCATCGCGTACGATAGTGCCACTATGCAAGCTTCTGGAGACCGTAAGCCCGAATTCGTCCCTCCGCACAATTACGACGCGGAAGCTGCCGTCCTCGGTTCGATTTTGATCGATAAAGAGGCGATCCTGCGCGTGGCCGACATGGTCACGCCGGAAGATTTCTATCGCGAGAGCCACGGCGCGATTTTTGACGCCATGCTTGGCCTCTACGCCAAGTCGGAACCGATCGACCTCATTTCCCTCTCCGACCGTCTGAACGAAGCGGGGCAGCTCGAACGCTGCGGCGGACAGACGTACCTAGCGCAGCTCGCGGAAGCCGTACCGACCGCTTCGCACGTTTTCCATTACGCCAAAATCGTTCAGCG
>JBPOIQ010000041.1:0-9306 GCA_052034355.1 Minisyncoccota bacterium
TGGGGTTGGCCATCGTGCGCCGCATCATGACCCTGCACGGCGGGCTGATCCAACTGGCCAACACCGCACCAGGCTTGCGCGCCACGCTGGACTTCACACCCGCTTCACACACTTCGCACGGAGCTCACACGACGACCTGACAGTGGGCTCTGGATTCACAACGGAGCCCCTCCATGAAAAACCCGGTATTCAAGAAACTGGCCACCCTGGCCGCCATCGTCATTTTGCTCATGCTGGGCCTGATGCGCATTGAAAGCGTAGTGCGCGACCGCAGCCTGCACCGCAACCGGGCCACCCACAGCGTGGCACAAAGCCTGGCCGGACCGCAGACCCTGCTGGGCCCCTTGCTGCACATGGCCTGTGTGGAAAGCTGGGACGTGCTCGAAACCCAGGGTACCGAACGCAAGCTGACCGAGCGCCGCCAGGAGCGCACCCACACCCTGGTACCCAGCGAGCTGAAGTTTGCGGGCGAGGCCCTGCCCCAAACCCTGCGCCGGGGGCTGTACCCGGTGCAAACCTACCTGCTCAAGGGCAACATCCAGGCGCGCTGGAACGACCTGAGCGCCCTGCGCCCGGCCCCTACGGAGAAGAACTCGCGCATGCAGTGCGGCACACCCATCGTGATGCTGGCTGTGAGCGACACGCGCGGCCTGCGCGGCGTGCAATTGCTGCACAACGGCCTTGCGCAGCCCCTGAAGGCCGGTACCTTCCACCCGGTCTACAGCCGTGGGCTGCATGCAGCGTTGCCTGTCGACGCCACCCCGGCCGGAACCCCGCTGCAGCTGGAGCTGCAACTGGAACTGGCTGGCACCGAGCAGGTCGCGCTGGTGCCGCTGGGCGAGCACACCGACGTGCACCTGCGCAGCAGCTGGCCCCACCCCTCGTTTGGCGGCCAGTTCCTGCCCACCGAGCGCGAGGTGCGCCCCGGCGGCTTCGACGCCTCCTGGCGTCTGAGCGCGCTGGCCACCACCGCCGCGCAAGACGTGCTCGCCAGCAAACCCCTGTGCGCACCGAACTGGCGCGAGGAAAGCGACGCCAACGGCGACGGCATGGGCAGCAATGAGCCTGCCAACTGCGTGCAAAGCATTCGCGTACGCCTGATGGACCCGATCAACCCCTACACCCTGGCGGATCGCGCCACCAAGTACGGCGTCTTGTTTGTGGTGCTGACCTTTGTGGCCGTGGGAATGGTCGAACTGCTGCAGCGTCGCCCGGTGCACCCGGTGCAGTACCTGCTGGTGGGTTGCGCGCTGAGTGCTTTCTTTCTGCTGCTGCTGAGTCTGTCCGAACACCTGGCGTTCGCCTACGCCTATGCACTGGCCAGCGCTGCGTGCATCGTGCTGCTGACCTACTACGCCATCCACATGCTGGGGCATTGGCTGCGCGGCATGCTGCTGGGTGCAGGCATTGCCTTGCTCTACGGCGTGCTGTTCGTACTGCTGCGCCTGGAGCAGACGGCGCTGGTGGTGGGCTCGGTTGCCTTGTTTGCGGTGCTGGCAGCCATCATGGTGCTGACCCGCAAGGTGAATTGGTACGGGCTCCAAAATAGCACTGAAATCAGGGTCTAGACCCCATGGAATATGCGTAAGCAGCTATGAAATATATAGCAAATGCGCCACCCTAGGCGGTGCTGAATGACGGCGCAGTAGCCAGCGCCTGCAGCACGCCTGCGGGCATGCGGGCTGGGCGCAGGCGTTGGCTGTCCACGCAGCCCACGCGCACGGTGCCTTCCACCAGCAGGGTATCGCCGCGCCAGGCCTGCTGCTCCAGAAGAAAGCTGGCAGCCCCCTGCTCGCGCACGGCCGCGGTGATGCCCAGCACATCGTCCAGACGGGCCGGGGCACGGTAGCGCAGCTGCACATCGGCCACCACGAAGATCAGGCCCTTCTGCTCGCGCAGCAGGCCTTGCTCCACACCGCAGGCGCGCAGCCATTCGGTGCGGGCCCGCTCAAAAAACTTCAGGTAGTTGGCGTAGTAGACGCTGCCGCCGGCGTCCGTGTCCTCCCAGTACACCCGCACGCGCAAGGCGTGACCGGCGGGATGGGTTGCCGACGCGCTCACACCCCGTTCCTTCGCAAAGCCTTATTCGGCTGCGGGCTCGGTACTGGTACGGGCGGGACGCTTGGCCTTGATTTCCACCTTGAGTCGTTGGCTCAGCAGCTGGTAGAACGCCTGGCTTTCCGCATTGGCCATCAGCTGGGCGAACTGCTGGCGCTCGCGGTCCGCTTGCTGCTGCGCAGGTGCCGGACGGGTCAGGACCTTCCCGATGCGGGCGACCGCATAGCCCTGCGCACCCAGATCCACGCCAACCCATGCGGGCAGTTGGGATGTGTTGGCGCGCAAGACAGCATCCTGAACCGGGGTGGGGACTGTGGGCGCGCCTTCACGGCTAACCACCACCGTGGCGGGCAAGGCCGTGGGATCGCTTTGTTTCCATTGCGCCAACTTGTCCGTACCTTCTTTCTTGGCCATTTCAGCTGCACGGCTGGCAACCAGACGGGCTTTGGCTTGGTCGCTGACCTCCGCCAGGGGCAAAGTTCGCGCGGGGCTGTGTTCCACCACGCGGGCTGCTACCAACTGGCTCGGAGCGATTTCAATCGCTTCGGTGTTGCGCTTCTTGTCCACCGATTCCGGCGTAAACAGCGCACCCAGCAACTTCGGATTGGCGAACAGCCCGGCCGTGGTGGGCCCGGGTTGGCGCAGAACACGGCTGGCCGTCTGGACTTCCAGCTTCAGGCGCTCGGCGGTCGGGGCCAGACTGTCTGGCTGCTCGTACACCATATTGGTGAAGACATCCGCCGCTTCGGCATACTTTTGGCGGGCTTGTTGCCCCTTGAGATCGGCTTCGATACCGGCGCGCAGTTCCTCGAACGACTTGATCTTGGGGCCCTTGATGTCGGTCACCTTGATGATGTGGTAGCCGAAGTCCGACTCGACCACGTCGCTGATTTCATCCTTCTTCAGAGTAAAAGCCGTGTCTTCAAAGGGCTTGACCATGGCACCACGGCCGAAATACTCCAAATCGCCACCGCGGGCGGCTGAGCCCGGGTCTTGCGAATGCTGCGTGGCCAGGTCCGCAAAGCTGCCCGGCTTCTTGCGCAACTGCTCCAGCAGTTCGGTGGCACGTGCCATGGCTTTTTGCTTGTCGGAATCTGACGCATCTTTGGCAGCGGTGATCAAGATATGACTGGCACGACGCTCTTCCTTGCCGCTGAGTCGTGACGCGTTTTGCTCGTAATAGGTCTTGACGTCGCTCTCGTTGAGGGTGATGGTCTTCTTGACCGACTCCAGATCCAGCACGACGTACTCAACCGTCGCCATCTCGGGGGCTTGAAACTGCTTGGGGTTGGCCTTGTAGTAGGCTTCGATATCCGCTTCGGTGGGCTGCACCTTGGCGGTGTAGTCGGCAGCATTGAAGCGGGTGAGCTGCACTTCGCGGCGCTCGTAGAAGGCGTTCAGCGCCGTTTGGGACAAAGCGGCCGGCGCGATCGCCGTTTGGGTGATGCCGGTTTCCAGTTGCCGCTCGGAGATTTCCTTGCGCAGGCTGGATTCAAAGCCCTCGGGCGTCAGTCCTTGCTGTGCGGCGAGTTGGCGGTAACGGTCCATATCCATCGTGCCATCGGGCTTGCGCAGGGATGCAATGGTGGGGTTTTGCTGCAGCTCGCGCGCCAGCCGTGCATCGCTGGTGACCAGCCGGGCGTCTTGCGCGGCCAGGGCCATCACGCGTTCTCGCACCAACCGCTCCAAGGTTGCATAGCGCATTTCTGGCGTATCCAGCAATTTGATGTCGATGGTGGGCATCTGCGCGCGCATGCGCTCGACTTCGCGCTTGTGGGCGGCATCCCATTCGGCTTCGTCAATGGTTTGGTTGCCTACCACGGCGGCGGTCGGGCCGCCGGCGGTAATACGAGAAAAGCCATCCACACCGACCAGCACAAACGCAGGAAAGACGATGAGAAACATCAAAATCATCATCAACTTGGTGTGCTTGCGAACGAAATCGAACATGCGCCAAACTCTCTTGAGAACGTAACAAAAAAGGCGAACACAGTGTTCGCCTTCTACGGATGCATCGGTGGGTGATCACAGACCAGCAGACCACCGTCTCTACGACGGCGGTGGATTCTAGCATCCGCATCACAAAGCCCGGTTCGCGGCGCAGGGTCCGCTATTTCCACTGCAATTGCGCACCATGGAGCGGCACCGCCGTCAGACTGTTCTTGGGTGAACCGTCAATGAGCTTGTCCGAATAGGTCAGGTACAAGAGCACGTTGCGCTGCGCATCCACCATCCGCACAATGCGCAGCTTTTTGAACAAGAACGACCGGCTTTCGCTGAAAACCTCTTCCTTTTTCGGAATGGCAACCTTGGACGATATCGGCCCCACCTGACGGCAGGCTATGGAGGCCTCGGACTTTTCCGTGGCCACGCCTAGCGCGCCCTTGATTCCGCCCGCCTTGGAGCGCGATATGTAACACGTCACGCCGGCAACCTTGGGGTCATCAAAGGCTTCGACCACGATCTTGTGGTCAGGACCCAGCAACTGGAAGGCGGTATCCACTTCACCAATCTGCTGGGCAGACGCGGTTGTGAGCGCTGAAACAGCCCAAACCAGCGCAATGGGAAGGGGGGCAAATATCTTCATGGCGAAGTTTTTCATGGCGGTCATGTGGTGTTGGTGAGATGGCTTGCAAGGGGCGCGAGTGCAAGGGCCGAAAAAAAAGCACCTGGATCGCTCCAAGTGCTCTTTTTTACCCGAAAGCGGGTGGTGGGTGATGACGGGCTCGAACCGCCGACCTACGCCTTGTAAGGGCGATTTCATAGAAATCAGCTTCACTCGAAAATCTAATTTTTCATTGGAGAACTTAAGACACTAATTTGCTATTGCTTGCCAGTAAGTGCAATTGCAGACTAGAATTTGCACTTACGATGCACTTAAGTTTCACACAGCTAGCCAGCAAAAGCAATGTCTACCCCCGCCCTTCCCGTTGAAAGATCGTCCATTGCGAAGGCTGCGCAATCGAGGGACAAGCCCGCCAAGCCCTACGAGGTTCGAGCAGAAAAGCCCATGGGCTTGCTGCTACGCGTACAACCCAGCGGGGTTAGAACTTTCTATGTCCAGCTTGGCAGGGGGCAACGGGTGAGGATTGGTCCCGCTGGCACGTACACCCTGAAACAAGCCGAGGAACAGGCAAAAAAGATACTTCTCAACCCTACCAAGGCAACCGAGAAGAAAACCGGCTCGGCCAACAATCTGGGCGAGTACATAGACCACCACTACAAAGACCACGCCCTTGCCAAGCTGAAGAATGGCGAAAAGTCCATTGCAAGGGTAAAGGCGGTGTGGAAGTCCCTACTCAATCGACGCATAGCTGACCTGACAGCGGGGGAAATCGACAAGCTGCGCAACAAGCGCATCAACGAAGGGGCAACCCCTGCCACTGTGAACCGTGACGTTGCCGCCTTGTCTGGTGTTTTGTCCCACTGGGTCAAGCAAAACAAGGGAGCCGTTCACCCGCTGGCAGAGTTGGAAGCCCTAAAAGTGGCTGATGACGAAACCATACGGTATTTGTTGCCCGCCGAAAACCAGCGGTTACGGCAGGCCCTGGCTGACCGTGACGCCCTGGCCGCAACGGAACGCGAGAACGCCAACAAATGGAGAGCCGAAAGGGGTTACGAGCTATACCCACCGATCACCGGCTACAGCGATCACATGACGCCCATGGTGTTGATATCCCTGAACACCGGTATGCGACAGGGTGAACTGTTTGCATTGACATGGGAGGCCGTTGACCTGCGACTAAACACCCTCAGCGTGCTGGCCAGCCACAGCAAAGGCAACAAAACCCGCACCCTACCGCTGAACGCTGAAGCGCATGCGGTGCTGACTGCCATCAAGCCCGAGACAGCTAGGGGGCTGGTTTTCAAGTCACCAGTAACCGGCGAGAAGTTCAACAACGTGAAAAAAGCATGGGCCGAAATCACCAAGGCGGCAAAGGTGCCCGATTTACGCTGGCACGACATGCGCCACGACTTTGCCAGCCAACTTGTTATGAGAGGGGCACCGCTGTACACGGTCCAGCAATTGCTGGGACACACCAATTCGAGAATGACCCAGCGTTATGCCAAGCTGGCCCCCAGTACGCTGGCCGATGCGGTCAACATGCTGGCACCGATCACAGAAAAACCGGGGAGCCCTGCACCGGCCAAAGCAGGGCAACAAAGGCGGCGGGCAAAGTGATTGCAGCACCCTGCCCGCCTGACCACTTCAAAACGGAGCTTTGAAAATGGCTGATTCGATTATCTCTAGCGCACCTCGTACAACGATGCCCTACCCACTGGGCGGTGTTTCTATGACGACCACAACAGGAAACGGAAGCACCTTGCTAGACGCTTCAGGATGTTTGCTGGGCTCCGCCACCGCCATGCTGGGGGACGTCATTGACAGGCTCGACGACCAATCACTTTGGGGCGTTTACTACCTGATGGAACAAGCGAAAGTGCTACTGCATCAAGGGCATGTAGAAATGCTCAAGGACCCTACAAATACCGAAACCCTCGGGAATATCTCCTTGAAATCAAATGAGCGAAGCTGATACGCCACCGGATTGGGGGGAGGATGACCCAGGATGGTACCCAGACCAAATTACTGAGCAGGCAATTGGCGGTGACAGAACCGCGAGTGTCCAAATGTGGTCTCGAATTCATACCGGGTCAATTGACGAAAGTGAACGGCTGTGGCTTAGGCACGTTGCAGAGGCGGTACTGGATGCCGAAAGCAAACCCGCTGGTGTATTGCGGGACCGTGCACTAGTGCGTGCGCTGGGCTTGGAGGGAAAGATGGACGCCCACCGAGACCTGCGCGACTTCGCTTGGGGCATGCGTGCTTTCGGTGGCTCTCGACAGTGGTTAGTTGAAAAGCTATCCAACCCCACGGCATACGAGTTGGAACATTGGCCATGGCGGGGCAGGTATCGCGACATGGACCCGCTGGACCTAGCCAAATTGATAGATAGAGAATTGGCCAAACTCCCGAAACCTGATTAGATTTCGGGGCGACTATTTCCCTGCGTTTTTCGATCATCCCTGCACGCAAAAAGGAGCGTGCAGTGGCAAGCATCGGATAGTCTGATGAACCAGTTGCACGCAACCGCAAAGGAGCGTGCACCATGGAAAAGATCACATTGCCCCCGCTGGCACATTCGCCAGACAGCGCTGGGCAGCGGCTCAGTGTCCCCACCCGTCAGATTTACAACCTGATCGCAAGCGGGCAGCTTCGCAGTTTCAAGCAAGGTAAACGCCGCTTGATCCCTGATAGTGAGCTTCAGAACTTTGTACAGCGCAACCTTGCGCAAGCGGGGGCTGTATGAGCAAGTCCCTGCGAGAGACATTCAGCGCACGCTATCAGGAGCTTATTGAGCAGCGGGCCGAGTCTGACTTTGGCCTGATCCCAAAGAATCAGGCATTGGGCTATGTCCCGATCCCTGGCGCTGGCAACTGCTGCGAATCCGAATTGAAGATTCGTCTTGATGTTGCCGAGCTTCGCGGCAGTTCGATTGCCTGGACAGTCGCGGAACAGCTTATTAGTGCAACGACAGCAAGCGAAGCCCAGCAAGCTATTTGCTTTGGTCTGCTTGATCTGAAGTTGATACAGAACTTCGACAGGGCTTGTGCGGCATTTGTATTGACGTTCCCCACCGCCTACGAGGCAATTTGCAATGAGGGGGTCGAATGACCTCATACCCCAGCCCCAAAGACTTCGCCACGGCGGGGGCTGCACTGGCTCTGCTGGGTTACGAGCTAATCGAGCGCCGTACCTGCCGGGGCTCCACCTACACGATCCGCCGTCGCGCCAAGGCCTACGAAGTCACAACATGGCATGACGTTCTAGGCGTATTGGCCAGCTTGGGAGGTCACTCCAATGACTAGCTCACTCAAGATTGGCCGCGCTATGCGCAAAGGGAATCTGCCCGGCGGGTGCAGTCGCGTAGCCGCCTCAATCAATCGGACAGAACTTGTCTATGCGGCACTTGTCGGCAATCGAGCTACCCGCCGTGAGGCGAAGCGAAACCTTCGCAAAGCGGACGGGAAAGGCAGCGCCAATGCTCGATAGCTCAAATGAAAACGCCCCGCTGGCAGGCGAGGCGCATCCCGAAAAGACCTACCCCACTACTGTACCAAGTGCTGAAAAAATAGGCAAGCATGCGGAAGCCCACCGCTTGTTAGCAAAGGGGTTCCACCTTGTGCACTTGCACCACATGAGCAAGCAGCCGTTTGGGGACGATTGGAACGCGCCCGCCCGCCGTGTGAAAGCAATTGACCCCAACGCCACGGGATACGGTATGCCCCTTGCTGCCAATGGCCGTTGCAGCCTGGACCCTGACAGCCTGGAGCCTGCCCGAGATGGTTTGAGCCGCTGCGGGTTTGACCTTGAGGAACTGATGGCCGCAGGCGTGCGCACAACCAGCACGCGCCCAGGCAGCGGGGGGCGTTCCACCTTCAGGAGTGAAAAGGGTCTCCGCTGGATCAGCTTCAAAAGCAAAAAGGCGGGCACGATCCTAGATCTTCGCGCCGCGTCGTCCAACCTTCAAGACTGCCTGCCGGGAACGATCTATTTCACGAAGGACGGCGGGGGGCCGTTTGAGCAGCAATACGCCAATGGCAAAACGCTGGACGACGCACCGCCTTTGCCAAAGCGATTTCTTGAATGGTGGCAACGGCTTTCAAACGATTTCGACTTTGAGTGTGAGCAAAAGCGACTATTTGGAGGCCAAGATGCCCAGCTATCGATTAGTGATGGCAAAGGCAAACTGGCGTTCAAGTCACCTTACCGAATGCGCTTCAATGAATCGCATGCAGTGGTGGACATACTGGTGCGCCACGGCTACACCGAAGGCGGGCGTGACCGGTGGGCACCTCCTACGGCCAGCGGGGCACCCAGTGTGCGCGAAATTCCCGGCAAGGATGGTCTGTGGCAGTCGGACCATGCAAGCGACCCGCTGCACGGTACTTTCGATGCTTGGACCGCCCATGTGGTTCTGGACCACGATGGCGACTTGGAAGCCGCCGAGGAAGCATTTGTCCGCAATGACATTGCCGAAGACTTCGACGACTTGACCCAGGACGACAGCTGGGGGCAACTCCACCCGGTGCCCCTGGATTGGGCAACCCTGCCGGAAAACCCGCAGGATGTGCCATTTGTAATTCCTGGCTGGATGCCTGATGGGGTGGTGACACTGTTTGCCGCCCACGGGGACACAGGTAAGAGCTTTCTCTCCCTGCTGATTGCCGTTTGCTTGGCCACTG
>JBPOIQ010000036.1:0-17714 GCA_052034355.1 Minisyncoccota bacterium
CCGCGCGCGCATGATCGCGCGCCGACTCGCGGATCAGGACGGACGTGAGACCAAGATCGGTAATGACCGAGAACATCAAAATCCACGAGAGCGCGAAAAAGTACGTACCCGTATTCTCAACCCCCGCCCACCGCGCGATCAACGCGAAGTACACGAAGGCAATAACCTTCTGAAGAATCGAAGCGGCAAGCAGCGTGGCGGTATTCCGGGCAACGGACATATTAAGCCTATTTTGCCGTATTCAGACTGAAAAAACAAACTTCGCCTGCGAGGACACCGGCACTACGGTTAAATGCGTCATTTTGATCAATCAAAAAAATGTGCTGTTTTACGCGCCTGAAAATCTATGCTCATACCTCCATTTCGCGGTGCGTCTCCACCCCGGTTTCGCATGGCAACCGAATTCGATCACCGCGGAATCTTGACACAACTCGGTCTTTCCTATACAACAAGCGCACGAACCTTTCATCAGGAGAACAGAATGGATATTCAGTTGATCGTCCGACCCTTGGATGCGCCGCTATCTTGGGAGGAGTTCTGCAACCGTTCGCAGCCGTATTCAGTCGCGCTCGACGGTTACGTCAACGAAGGACCGCGGCAGGATCTGATCGCGCCTCGGGCCAACTTCAACCACCATGAAGGCGTTGAGAGAGACGCGACGCGAGCGACGTGCGGACAGGCTCTCATGGCCATGCGCATGGGCTTCTATCGCCGTTTTTGCAACGCCAAAGGCCCGCATGCCTTTGTCTGGGTGAATGACTGCGATGAAGACGTTGGGAGCGCCTGGACGGTGCTCAATAACCCCGACGTCGTCTGCGGCTCGAGCAAGCCGGTCTTGAACCGATTGATCGGAATGGTCGACCATCTCGACTCCACGGCCGGAGCCTATCCGTACGATGTCACGCTTCAGTCGTACCGGAATTTGAACTGGTCGTTTCATCCGTACCGGGAATTCCGAACGAGCCGGCAGATCGATCGGCGCGATCCCGACGATTTCAGGCGCATCATCTTGGAAACGGAAAGTCGCCTCCTTGCCTGCGTCCACGGCCATGGCGGGGAGATGGATCTCGACATGTCCTACAAAACCCTCTATAAGGGTCCCGAATGGACGCTCTTCAAGGAAGAGGGACACCAAGGACGAATCGGCGCTTTCAGAGACGGCGTCTCGGCCTACGTCATCGTTTGGGAGCGCGAAGAAGGCGGCTGGGCCTATACGATCGGGAGAATTTCACAGTTCATCCCATTCGATGTTCCCGCGATCGTCGCTGCGTTCAATGAGACCGAAGGAGATAGCTCGCGGCAATGGGGCTGCGGCAACACTGTGGGCGGTTCCAATCGATCGAACGGAAGCCGCCTTTCGCCAGAGACAGTCATCAGCATTGTCGACCGCGTGGTGACAACCGGCTACTGACCATCGCGCACCCGCGCGGCAAAGAGCACACCTCGCTCCACGCCGTCCCGGGTGCGTTTTTGTATTCTGCAAAACGCCATACTCGCTTGACCCGGATCGCTCCTGGTCCTAAGCTCAAACCAGACCTGCACGGAGGACATCATGCGCACGCTGGCTATGACAAGCGGCGAAATGCTCGAGGTGGTTTTGCTCCACTTGCACAGAACCGGTTGGCAGCAAGTCGACATCGACAAGCTAGTCACGGTCTACATGCAGTTTGCTTGGTCAACGAATCGTTGCGTCTACGGCGGCACGCTGGCCGCTCCGAATCCTCAAGCGATCAAGGCAGGCATCGAACAGGACATTGCCGACCTGGTCGCCAAAGGATTGGCCGTGCGCACCGTGAGCCGCGTTTGGCTCACTGACGACGGCAGAGCCCAAGCCGCCCTGCTCAAGCTCGAAAAAGCCCTCTTCGGCTCTCTCATTCCCACCGCCTCATCCACCTTCCCGCGCCGAGCGTGAAGGTTTTTTACTGGCAGAAAAACACTGATCACATCTACCGACCGCAAACACGACAAAAGAAAAACCGCACGCTGAGAGCGGCGGTTACGAATCGGGCAGGCACGCGTCGATGAGCTTCGAGAGCGGGTTTCCCTCCCACGGTGCGTCACCGCGGATGTCGAGCAACGTCTGCCGCGCGCCCAGGGGCATGTTCGGGAGATCGATCGTGATCCCCTTGCTCACGTCGTAGCGCAGCTCCCGGTCGACCGGCGGATCGTACTCCGTGAAGCGGACCGTGATGAGCCAGATATAGCTGTCGCGAGCATAGTTGAGCTCGACGAGCTCGACCAGTTGGCCTTCGACCGGTTTCGGCGGATCGAACTTGATTTTGGAACTCATGTGTACCTCCTTTGGACGGGTTCAGGGTGACAGAGCTGACAGAGAAATGCAACTCTGGCATAAAAGCTCCTCGCCCAGAGAGTGATGTGAGGGATATTCGCTTGAAGACTTGACAGAAAATTGAAATGGGGCGCAGGACGTGGTACACTGAGGCCAGTTCCGATAGAATCTGATCCGGTTCAGCCCCGGATACTGACGCGCCACGCCTCATACACGTGTCGAAGTCGCTTGATAGATAGCTGCCTTGTGGTTTTGGGAGGGTATGACCTCCCGATCCCCCGAGGCTGAAAAGCGGTGGATCACTAGCCCGAAAGGGCAACCTGATTTACCACAAGGTAGCTACCTGTCTGGCGGCTTTTTGTGTGCTTTGAAAACTAAAACCGCGCTGTACATGCGCGGTTCAGTGAACGTGGAGGGTTGAGCGGAATGGTATCGCACCCGTCTGAAAAACGGATACGGCTGTCGAGGCTTTGTGGGTTCGATTCCCACACCCTCCGCCACCGCACACAAGATCACTGAACCACGCTTATACGGCGCGGTTTTATAATTTCTTTTCGATATCCTCCCAAGTCATACCTGAGTATTCTTCGATCTCTTTGAGGAGATACTTGAGAGTAAATTTGTTAATGTTCTTTTTGATCGTGATTGATTTCTGCGTAGGAGGCCATATGACCTTGCAATGACTTCCATTTCCGCCGCTCATATCGATACCAAACCCGATTCTTCGAAGCGCTTTCAGGAGCTTTTCCCTTGAGAGATCGCCTGGCAGCTCACTTAACGGTGGCATACTGGAGATCCTTGGAGTTGAGAACTTTTGCTTCTCCTGCGTATGCTGAAGGAATACTGAAGGCAGTGAGGATAGCGTCCTTGATCTCACTATCCAGATCCTCCTTGGAATCGGCGCTTGTGATAATGCTACCGTACTTGAAGTTGGTGCTGCTAGCTACCCAAGACCCATCTTCCTGTTCATCAAATTTGAAAGTGACGGCACCATTGACTGCAACATATTTTTTCCATTCCTTAACCTCCAACGGCATTTGCCCTCGGTGGAAAACCCACTTGTCGATGTGATCTTTTACTACTTTCAGCACTTCCATATATCTATCAATCAACCCAACTAGTAACTGACGAGTTTAACAAAAAAGCCTTACCCAGTCAAGGTGGGCAAACAGTACGACCCCAAACGAATCCCGTCAAGGACTTCGACATTCGTGATCGGCAGATCAGAATCATCGTTTCTAGTGTACACCATAAGAAAATATTGTCACCAATGACACATCTTTGTAAATTAAGGCCTAATTAAGGCAAAAACCGCCTTTTTGAGGCGGCTTTTTACACTGTGGACAACTGCGTTTAGCGCTTTGCCCACTGCGGGCTCTTGCGAGCCTTCTTGAGACCGTACTTCTTGCGTTCCTTTTCGCGGGGGTCGCGAGTGAGGACGCCGAGGGGTTTCAGGGTGGCGCGGAAATCGGGGTTGTGGACCAGGAGGGCGCGGGCGATGCCGAGTTTGACGGCGTCAGCCTGGCCGCGGATGCCGCCGCCGTGGGCGGAGACAACCACGTCCGTGTTCGCGTCCATACCGACGGCCTTGAGGGGCACCATAACGGCGTCCTGCAAGTCTTCGACCGGGAAGTATTCCTTCATCGGCTTCGAGTTGACCGTGATATTGCCTTTGCCGGAGAGGTACACGCGCACCATGGCGGTGCCGCTCTTGCGGCGGCCGAGGGCGTAGACGTACTTGCCGGAAGCTTCGTGGTTCGTGTGGTGCTTCTTCGGCGCATCAGCCTTGGCGACCTTCTTGGCGGCGGGCTTCTTTGCGGTGGTTTCTTTCTTCGTCGTCATAGCGCTTATTTGGTGATCGTCAGGCGCTTGATACGACGAGCGCGCAGGGTGTTTTTCGGAAGCATGCGGTCGACCGCGTAGCGGAGAACCTTGCCCGGATCCTTGACCATCAAGATCTTGGCCGAACGCGTCTTCATGCCGCCCGGATACTGCGAGTAGTGGTAGTAGAGCTTCGATTCGGTCTTGTTGCCCGTGAGAACCAGCTTGCTCGCGTTCTTGACGCGGACGCTGTAGCCAGCATCGACGTTCGGCGTGTACGAAGCTTTGTGCTTGCCGATCAAAATGCGGGCGATCTGGGTGGCAAGGCGTCCGACGGACTGTCCGGCGGCGTCGAGCTCGACGGCTTTGGGGGTGGTGGTAGTGCTCGGCATAGGTTTACACCAATTCGATCTGCACCATCTCGGCAGCGTCGCCTTCGCGGCGACCCAGCGGGACAATGCGCGTATAACCGCCGGCGCGACCCTTGTATTTCGGGGCGAGCTCTTCGACGATCTTTTTGATCGCGTTTTCGAGAGTGAACATCGTATGCAGCTGGCGGCGGGACGCGAGCGTTCCGGCGCGGCCGATCGTGATCGCCTTCTCGACCAACGGGCGGACGAATTTCGCCTTCGCCTTGGTGGTCTGGACCTTCTCGTACAAAACGACGGAGGTCGCCAAATTGCGAAGCAGCGCGGTGCGCGGCCCCTTCGTTCGGCTCAAGATGGCTCCTTTAACTCGGTGACGCATACTTATTTCTTTTTGGAAGCCTTTTTCTTTTTGGGCTTCTCTTCTCCGTCGGCGGAGGATTCATCAGATTCTTCTTCGGTCTCCTCTTCGGACTCTTCTTCCGCCTCGGCCTTGGCCGGAGCTTCGCCGGCGCTGACGCCGGTCAAGAGAGCGAAGTGGTCGATCAGGATTTTGGCAGAGGAACGAATTGCTTCGTCGGCGTCCACCGTACCATCCGTCTCGATCGTGAGGGTCAAGCGGTCGTAGTTGGTGACCTGTCCGACGCGGACGTCGTCCACTTTGTAACCGACCGAGCGGATCGGGCTGTAGAGCGCGTCGACGGCAATGGTGCCGAGTTCCGCTTTCTCCTTGCCGCGTTCTTCGGTCGGGACATAGCCGCGGCCCTTGGCCACGGTGATCTCCATCTCGAGTTCGCCGTTCCTGTCGGTGATCGTCGCGATGTGGAGGTTCGGGTTCGCCACTTCGACATCGGAGTTCGCGAGGATGTCCTTGCCCGTGACCTTCTTGTCGCCCTTGGCGTGAAGCGTCAACTTGACCGGCTCATCGGAGAACACTTTGAGGCGAAGCTGCTTGAGGTTCAGGATGATCTCGAGAACGTCTTCTTTGACGTTCGGGACCGCCTGGAATTCATGCGAAGCGCCTTTGATCTTCACGGCAATGACTGCAGCGCCCTGGAGGGACGAGAGCAGCACCCGGCGAAGGGCGTTACCGACCGTGTGGCCGTAGCCGTGGAAGAACGGCTCCATCACGAGCACCGACTCGTTGTCGCGCCCGCTCGGAGCAATTTCGATCTTCGACGGAAGAAGGATGTCTTCCATAGGTAGTTGGAGTCCAGCGGCACGCGGCGCGACAGATCAGCAATCGCCGCGCGGCGACGGGACGGGCCAAGGATTAGCGAGAGTAGAATTCGACGATCAGCTTGGCGTCGAAGCTCTGTTCGAGCTCTTCGGCCGTCGGACGGTTGATGACCTTGCCCGTGGCGGTGGTGGCGTCAATCGAGAGCCAGCCCGGTGCTTGGTGCTTGGAAAGGCGGTCTTTGATTTCTTTGAACGCACCCTTGTTGATCTTGTTTTCCTTGATGGTAACGATATCGCCGGCGCGGAGCTGGTACGACGGAACGTCGACCGACTTGCCGTTGACTGCGAGCAGGCCGTGACCGACCAGCTGGCGAGCCTGAGCGCGGCTCTTGGCGAAACCGAGGCGGAAAGCGATGTTGTCGAAACGCATTTCCAGGAACTGTTTCAGGAAGACGCCGGTGTCGCCGGGGCGGCTGGCGGCTTTCGCGAAGTAGTTCGAGAACTGCTTTTCCATGAGGCCGTAGATGCGCTTGGCCTTCTGCTTCTGGCGCAACTGCACGCCGTACGGCGTGACTTTGGCGCGGGAAGTCGGACCGTGCTGGCCCGGAGGGAACGCACGGCGAGTGACGGGGCACTTCGGACCGAGGCACTTCTCACCCTTGAGATAGAGCTTCTCGCCTTCGCGCCGGCACTGTTTGCATTTGGGTTCGGTATTGCGTCCCATAGGTTACACGCGGCGCGGCTTCGGCGGCCGGCATCCGTTATGAGGAATCGGAGTGATGTCTTTGATCGACAGCACGTTGATGCCGTTGGCGTTCAGCGCACGGACCGCGGATTCGCGACCGGAGCCGATGCCTTTGACGAAAACGTTGACGTCTTTGAGTCCGGTGTCTTTTACCTTCTCCGTGACATCCTTGATGATCATGGAGGCGGCGTACGGGGTGGACTTCTTCGGACCGCTGAAGCCGACCTTACCGGCCGAGGACCAGGCAAGAACGTTGCCGTTCGCGTCGGTCAAGGTAACGATCGTGTTGTTGTAGGTCGCCTGCACGTAGCAGCGACCATGGGAGACCTGACGGACCGCCTTTTTTGTTTTCTTGCGCGGTGCCGCTTTGGACTTCTTCCCTTCTTCTGTTCCGACGGTTTCCGTCGGAACGTTCATGGTGTCTTCCATAAAGGTTTACGTCCTGTTTATTTAGGTCTTCATGCCCGCTTTGACGCGGCCGGAGCCCATCGTCTTGCGGACGTTACCGCGCGTGGTGCGCGAGTTGGTTTTGGTGCGCTGTCCGCGGAGCGGAAGGTTCTTGGCGTGGCGGGTGCCGCGGTAGGAACCAATTTCCTTCAAGCGCTTGATCTGCGCGAGCGTGTCGCGGCGAAGTTCGCCTTCGACTTTCATGGTCTTCTCAATGTGGTCGCGAAGCTTGTTGGCTTCGGTTTCCGCGAGATCCTTGACGCGCGTGTCGGGATTGACGCCGGTCTTTTTGATGATCTCCTTCGCTTGGGTGTCACCGATGCCGTAGATGTAGGTCAGGGCGATGATGACGCGTTTGTTGCTCGGGAGCGTAACGCCTGCGATACGTGCCATAAGTGTATAAATTAGCCCTGGCGCTGCTTATGCTTAGGGTTCTTCTTGCAGATGATCATCACGCGGCGCTTGCGGCGGATGACGGTGCAATCACGGCAGATTTTTTTGACGGACGAGCGAACTTTCATGTGAGCGTATTAGAACAGATTTGTAGGGTCGGCTTGTCGCAAGCGATGAGCTGCGAAGGGCTGGAGCGAGCGAAGGCGTGAGCCCCGACATACGTCGGGGCGGAACGCTGAGCGAGCGAAGCCCGAGTAGATCGCGCTTGCGGCGAGCCGGTCAGAAACGGTAGACGATGCGGCCTTTGGTCAAGTCGTATGGCGTCATTTCGATTTTGACGCGATCGCCCGGCAAAAGCCGGATACGGTTCATACGCATTTTCCCCGAAAGGTGCGCCAGGATACTGTGCCCACTTTCGAGTTTGACCTTGAAGGTCGTCGCTGGAAGAAGTTCTTCAACGACGCCTGCGGCTTCGATGAAATCCTTCCCCACTCCCCCTGTTCCGTTATTCTGCATTCTGCTCGCCAAGAATTAATGAAGTGTCGGAGAAGTCTACTCCGAATCAAAAAACGACGCAAGTCGCCAGGTGGGGACTTTGCTTGCGGAAAGTCTAACAAAACCGCTTATCCACGTCAAGAGGACGGCGAACTTCAGCAAAAAAGGCGCGGACGCCCTTTTTTTTCAGCTAACACAAGCGGTTTATTTGACCGGGAGCTTGTGATACGCACGGTACCAGGCAACGAACTTCTCGACACCCGTTTCGAGCGGGGTCGAGGGACGGAAGCCGACATCACGGCTCAAGTCATCCACATCGGCGTAGGTCGCGAGCACGTCCCCTGCCTGCATCGGGAGATAACGCTTCTCTGCCGTGACGCCGAGCTTCTCCTCAAGCACCTCGATAAAGCGGCCGAGTTCGACCGGCTGGTTGTTACCGATGTTGTACACGCGGTACGGAGCATGGCTGACGCCGGGATGCCGCTCGTTCTCCGAAAGCTCTTGTGCTGCGGGGATGTGATCGGCCACGCGAACGACCCCCTCGACGATATCGTCGACGTACGTGAAATCGCGGCGCATCTTGCCGTGGTTATACACGTCGATCGGCTTTCCTTCGAGAATCGCTTTGGTGAAGCTGTACATAGCCATGTCCGGACGGCCCCAAGGACCGTAGACCGTAAAGAAGCGCAAACCGGTCGTGGGCAGTCCGAAGAGATGGCTGTAGGAATGTGCCATGAGCTCGTTGGCTTTTTTTGTCGCCGCGTAGAGACTCACCGGATGGTCGACGCCATGGTGCACCGAAAAAGGCGTAACCGTGTTAGCCCCGTAGACGGAGCTGGAAGACGCATAGACGAGGTGTGCAATCTTCTTATGACGGCAGCCTTCAAGAATATTTCCGAAACCGACCAGGTTCGAGTCGATATAGGCTTCAGGATTGGTGAGCGAATACCGCACGCCCGCCTGCGCCGCCAAATGAATAACGACTTCGAACGCTTCTTTTTCAAAAAGCGCCTTCATACCTTCGCGGTCGGCGATATCCAATTTCACGAAGCGGAAATTCGGCTGAGAAGCGAGCTGTGCCAAACGCGCTTCCTTCAGGGAAACGTCGTAGTAGTCGTTGAGATTGTCGACGCCGATCACCGCATCGCCGCGTTCAAGCAAACGTTTGGCGACATGCATGCCGATGAAGCCGGCGGCGCCGGTGACGAGATAGGTTTTCATGCTATTCCTTGGGGCCCGCAGGCTCGGTTTCGACGGCAGTCGGAGAAGCGCCATCGGGCAGCACGGACTCAACAACGGCCTTGATGCGACGAATGCCGGAAGACGAGGCTTCCTCTTTCTGAATCTTGAAGCGTCCGACCTGTGCCGTGTGGCGCACGTGCGGGCCGCCACAGATTTCCTTGGAGTAGTCGCCGACGACGTAGACTTTCACCTTGTCGCCGTAGCGGTCTTCGAAGAGACCGATCGCTCCCCCGCTCTTGGCTTCATCAACCGTCATCTCCTGGAAGTGCACGGGCAAATCGCGCGCGATCGCCTCGTTGACCAAGTCTTCCGTCTTCTTGATTTCTTCCGGCGTCATTTTCGTCGGGTGCGAGAAATCGAAGCGCAGGCGTTCAGCGGTAATGTTGGAACCTTTCTGCTCGACGTGGTCGCCAAGCACCAAACGCAGCGCCTTGTGCAGCAAATGCGTGGCGGTGTGGAGGCGCGTCGTTTCCCACGAATGGTCGGCAAGGCCGCCTTTGAATTTTTTCTCGGCGCCTTGGCGCGACAAATCTTGGTGGGCCTTCATCGCTTTTTCCCATTCCGATTCGTCGACTTTTTTACCGATCGTTTCTTCGGTGAGTTCCTTGGGGAAGCCGAACGATTCGTACAAATAGAAGGCCGTCTCGCCCGGAATAAACGGTGAGGCTTCGAATTGCGCTTTGACCTTCTCGACTTCGCGCAGGCCGTTTTGCAGCGTGCGCATGAACTTATCTTCTTCAGCATCGAGTTCGCCAATGATGCGATCGCGGTTCTTTTCGAGTTCCGGATAGGCATCACGGAAGAGTTCGATGACCTTCTCGGCGATTCTGGAAGTGAAGAAACCGTCGATGCCGAGCTGGCGCCCGTACCGGACGGCGCGGCGGATGAGACGACGGAGGATGTAGCCCTGGTCGACGTTCGACGGCGTGATACCGCGCGGGTCGCCGATCATGAAAGCAGCGGTGCGGATGTGATCGACGATGATGCGCATGGCGCGATCATGTTCTTCGTTCTCGCCATACTTCTTACCGCCGATGTCGCCGACCGTCGCAAGCAGCGTCTCGAAGTTTTCTGTTTCAAACACGGTCGACTTGCCTTGAAGCACCGCCACAACGCGCTCGAGGCCCATGCCGGTGTCGACGTTCTTTTGTGCAAGCGGCTCGAAGGTGGCTCCTGGAGTCTTGTTGTACTCCATGAAGACGTTGTTCCAAATTTCGATGAAGCGTCCGCAGTCGCAGTTCGGGTGACAGTCGACGCCGTAGCGCATGTCGTGCGTGCGTCCAGTGTCCCAGAAAATTTCGGTGTCCGGTCCGCACGGGCCGGTCATGCCGGCGGGACCCCACCAGTTCTTGTCTTTCGGATACGCAAAGATGCGCTCGTTGAAACGCGCTTCAATACCGCGCGACTGATACGCTTCCTGCCAAATGCCGACCGATTCTAAATCGCGCGGCGCGTCGGCGTCGCCTTCGAAGACGGTGACGTAAATGCGGCCGGGGTCGAGATTCAACCAGCGCGGCGACGTAAGGAATTCAAACGACCAGGTGATCGACTCGCGCTTGAAATAATCGCCGAGCGACCAGTTGCCAAGCATCTCAAAAAACGTGAGATGGCGGTTGTCGCCGACTTCGTCGATATCGCCCGTACGAACGCACTTCTGCACGTCGGCCAAACGCGTTCCGGCAGGATGCTTCTCGCCCAAGAGATATGGCACGAGCGGATGCATGCCGGCCGTCGTGAAGAGGACTGTCGGATCGTTTTCAGGAATCAAAGATGCCGACGGGATGACGGCATGTCCTTTCTCTTTGAAAAATTCCAGGAATTTTGAACGGATTTCGTTGGTTGTCATGGTGGTTCTCAGTAAAAAACTGTAGCGGCTTTGGGGAGGGTTGGCAAGCCACGTCGGTCGCGACCGACATGGTAAAACCTGACAAAACGGCTCCAGGATTGACAAAACCGCCTTTTTATGCTAGCATACACTATCATCCCCTCATGGGGATGCGGTCTGTCCCTACAACCTCAAATGGCCCTACGGCCGGGAGTCTCCCATGAAGGCATATATCATCACGTTTCTGTGCATGGTGGCGCTTTCGGCGGTGGCCTGCACCGATGAGGGCTACCAAGAGATCCGCGAGAGGCGCACCGCTGCGGTGTACGCCTGCGGAAACTGGCAGCCCCTGCAGCTCGAGCAGATCGACGAGGGTATCTTGGACATCAACTCCAAGGTGACCCTCGCGACCGGGGCCAAGCCGTTCCACTTCGCCGGCCTCATCGCCGACGAGGAGACCTACGACAAGAGCGACATCGGGGATGGTCGTCACTGCATCTACATGGTGTACGACGACTACCCGACCGCGTACGGTCGCAGTCTGTGGAACGACTACAAGGTGAAGCAGCACAAGGGCGGACTGTTCGATGAGAACGACGACATCGTTCTCTTCAGCAGCACTCCTGACGGCAGCTGTCATGTTCCCGGCACGCCGGAAGGCTGGCCGTGCACGTGGGCGATCCAAGGCCTCATCGAGCACGAACTCGGTCACGCGTTCGGTCTCGAGCACGCCCCTGAAGGTTCCGGTCAGAACCTGGCGTCGAAGCCTGAGAGTGTCACCTGGACCGATGGTGACACCGAGCAGGCCTGCTCGGTTCGCGACTGCCTCTAGCTATCACCCCCTCTCCGCATCGGACTTCGGTCCGATGCGCTTCTTTTTTTATCGAAATTTGTTCAAGAACCGATCACGCGTAATCTTGACAAAACCGTCAAAACGTGATAGCCTGTCCGTAACCCATGAGGGGCAAAAGCCGCCCCGCGAGGGGCACGAAAAAGACAAGATCCTGAGGAGGATTCCATGCGCGCTCTTTCCATCGTGTCTCTCACCATCATGGTCCTCGCCTCGGCTTGCACCGAGAGCGACGACACCAATTGCAGCCAGACCTCTGGCTGCGTGACCCCTGACGGGGGCACGCCCGACAGCAACAACACCGGTGCCAACTGCGGCGACGGCGTCTGCGATCCCGACGACGGCGAGACTGCCGACAGCTGCGAGAAGGACTGTAGCGGACGCTGCGACCCGGAGTCGGAGACTCCGGTGTTCTGCTGGCGGGATGGCAACCCGAGCTGCAACCCGGTCTGGACCGACTGCAACCTGCCATTCGTGTACGGCTGCGGCTCCGGCCCGCGACGCTGCCCCGACTACGAGTCATTCGGTCGGTGCTGCGACACTGCGGATGGCATGTCGTCCGATATCGTCTGGTGCCCCAGTGAGGCCAGCTGCCAGCAGCCAGTGCCGCTGCCACGGGCCTGCCTAGGTCCGATCTTCAGCTGTGCCACCGGCAGCTGATCCCTCCACGCGCATTCGCGCGGCAAAGAGCCATCGCTCTCGCCGTTCGGATGCGCTCTTTGTTATCTTGACTTTTCTTCTCGAATCGCGTACCTTCCCGGAATTCCCGTACAACACAAGGAGGATGGGATGCGTTCATTTACGTTTTCGATTCTGTTGACCCTCGTTCTGCTCGGCCTTGGTGGTTGCCCTTGGACTCCTGAACCACCGTCCTATTGCGGCGATCAGTACTGCGACGTCGGCATCGGTGAGAACCAGAGTACCTGTGCGCTCGACTGCCAAGGACAACCCAGTACCTACTGCGACGTGCCGGCTGATCCCACCGGCGCCGAGCTCAACCTCTGGTTGATGCAACAGTGGTGCGAGCAGTGGTGTTGGGCAGCAGTCATCACGAACGTGTCGAACTACTACGACCGCACGATCCCCGGCACACCGTACCCGGTCAACGAGTGCAACCTCGCCTCGGCCAAGATCGGCGACCAGAGCTTGTCGATCTGCTGCCAGTACGGCGCCTGCCAGTACCAGCCGTGCAACCAGCCGGCGTCCTTCCAGGAGATGAACATCTTCCTGAGCCAGCTCGGCATCACAGGACAGCTTCTCCCCCGACCGCTCAGCGAGAGCGAGATCCAGGTGGAGATCTCCAACGGGAGACCGATCATCATGGCCATGCAGAGCATGTCGAGCGGTCACGTCGCGCTCATCACCGGATACCAGCCGGGAGCGGGACCGGCCGGCGAGACGCTCTACCGCGTCGATGACCCCTGGCCGTTCAACGAGTACGGCGTCCCCGCTTCCGACGGCAGCGGCGTACGCTACCTGCTCGCCTACAACCGTCTCCGCTTCGGAGCCACGAGCGGCCAAGCCTACTGGACCGCCTCGTACACGCGCCTGTCACCGCGGCAGGACGGCTGCAGCCCGCCGGTCAACCCGAGCTGCAGCTGCGAGCAGCACTGACGACAAACCCCTCGAACCGTTATGATCGCGAGGGGCTTTTTTATTGGTTGAGTCCTCCAGCCTGCTCGATCATCTGTCGCTCACGCTCTTCGGTGCCTGAAGCGACTTCCGTGGCGCGCTGATAGACCTCGAGCGGCACCGTGATCGGTTTCATGGCATCCTCCGTCAGCTGATCGCCCGTTTCCCGTGCAGCGCCAATGCAGCCGGCTCCGACCATGAGAAGCGCCGTTGAGAGAATCAGGAATTTGTTGCGGCGGGCAAAGTGGATGACGCGTCGCATCGGGAAATATCTTCAAGGACACTCTAACACATCGACGGCTCTGCCGTGAAAATCTTACGTTGACGCGGTCAAGGCCTGGTGTTACGCTCTCCCCTTCGTTCTTTCACCTTCCACCAGGAGACACGCATGTGGATGAAAAGAGCTGTCACGAACTGCATGTATGGCGTCCATCTGGGCGACGCGCTCGGAGTGCCGTTTGAGAACATGTCCCGCAGCGAAGTATTGACTGCAACGAATGGCACCGGCTGTACCGGACCGATGTTCGACCTTCCGGTCCAACGGAAGGTTCCGGACACGCGCGGGCTTTTGCCGGGCGCCACCTCGGACGACAGCCAGCTCGCGAACGCCGTCGCTGACGCGTTGATTCAAGGCGACGGCTATCATCACGAGTTGATGGTGCTTCACCATCTCTACGCGCTCTGGCATGACGTCGCCGGATGGGGCAGCACGACCAAGCGCTCGCTCTACGAGATCGACAAGTGGTACCGCGCCGCGAACGCCAGTATCATCAAGCCGCCGGACTTCCGAGGCAATGCGAAGAACGCGGCGCTATGGGAAAAGGCCGAACCGCGCAATCCGCGGCTCCCGGCACGTTTCGCTTCCCAAAGCCGCGGCAATGGCGTCGCGATGAAGATCGCGCCGCTCGGCGCGTTTCTCGGAGCGCGTCACGGCACACGCGCGTTCAATTCGGGAGAGGCGTTCGCGCGCGTCTGGGATCTCGGACGCATCACGCACGAAGATCCGATTTGCACCATCGCGGCCTACGCGGTTGCGAGCGTCGTGGGTGATCTCACCTGCGGCATCAGCGCCGAATACGCGCAGCTCAACATGATCAAACGCGTGGAGGATGTGGAGGCATCGCTACAACTCCAACATCATGGCTCAGATCGTTTCTCCCACGCGCTTCGGAAAGCCTTGTCCCTCTCCTGCCAACCCGAAGAACTTTGGGCATTTGGCAGCGCCGGACGTTCGGACGCACTTACGTCCGTCGCCCTCGCGCTCGTCATCTGGTATCGCCACTGCGAAGACCGCGAACCGACGGCTGCCGTGCTGGAAGCCATCAACGCCGGCGGCGACACGGACACGGTCGCTTCGATGGTCGGCGCCATGATGGGTGCCGGAAGCGCCGAACCGGATTGGTGGCCGAAGGCATGGGTCAGTTCCCTCAAAGATGGCGGCTCCCTCGCTCGCAGTCTCAGCTCGGAACTCAGCGGAGTCGCACGTGGTAACGCGCTGTCACCAGGCTGGGATCGCTCGGAACTGCTTCGCACGATCTATACGTAAAAGCTCCCCTTCGGGAGCTTCTATTTTTACAGAATGACGCCGCCGCCAAGGACTTCATCACCGTCATAGAGCACGACGAATTGTCCCGGTGTGACGGCGCGCTGTGGCTTAGCAAAACGCAGCTCGTAACCGACGCTCGTCGCCTGTACTTCGCATTCCTGAAGCGGCTGCCGATAGCGAATGCGCGCCTTCGCGTAGAGCGGCATCGCAGGCGCTTGTCCGGAAACCCAGTGCCACTCGCCCGCTTCGAGCTTCTGTTTGAAGAGTGCTGGATGATTGGCGCCTTCCGCAACCGTCACTATCCCGCTCTCGACATCGATGCCGGAAACGTAGTACGGCACGCCGCCGCCGATGCCGAGACCGTGACGCTGGCCGAGCGTGAACGCTTGGGCGTCGTCGTGCGTTCCGATCACCTTGCCAGCCGTCGTGACGATCGCGCCCGGTTTCGGTTTCAGCGCGCGCTTCAGGAACTCGCGAATTTCGACCTCTCCGATAAAGCAGATGCCTTGCGAATCTTTTTTCTCGGCCGTCTCGAGACCTTTGGTGCGGGCATAGGCGCGCACGTCGCGTTTATCGAGATCGCCCACAGGAAACAGTACGCGCCCCAGTTGCTCTTGCCCGAGCGAGAAAACGAAATAGGATTGATCCTTGGCGCGGTCGAGGCCGGCAAGGAGTGCGAACGAACCGTCTGCTTTTTTCGCGACGCGCGCGTAGTGGCCCGTCGCGATGTAATCCGCACCGGCTTTCAGAGCCTCTTTCAAATAGAGATCGAATTTCACGGCTCTGTTGCACATAACATCCGGGTTCGGCGTACGCCCCGCGGCGTACTCGCGATAAAGATAATCTACGACCGCCGCGTTGTATTCCTTTTCGAAATCGAACGTCATGAACGGAATGCCGAGCTGGGCCGCCACGCGCATCGCATCGCGGCGCTCTTCTTTCCAAGCGCACTCCCCCGTTTTCGGATCTTTGGTGTCCGACCAATTTTTCATGAAAGCGCCCGCGACGTCATACCCCTGATCCAACAGCAAAGACGCGGCGACGGAGGAATCCACGCCGCCGGACATGCCGACCAGCACTTTCGGTTTACCGTTGTTCTGCCACATAACGATTCAGGCTAACAAAAAAACCCGGCGGGATCAAGTTTGATCAGGCCGAGCTGATGCAGAAACATCAGGAGAACACGGAAATTGCCATCAAAGACTCGAGTACGTGTTGCAAAAAAACAACCATCTTGTCAATAGTCGTCTTTCCCTACGCCGGTTCCGCCATCTTTTCTTTTGGGGCTTCGGGGGTTTTGGCCGCAGCTTGTTCGGCTCTGCAGGCGACCAGCGCGTTGTTCAACTCTTCGACGCGTTTCAAAAGCGCCAGTTCGACGCCCAATTGATCGCCGAGTTGGATAAGCGCTCTCGTGTCTTTCGGCAGGCACTTGCCGCCATAACCGCGATAGCCTTTGTGAAAAACATCGAGATGCGTCCGTCCGATGCGCTTATCAGCGGAGGCGCCTTCTTTGACGATGTCATAATCGATTTCGAGCGCATCGCACAAATCGTACATCTGGTTGGCAAAAATCACTTTGGTTGAGAACCAGGTATTGCCAAAATATTTGACCATCTCGGCCTCGCGAGCGCGCATGACGCGTTCGAAAGGCGCCATCGGCAGAAGATGCAAAACGTCGGTTGCAACGTTGTAGGATTGCTCCGTCGTGCCGATCAACTGGCGATCGGGGTAGTTCATGTCCTGATCGGCGGAAACCTCCGTCAAGAATTCAGGATTGAACAGGAACTTGTGCTGCGGATATTCCTTCTGCATGCGTTCCGTCGTGCCAGGAAGCACCGTCGATTTGATGACGATGATTTTCGGTTCGCGAAGCGATTCGATGGCGGAACGGACGTAGGATTCGTCGAAGCCGATTTTTCCGTCTTCGCCCATGAGGTACGGGGTCGGGACGCCGATAAAGACGACCTCCGCTCTCTGGAGCAGTTCAAGGTCCTGATACCCGGGCTTCATCGGATCGTAGCCGATCAACGTTTCGCCTTGAATCAGCCCGCGGGTTTTTTCAAAATAACGAAAAAGAGCTCCGCCGACCATGCCGAGGCCCATGACGCCAATAACACTGAGGGAAGTCTTTCGCATACGTTCGTGGGGAAAACGTATCACAAGGTTCAAAAGATGGCAATAAAAGACCGACCTTTCAGGGTCGGTGGTGAGAAGCGAGGCGGCAGAGCCCTCGGAACCATTCAAGATTGACCTCGATTGCGTCCCCAATGGGCGTTGCCCCGGTCGTTTCGGCCGTGATCGCGTGCGGGATGCCGAGGCGATCCCAAAGATCGCTCAGTCCGCCGTCGTGGCGCTCGATAAAGCCCCAAGCATCGCTCCGCATGACGTTCGCGAGGTCGTTGGGATCGACTCCGAAATCGCGATCGGAAAGGATGGGAACCCGCTCGGCGATTCGCGACACGATTACCTCGTAACGGGCGAGATCGCCGAACGCGTAGTGATAGGCTCCGGGACCAACATCGGGCGACAAGCGGTCCTGATGCAGATCGATCGCCGCCGCGACGCGCGACCAGTCGATCGATTGGAGACGTGTATGCATGAAGCATGTCTCGATCGGCAGCGGCACGACGAAAGGCAACGACGGATCGGACGACCAGCGCCACTCCATGACGGAATGGTCATGTCGCAAATCCCAGACCCACCTGCCATCGAACGTCTTGTACCGCAGATAGTCGTTGTTGCCGTCGGGAGCACCATCCATGCCGTACCTCTCCCCGCTATCGAAGCCGGATGGATTGACGAGCGGAAAACACAGAAGTGCAACTCCAGCCTCCTCGGCGATACGCACCATTTCCTCGAAACGGTGGTACACCGTGAGCGCTCC
>JBPOIQ010000054.1:0-4072 GCA_052034355.1 Minisyncoccota bacterium
AAGCGAACTTTTGGAAAACCGCGCCGCTCAAATCCGCGCCGATGGTCTACGCCGCGCTTCAGTGGCTTCTGTATCGGCGCGGAAAGACGATTTCGGTCTTCATGCCGTACGCCAAGCGTTTGGCGCTCGTCGGACAGTGGTATCGCCAGTTGTGGGCGGAGAGTCTTGGAAAAAAAACGGATCGCAAGAAGAAGCGCGTCGACGTCGGTCCGACGCCGGTTGCGGCTGTTGGCCCCGCCGATCAGCACTCGCAGATCCAGCTATATAACGAAGGACCGTCCGATAAGATCGTGACGTTCGTGGAGATTGATGATTTTGATATTGATGCCCGCCTGCCTGAGCCGTGGTCGGATATCGAGGGCGTTTCCTATTTCTCAGGCCACACGCTTCGCAAGCTCGTGCACGCGGAACGTCAGGCAACTGCTGAGGCGTTGACGGAAAGCCGTAGACCAAACGGTACGCTGCACCTTTCCGATCTTACCGGACGTTCGCTCGGCGGGCTGCTTCAATGCTTGATGATCGCGACTGCAGTGGCGGGCGAACTCTTCGATGTGAACGCGTTCGATCAGCCCGGCGTTGAGGCCGGAAAAAAACACATGTATCGTCTCCTTGGCCGCAAGGGCTATTAACCATTTTTATGCCTATTCTCCTCGCGCTCGTCGTTCTGTGGTTCCCGCGCCTGCTGCTCTTGTGGCTCAAGTTCTTCACGGGCTGGTTCGCCGCCGTGCAGCTGCATCTTTTCTGGCAGATCCTCGGATTCGTCTTCATGCCGTTTACGCTGCTTTGGTACACCGTCGTTGCCAACGAATTCGGAGGCCAGTGGGGCTTGCTGCAAAAAGTGCTGCTCATTTTGGCGATCGTTATCGACCTTGGCGGCGGCTTCGGTGCTTTGCGCAAACGGAACTAAGAAGGGTATAAAAGGCGGCAAAGATTGCGAACTAGTCGACTCAGAGGTTCTGGTGGTCTAAAACCGGGCTTTGCCATGCTATGAAGTGGAGAAAAAAACTTACAGCCGTGCAAATTGTCAGTCTTATAGGCGTCGGACTCGGGCTGATGTGGTTCATCGTGATGCACGAATCGTTGATCTATGGAAGGCGGGCGTTGGCCACTGTCGTATCTTCGTACTACCACTGTACTGGCAGGAGCCGTCATTGTCGTACGGAGATCGGTGTAATTTTTAATGATGAAAAAGGCGTGCAGCAAAGCTCGCGCTTCTATCGTATCGGACACGATCAAGAAAAAGTGGGAGCTGTCATCCCTATCAAATATTTGCCGAGCGAGCCAAAAACAATCGAGAGCATTCGCTTGTACGAACTCATATTTGATCCGACGACACTCTGGTTTGGATTCGCAATATTGTTTTATCTGATTGGGCGTCCATTTGAGAAGATGCATGAGAAAGACCGTAAACCTTTTCCAACATCATGACACAACCCCTTCTCTTTACGCTTATGTCCCGTCTTACAGCCGAGGCTCGCCAGAAACTCGGCGAACGTCGTCGTGAGTTAAAAGCGCGCGAAGGCGTCGAAGAACGCCTGGTTGAAGCGCAGAAAGGGGAGTGGCACCTGGAATATTGGCGCGGCCAGGAAAAAATCGAAGTTATTCCATTACTATGAATCGCACGTCGTTTTTGATCGTCGGTGTCCTGTTTGCGGCGAGTGTGGCTGCGAGCGTCTTCTTGTATCCGCAGCTTCCAGAGACATTTGCTTCGCATTGGAACGTGGCCGGACAGGCGGACGGTTCGATGCCTAAATCTGCGGGCGCATTTTTCGTGCCAGGGATGATGCTGTTCTTCCTGGTTCTGTATACGCTGATCCCGCGCATCGATCCGCTCAAGGAGAATCTCGGCAAATTTCGAAAGGAGTACGACTTGCTTTGGTGCGCGCTCATCGCGTTTTTGGCCTACATCCACGCCATCATGCTCTTGTGGAACCTTGGCATGCGATTCGAGTTCGTCCGCTGGATGACGCCGGCTTTTGCGGTCTTGTGGTACGTGCTCGGCATCGTTATGGGCCGGGCCAAGCGCAACTGGTTCGTCGGCATCCGCACGCCATGGACGTTGGCGAACGATCTCGTGTGGGACAAAACGCATATGTTCGGAGCCAGGCTTTTCAAGGCGACGGCACTGTTCGCGCTCTTGGGTCTGTTTGTGCCGACCGAGTGGGCCGTGTGGTGCATCGTGCTCCCGGCGCTCGTCACGTCGTTCTCTTCGATCGCCTACTCCTACGTCGTTTGGAAACGCTTGCCGCTCGCATGAAACCGCTCGGCTTCCTTTTAATTCACGGCGCGGGACTCGGCGCTTGGGCCTGGGATCGTGTCGTACCGCACTTGACGCTGCCGGCCTTGGCGGTCGATTTGCCGATGCGGGGAGATCCGAACAAGACGCTCAGCGCTCTGAAGCTTGAGGATTACGTGCAGTCGGTCGTCGACGACGCGGCGAAATTCCCCGTTGAAAAGTTCGTGCTGGTCGGTCACTCGATCGGCGGAGAAATCGCTCTGCGGATCGCTGCACGCATGCCGGAGCGCGTCGCGGGAATCGTCTTCGTGAGCGCCGTCATTCCGCAGCCCGGCAAGGCGATGATTTCCATTCGCCCCTGGCTCGAGCGTCTTTTTATGCGATTGACGGCGCGCTTCGGACCACTCAAACCGCCTCCGAACATCGTGCGCGCCCGCGCTGCCAACGGTCTCGATGAAGAAACAATCGCGCTTGTCTTAAAAAAGTACTCTCCTGAAAGTCCGCGCATCTTTCTCGACAGGGCGGAGTGGTCGCTGCCCGAGACGATGCCGCGCTGGTACGTAAAGACGTTGGACGACTTAAGCGTGCCCCCAGCGCTCCAAGACCTGATGCTCGCCCGTGTGCTGCCTTCGCGCGCGCCGACGATCGCATCCGGCCATTATCCGATGCTTGCCAAACCGGAGGAGCTTGCTACGATTCTGAACGCATTCACTCACAAGATTCAAAACCCATGAACAGCCTCGTACACTTTGAGATTCACGCGACCGATCCGGAAAAGCTTGTCGAATTCTATCGCGGCGTTTTCGGTTGGGGCATCAAAAAATGGGAAGGCGGCCAGATGGAGTACTGGATGGTCATGACGGCCGAAAAAGGAACGCCGGGCGCCATCAATGGCGGTCTCCTGCGCCGCTCTGGCGCGACTTCTCCGGCAGGAACGTCGCCGAACGGGTTCGTTTGCACGATGGCTGTCGAGGATATCGATGGCATCATGAAGAAAGCCGAGGAGGCCGGAGCAAGTGTGGCGATGCCGAAGTTCGCGCTGACCGGCATGGCGTGGCAGGCGTACATGCTTGACCCGGACGGAAATCTTTTTGGCCTGCATCAACCGGACGAAAACGCGAAATAGACCAAACGCTCCCCGAAAGGGGAGTTTTTGCTATACTGGAGGCATGAAAACCGCCAAAAAACGCTGCAGCTGGCCGGGCGAGGATCCGCTCATGCTCCAATATCATGACGCGCAGTGGGGCACCCCGGAACACGACGATAAAAAACATTACGAGGCGTTTATTCTGGACGCCAACCAAGCCGGACTCTCTTGGCGCACGATTCTTCACAAGCGGGAAAATTTTCGGAAAGCTTTCGCGAATTTTGATTTCAACAATGTCGCGAAATTCACGAAAAAAGATTTTAACCGGCTGATGAACGACAAGGGTATCATCCGCAATCGCATGAAGGTCGAGGCTTCGATCGTTAATGCGCGGAAGTTTTTGGAAATCCGAAAAGAGTTCGGCACGTTCGACAAATATATCTGGAGCTTCGTCGGCGGCAAGCCGATCAAGAACGCGCACAAAAAGAACAGTGACATCGGCGCCACATCAAAAGAATCGGACGCTATGAGCAAGGATCTCAAAAAGAGGGGATTCAAGTTCGTGGGCTCGACGATCTGCTACGCCTACATGCAGGGCGTCGGCATGGTCAACGACCATCTAACGAGCTGCTTCCGATACAAACAGGTATGAAAACGGTCATCGTGCGCGACCGCATGCAAAACGGCTATCGGTATCGTCTCACGGCTCCCGTCGGCCGGGGATTCGATCCGGAGTTCAAACCCGACCT
>JBPOIQ010000024.1:0-12220 GCA_052034355.1 Minisyncoccota bacterium
TGAAAAATGCAAAGGTTTCGGAGGTCGCCGACGCGATCAAAGAGATTGGCCTGTTTCGCGCCAAAGCAAAATCCGTGAAGGGGATCGCTGAAGCGCTGCTTGCCGAGCATGGTGGAGACGTGCCTGATACGATGGAAGAGCTAACGGCTCTCCCGGGTGTTGGGCGCAAAACGGCAAGCTGCGTTTTGTGTTATGCTTTTAAAAAGCCGGCGATCGCGGTCGATACCCACGTGCATCGCATCACGAACCGTCTCGGTTGGGTGCGCACGAAGAACCCGCTCGAAACGGAGCAAGCTCTTCGACGGCTGATACCGAAAGACCTTTGGCTCCACGTCAACCGCGTCTTCGTCCAGTTCGGGCGCTCCGTGTGCGTGCCCGGACGTCCGCGCTGTTTGAAGTGCCCCGTTTTCCGCCTGTGCCGCTATCCACGCAAGACTCTCGCTTCATCATGAAATCGAAAGGGTTCACATTGGTCGAATTGCTCATCACGACGACGATCATCGGGTTGCTCTCGGTGGCCGGCACGGCGACGTATCAGTACGTTCGAGTGAGCGCACGCGACGCTCGTCGCGTTTCCGACATGCAGACGATCCGCAACGCGATCGAGCTTTTTTTTGAACAAAACGCCTATTACCCGGTCGCTCCTCCCGACGGCATCGTTCTCGGTTCCGAGCAGGGAAAAATGATTTCTGACGCCGGCATCACGCCGCGCGGCGGGGAGCGCGGTCTCGTCTATTTGCAGGAGGTTCCGTTTAACGTGCTGCCGCACGGGCTGCCCTATACCTATCGTTCGAAGACGCGCGCTGGTGATATTTGCAGTATCGGCCGGTGCCCGAGTTACGAAGTTGCTTTTGCGTTGGAAGCGCCCACTGGCTCATTGTCGATGGGGCCGCACTTGCTGACCGACGCCGGGATTCTCGGCGAGGAAAGCGGATCGAGCGGTCTTTCGAAGTTTGCGGTCTTCGTGACGTACCTGCCCTCGAAAGAAGAGCTTGATGCGGCGTTCGGTTCGGTCGAGGAGATTGCCGCGCTCACGGCGGAAACCGTTGCGCGCGAGGATGTACAGGCTGTTAACAAAAACGTCGTCGTTCCCGTTTCGTTCGTCTCGGTACTTGCCAGTATCGGTGCCGCAGTCGCTTCAGCCGTCCCGTTCGGTGACATTGGGCGCGTCGCGGTCTTTTTCTTCGCGCAACCGCTGCTGTACTTTTCGCGCCGCAAGCGGCAGCGCTGGGGTGTCGTCTATCATGCCGGAACGAAAGTACCGATCGATCTTGCGACGGTTCGCTTGATCGACGTGAAAACGAACCGCGTCGTTTCCACGAAAGTCACCGACAGGGACGGTCGTTTCGCGTTTGCTCCGGAAGCGGGGGAATATCGCTTGGAAGTCGTGAAACCGGGATTCGTATTCCCGGCCGTGTCGCTCCAAGCGATCAGTGAGGATGGCATGTATACGGATATTTATCATGGAACGCTCTTGCGCGCGGAAGGAGGTGCGCAGGTGCTTTCGGTGAATGTTCCGCTTGATCCCAAAAATGAACCGGCCGTAGAGGCGCACGAGCTCTTGTCAGACAGGAATAAGAAAATCCTGCGCAAAACGGCGGCGCTCGCTGGTCCCGTACTTGGAGCGCTCGCGCTCGTGGTTTCTCCTTCGCTCAAGATGCTGGTGTTGTTCCTGTTTCAGGCGCTTCTCTATCAGGTGTTCAAGCGCTTCGCGGAGCCGCCGCAGCCGAGGTCGTACGGCGTGCTTCATGATATCGATACGCGCAAGCCGATTGCGGGCGCGGTCATGCGCGTGATGTCGCTGCCGTACCACAAAGTCCTCGAGACCCGCCTGACCGACGCGCAAGGTCGATATGCGTTCAACGTGGGTGCCGGCCTCTACTATCTCACCGCCGTGAAGCCCGGATACGAAAAGACGGAAACCGATCAAATCGACTTCAGCAGGAACGAAAAGCCCGCCTGGATCGCCGCGGACTTGCCGATGCGGAAAAGCCACCCCCGACTGGATTCGTAAAGGGTTTTACGCTAAGATCCCTCCATGACACTTCTCTGGATATTGACGGCCAGCACGTTGTCGGGGCTCATCGCCCTCCTGCTCGCCCTCCTGCTTTATAAGGGGAAATTGTGGTCCCACGACCGTTCCCACGACTTTTTGAGTTTTGCCGCCGGCACGCTTTTGACGGTCGCGTTTCTCGATCTGCTTCCCGAAGCGATCGAGGCCTTTGAAGCATCCTCTGGCGAGCATGCGGCTGACGGAGCGATGCTCGCGATCCTCGGAGGATTCCTGCTCTTCTTCATCATCGAGAAACTTCTTTTCTGGTATCACTGCCACGAAGAACACTGCGACGTGCACACGTCTTCGACGATGGTGCTTGTCGGCGACACCTTGCATAACTTTTTGGACGGCATCGCGATCGCCGTTTCATTCCTCGTGAGTCCGGTGGTGGGCATCGCGACGACCGTGGCGGTGTTCCTCCACGAGATTCCTCAAGAGGTCGCTGATTTCAGCGTGCTCCTGGCGAGCGGCATGAAACCCGCGCGCGCTATTGCCTTCAATATTTTTTCTGGGCTTGCAAGTCTTGTCGGAGGAATCCTTGCGTATTTCTTTTCAACGCAAGTTGTCGGAGTGCTTCCGATACTGCTTGGCTTTGCGGCCGGTGGGTTGATTTACATCGCAGCGTCCGACCTTGTCCCCGAGATTCATAAAGAACGGCGCCGCTCGATGATGGTACGCCAGTCCTCCTTTTTCCTTTTGGGCTGCGCGACAATCTTCGCCATGACCCGTCTCCTGGCCCATTGATGAAGTACGACGTTCAAATCTTTCATGCGCTCAACGGGTTGGCCGGACGCAACGTCGTCGCCGACGCTGTCTTTATTTTCGGAGCGAAATGGCTGATCGTCCTCATGGCGGCGCTGGTCGTCGCGTACGTTGCTTGCGCTTGGAAGACGTCGGAGTTCGAGAACCGCGTCGAGCACGCCTGGCATGTCTTCGTGGGATTCGTGCTGGCATTCGCTACCGAGAGAGTGATCGGTTTCCTTTGGTTCCGACCGAGACCTTTCGTGGTCTTGTCCGATGTCGTAAAACTGATCGAAAAATCGGCCGCTGAAAAATCGTTTCCGTCGAGCCATGCGACAGCATCGTTTGCGCTGGCCTTCGGTCTCTTGCTGCACAACAAGAAGTGGGGCGCGGCGCTTTGCGTGCTCGCGGTCGGAGTGAGCCTCTCTCGCGTTTTCGTCGGCGTGCACTATCCTACCGACCTCCTTGCAGGCGCGGCCGTCGCGGCCATCGCAGCTCTTGTTACGCGTCCGGTCGCGAAAGCGATCGAGCCGTATCTCGAGTTTCTGCCCGTTTTCCGCAAATACAAAAAACGCGACGCATGAGCCTTTACGCCGTTCTTCTGGCTGGCGGCAGCGGTACGCGCCTCTGGCCGGTCTCCCGCAGGAATACTCCGAAGCAGCTCCAACCGATCCTGGGAACGGATACGCTTTTGCGTTCCACATGGAAACGGTTGCGTACCGGTTTGCCTGCGTCCCGCATTTTGATCGTCACGAATGCTGCGCAGGCGGAATTGATTCGAAAAGACGTTCCGGAGCTCCCGGCGGCGAACCTGCTCGTCGAGCCGATGCGCCGCGATACGGCGGCGGCGATCGGTTTCGGTGCGGCGGTGGCTTTATCGCGCGATCCGCGAGCAACGGTGGCCACGATCAACTCCGACGCCTACGTGAAAAACGAAAAAGAATACTGGCGCGTGATCCGTCTCGCCGAAAAAGCGGCGCGGAAGTCGGGCAAGATCGCTTTGGTCGGCGTCAGGCCTTCATACCCCGAGACAGGCTACGGCTACATCAAGATGGGTTCGCAAGCCATGCGTTTCAAGCGTCATGGCGGATACGACGAGATTTTTGACGTTGAAGGATTCCGCGAAAAGCCGGATCTCGCCACGGCCGAAGCTTACATCGCGCAGTGGGAATATCTTTGGAATCCGACGCTGATCGTCGCCGGCGCAAAAGTGCTGATGAACGCGTTTAAGACGCACCTTCCGAAAACATGGAAGCTCTTGGAGCAGATCCGCTCAGCTTCAGGCACGCCGCGTTTCGAAAAGACGCTTGCCAAGGCGTTCGAGCGCATCGTTCCGATTTCAATCGACTATGGTGTTCTCGAAAAAGAAAAAAAGATGGTCGTCGTGCCCGCCGACTTCGGCTGGGCGGACGTCGGTCATTGGCGCGCGGTACATGACGTCCTCTCCGGCCGACCCGGGGCGAACGTCGTGCGCGGAAAGCATGTCAGTCATGATTCGAGCGGAAACTTGCTCTACAGCTTTACCGGAAAATTGATCGCGACTGCTGGGCTCAAGGACATGGTCGTGCTCGAAACCGAAGACGTCGTGCTTGTCTGTCCGAAGAGCCGCGCGCAAGACGTCAAAAAGATCGTCGAGGCACTTGAAAAGAAAAAGATGAAAAAGTATCTCTGATATGGAAATCAAACATTGGAAAATTCTCGACTCAAAAACGGCTTTTAAGAACCGATATTGGAACATCGTGCAGGACACGGTTGAGTTGCCGGACGGCAGCGTCTATTCCGAATTCTTCGTGAATGACAAAGCGGGCGGGGCGCAAGTATTCGCGCTTACCGAAGACGGTATGGTCGTCATGAATCGGCAATACAAGCACGGGGCGAGGGAGGTCGTGACGGAGTTTGCGATCGGCGGCCTCGGAGCCGGTGAGGATCCGTTGATTGCCGCACAGCGTGAGTTGATGGAGGAAACGGGTTACGGCGGAGGTGAATGGGAGCCGCTCGGCGCCCACATCCCGAATCCAACCTCTTCGAGATCGATCTTTCATGCTTACATCGCGCGTAACGTTTGTCGTCTTGGAGAACCTGTCGACGACCCTCGTGAAATCATCGAGACGTTCCTGGTTGATCCGAAAGAGCTGCCCGGCATGATCGCCCGCGGCGAGATACGTTCGCTCGCGGCCATTTCGCTCGCATTCGTCGCGCTCGCTAAACTCGGTATTCTTGAGATAAAAAAATAAGCATGCTGGTTCTGTTACGCGGAAGGCCTGGTACCGGCAAATCGACGCTCGCGGACGCGTTTGGGCGACACTTGCGGGCGGCAGTGATCGATAAGGATGACATAAAAGACATCCTTGATACGCGTTATCGCGACGAATGGGTCGGTGGTTTCTCGTATGAGATTATGCTGCGTATCGCCGAACGATGTCTGTCTCAGGGTATCGATGTGATCTGTGATAGCCCTTTGACGTATCCGGACTTGTACGAACGAGCCGTTGCTTTGGCGGCTCGTTATGAAAGCCGCGTGCTCGCGATTCGAACCGTGTGTTCGGATCAAAATGTTTGGCGCGGGCGTCTTGAAGCGCGAACCGAGTTCCCCGATCATCGCATGAAGTTTTTTGATGCGCAGCAACTCTTAAATGAAGAGAGGTACGTAGTTCCGGACGAGCTTGTTGTTGATACCGCCCGGCCCCTGGATGCATGTCTTCGCGATGTTCTTGCTTTGATCGACCAAACGCTATGAAGCTTCTGTTGACCGGCGCATTGATCATAATCGCTTTGAGCGGTTTTGTCTTTTTACGTTCCGACCGCCCAGCCTCGAAAGAGATAAAGAACGTCGTGTACGTCGTGAATCCCGGCGACGGCGCGCGCGACATCGCGCAAGGCCTTGAGAAAGCGAAACTCATTCGCAGCGAACGATTTTTTCTATTCGTCGCCTGGCGACGGGGGAATCAGGCGAAGTTCTCGTCGGGCGCTTTTGAGTTGTCGCCGTCCATGACGACTAGCGAGATCGAAGCGCTGCTTGCCGGCGGGAAGCCGATCACGAACGAGCGAAACGTCACGATTCTCGAAGGTTGGACGCTCGACGATATCGCCGAGTATTTGGAGAAAGAAGGCGTCGCATCGCAAAAGGAGTTTTATGCCGAAGTGGGGGAGAGCGCCAAGTTCGTGAAGGCGGGCGCTTTGCCGGACTGGGCCGCGTCGTATTCCGCATTGAACGGTTTGCCCGAAACGGCGTCTCTCGAAGGGTATTTGTTTCCCGATACCTATCGCATTTACGCGGACGGTGGCGCGAAGGCGCTCGTGCGGCGCATGCTCGATAACTTCGAAACCAAGCTTACGCCTGAACTTCGCAAGGAGATCGCGGCTTCTGGACGTTCGATCCGCGATATCGTCATCATGGCTTCCGTGATCGAACGGGAAGTGCGCGGCGTCGAGGATAGTGCGATGGTCTCCGATGTGTTTTGGAAACGCGTTGACGCGGGCAAGGGACTCGAGGCCGACTCGACGGTCAATTACATCACTGGCCACTCGAAGCCATCGGTGAGTTATGCAGAGACGCGTATCGATCATCCCTGGAATACTTATAAGTATCGCGGCTTGCCAGCCGGTCCAATTGGAAACCCTGGCATGACGGCGATTCTGGCGGCGATCCGTCCCAAGAGCAATCCGTACTGGTACTTCCTGACCGACAAAGAGGGGAACGTCCATTACGCCAAAACGCTCGACGAACATAACGCTAACAAGGCGAAATACCTCCGCTGATATGAAACGTCTTCTCGCCACGATCGCGCTTTCGCTCGGTCTCTTCGTGCCTTTTGCGCCCGCGTTCGGGCAAGCGGTTTGGAGCGTGGAGGAATTTCACTCCGACGTGGTGGTGCGAGAAGACGGATCGCTTGAGGTGCGCGAACGTGTCGTGGCGGATTTTTTGACGGAACGGCACGGTATCTACCGGTACGTTCCGTATCAAGGCACGAACGATCAGGGCGAATCCTATCGTCTGCGCGTCGACCTGGTCGGCGTGCTCCGCGACGGAGAACCCGAACGCGTTTCGACCTCGAAGGAAAACGGAAACGTGGTCTGGAAAATCGGCGATGCCGACCGAACATTGTCCGGCACGCATGCTTATGAGCTGACGTATCGCGTCGAGAACGCGATCGGACGTTTTGAAGACTTTGACGAAATCTATTGGAACGTGACCGGCGAAGGCTGGGACGCGCCACTGCCCGTCGTAACAGCGCGCGTGACGCTTCCTGCAGGCGTCGCGGCGACGCAAAGCCGGTGTTATACCGGGACATACGGTTCCGTGTCGGAAGAGTGTATGACGCGTGACGATGGTTCGACTTTGGAATTCGTTTCCGCGCGCGTCGGCGATCCGATGACGATTGCCGTTGGTTTTCCGAAGGGGGCCGTGGCCGGACCTTCGTTTTTCAAGCGCCTGCTGTGGGCGGCTCTGCAGTACGGTCCGTGGCTCCTGCCGTTCGCGGTATTCGCGTTCGCATACCGCGCCTGGAGAAAGCACGGAGACGATGCGCCGCTCGGTACGATCGTGACGCAGTACGAACCGCCCGCAGGCCTCACTCCGGCGGAAACGCGCGCGCTGCTCACTCAGAGCGCGAACGCCAAAGATGTGACCGCGACGATCATCGACTTGGCGTCGCGTGGGTACCTGACGATCGAGGAGACAGAGAAAAAAGGATTGCTGCGCACGACCAAGGAATACGCGCTCATTTCCGCCAAAGATGTTCGAGCGGATGCTTCGTTGCGACCGTTCGAGTTTCATCTTCTGACCAGTTTGTTTACGGGCGCCGTGGGAGAGAAGGTTGAGCTTTCCTCGCTGAAAAAAACGTTCCATGTGCAGGTTCAAGCCTTCGTCAAAGGTGTTATGGCATCGCTCACGGAGCGCGGTTTCTTTGCCAAAGATCCTGGCCACGTACGCGGCCTTTGGATGGGCGTCGGCGGGGCCGTGCTCGTCGCCGGTTTTGTCTTTGGTTCCTTTACCGGGCCTCTTCTCATAAGCGGCGCTGTCATCATGCTCTTCGGCTGGTTCATGCCGAAATGGTCGGCGACCGGCCTTGAAGCTGCGCGGCACGCAAGCGGATACAAGGAATTCATTTCCAAGGTTGAGAAGTATCGCGCGCCGTGGATGGAAGATCAAAACGTGTTCTTTCGGACCTTGCCGTACGCGATCGCTTTCGGTCTTGGCGCGAAATGGGCAAAGGCGTTCGCGCATCTTCAGATGCAACCGCCGAACTGGTATCACGGCGCCAACATGGCCGCCTGGTCAACCGTCGATTTCGAAAAAAACATGCAGAATTGGTCTTCATCCATGATGGCGGTTTCCGTACCGTCGTCCCGTTCGGGTTCCGGCGGCGGCGGTTTCTCCGGCGGCGGCTTCGGAGGCGGTGGCGGGGGATCGTGGTAGAATAGCTTCCATGTCAGCAATCACCACAGAGTTTGAAGCGCCAGAAGGACTTTTTGCCCACGAAGCCGCGTTTTTCCTGCCGCCGGAAAAGGAGAAGACGTTTGAGCGAGCGATGGCGACCGCGCTTTTGGAACTAGCGGACGAAGGCAGCTTGGTCTACGATCCAGCCTCAAAACGGCTCGTTGCGCGTCTTCGAGAGGACGCCGCGCACACGCCGTTTCAGTTGAAAATGGCGACCATGTATCCGGTTGAAAAGCCGGGGTTTATCGGCATGATCGGCGCCGAAAAACTCATCTCGCAGCGCATGTTCGAGAGGGGGTGGGCGGACAAAAACGGACGGTTCACCACCGAGGGAGAGAAGATAGCTCGGGCACTAACCGGCTACCGGGACTATCTCCGGAAGGCGTTGACGGATCGCGTACATTTCGAGGCGGTGCAAGGCCGTGTCGGCCGCGATGCGCTGTTTGCCGCCGGCTTGGGCGTCATGAGTTTGCCCAACATACATCGCGCCGTTGCTTTGAGAAGCGGCATGCCGCTTCAGGGCGCATTCAAGAATCTTTTTGATTTCTTGGGAGGTAAATCCGAGAGGCAGCATGCCATTTCTACGGGCGGCGGACGTCCTCCTGCAGCCTGTCTCGTTCTTCTGCTTTTTTGGATCATTGGAGCGGCGGCATTTTTCATCTGGCTGCTCATTCAGTTCCGATGACCGCTCTCATTCTCTCGTCCCTCGCGGTTCTCTTGCTGGCCGCTTTCGCTTCAGGCGCGGAAGCCGCGTTGTTTTCGATTTCCTACGCCAAAGTCAAAGCGATGGTGCTTGCCGGAAAACCCGGCAGCAAAGCGTTGTTGAAGATCAAGGACAACATGACGTATCCGATCGGTACGATCGTGATCGTCAATAACATCGCCACAATCGTCGGTTCTACCGTTGAAGGCGTTATCGCTCACGAGGTGTTCCACTCTTTCGGATTGAGCGTTTTTATCGGCCTCTTCACGTTCTGCGTGATCGTTTTTGCCGAGATTATCCCGAAGACGCTCGGTGAATCGTATGCGGAGCGCGTGGCTCCGATCGTGTCGCCGCCAGTGCTATTTCTCACTGGTCTTTTTAAGCCCCTTCTTTGGCTGATCGATCGAGCCTTGAAGCGTCTCCGCCCTTCGCATGACGTGAAGACGGTTTCGGAAGAGGAAATCAAGATCATGGCGCAGATGGGGCATGCCGAGGGCAGTCTTGAAGCCGATGAGTCGCGAATGATCCGTCGCGTTTTTCGCCTGAACGACATTACGGCGGACGATATGATGACCCCCGCCTCGCTTGTCGAAACGATTCTCGGCTTCACTCCACTCGGCGAGCAAAAAAGGAAGATCTTGGACCTGCGCCATTCGCGCGTGCCCGTGCTTGGCGAAGACGGCGAGCAAGTCGTAGGCGTGGCGCTGACCCGCGATTTGATATCGGCGATCGCGCGCGACGAATTCCAAGCCACGCCTACCGATTTTTTGCAGGAAGCGCTTCGGACGCGCAACGACACTCCGGCGGACGATCTCCTGCCGCTCTTTCAACAGCGCGAGCAGCACTTAGCGATTGTGGAGGATGCCGAAGGCCGCATGGTCGGCGTTGTGACGCTTGAAGACGTTTTGGAGGAATTGGTTGGTGAAATCACCGACGAGAAGGACGTTCGGCCGGAAACGATCAAGCGCGTTTCGAAAACGGAGATTTTGGCGGATGAAGGAACCGACATCGCGAAGATCAACCACTTTTTCAATACCGCGATCGAGTTCAACGGAACGCTTGGCGACTATTTGATGGAAAAATTCGGGCGGCTGCCGCGCGTCGGAGACTCCCTTGACGAAAGCGCCTTAACCTTCGTAATCTCTTCGATGTCCCGTACGCGACCCAAACACGTATCCGTCCGCAAGCGCGGATAGAAAGTGGAGTCCAAAATGGCGTTCGACGAGATCATGGATAGCGAACAGCGGTTCCAGTTCCTTTTGCGAGAAAGCGAGGCGGCTGACGATCCCGATCGTTTCGCGGAGCTCATGGTGACGTGTCTTGCGGTGCGCTCCACGGACGATATCGCCAATCTCATCAAGGTGTGCCTAACGGAGCATCACCCGCACACATCTGACATGGCGGTAATCGAAGGGCTCGGACTCATGCTTGACTCCGATGATGCGGGGCTTGTGGCGTGTTATTGGGCCTTCGGTATCGCAACACCGACGCCTGGGATTCGACGGAAGGTGGTCGCTGCCCTGCGTACCTTGCCGAAGCCGGAAATAGCGCGTCCGTAGCGTTGGCCGCGGTTCTCAACAGAGGCATGTCCTCTGTTTTTTTATTTGCCTTGTTCGCCGTTCGGAGGCTAGACTGTCGCCATGAAAACCTACGTCCTCAAGAAAAACGGCGAGGCTCCGGATTTCCGCATCGACTATGCGGCGGAACTGAACGAAGAGCAGCTCGCTGTCGTCATGAATGGCGACGGACCGTGCTTGGTGCTGGCCGGCGCCGGCTCCGGCAAGACGCGCACGATCGTCTATCGCGTGGCGTATCTTTTGGAAAAAGGGGTGCAACCCGAGCATATTTTGCTTTTGACGTTTACCAACAAGGCGGCTCGCGAAATGCGCGAGCGCGTCGCTTCCTTGGTCGGCTCTGAACCAGGACGTTTGTGGGGAGGTACGTTCCATCACGTCTGTCACCGCATCTTGAGGGAGAGGGGAAACCGCGTCGGGCTCCGCGAAGGTTTTACGATTCTCGACTCCGAGGACGCCAAGGATTTGATGAAGGCTTGTGTGCGGGAGCTCGGAGTCGATACCAAGGCGAAGCGTTTTCCTTCCCCGGCCGTGCTCTTGAGCCTCGCCTCATTTTCATTCAATGCTGGCCTTTCGATTCCTGAAACAATCGAAGCTAAACACCCGGCTTTTCGCGACCACGCGGCGTCCATTGAAGATGTCGTCGCCCGCTACATGGCGAAAAAGCGCGCTTCAAACGCCGTCGATTTCGATGATTTACTGCTGCTTACGGCCAAGCTTCTCCGCGAAGACGATGATTCGCGACGACGGTACGCCGAGCAATTCCGGTATATCCTAGTCGACGAGTATCAGGACACCAATCGCGTGCAGGCGGAAATCGTTTGCCGGCTGGCCACCGCACACGGCAATGTCGTGGTCGTAGGCGATGATGCGCAGTCGATCTACTCGTTCCGAGGCGCGGACATCCGCAATATCTTGGCATTTCCGAAACTGTTCCCGAATACCAAAACCTTCCGTCTCGAAACCAACTATCGATCGACGCCGGAGATTCTCGATCTCGCCAACGACGTCATCTCCAAAAATACCGAGCAGTTCCCGAAAGAGCTCAAAAGCGTAAAGGCGTCGTTCGCCAAGCCGTCTGTCGTAACAGCCGTCTCTGGCGCCCAGGAGGCGGAATTCGTTGCCCAGCGCATCGCCGAGTTGCACGATGAAGGCACGCCGTACGAGCAAATCGCCGTGCTCTTCCGTGCCACCTTCCATTCCCAGGCGCTGGAATTCGAACTCATGAAGCGCGGCATTCCCTACGATTACCGCGGCGGCATGAAATTTTTCGACCGCGCGCATATCAAGGACGCGCTCGCGTTTTTGCGCATCGCTACGAATAAGGATGATGAGGTCGCCTGGATGCGCGTGCTTTCGCTCCAAGTCGGCATCGGTCCGGCGACGGCTGTGCGCCTGTTTGAGCGTGTGCGTTCGTTGTCCACGTTGGACGACGTCGCGGACGACGCCGCGTCCGGGCTTCCGGCACGCGCGGCTGCCGGCTGGAAGGCGTTCTTGAAAACATTCGGCGACATTCTCGATGCGCGCCCGTCGCCTTCGAACCTGCTTCGCACGGTGGCGGATTCCGAGTATAAGACCTATTTGGAAAACGAATACCCCGACTATCGCGATCGCCTCGAAGATCTGGAACAAATCGCAGGCTTCGCCGAACAGTATCCCGACGTCGAATCGTTTTTGGCCGACGCGGCGCTTCGCGACGATATCGC
>JBPOIQ010000044.1:0-6124 GCA_052034355.1 Minisyncoccota bacterium
GTGGTGGGTGACCTTCATCGTGCGTGTCGCGCAGATCGTCTGGTACCTTCCGAACTCTTTGCGCGAGTACATGCGTATGCGGCGCTCAGAACGTGAAGGAACGCAGTCTGCGACGAGTTGAACCGGCTCACCCGGTTCTTTTTTGTTCCTTGACGCTCCCTCCCCAAAGACCTACCCTGGAGTCATCGGTTGCCGAGGTTGTGATGGTTGAAATTCGGCTAATTTTAGTGAAAAAAGGCGTTTCCTAGATGCCAACTCCCCTTAAAAAGTACTTTGTAAAGTTCCTGTTGCTTTTGCTGAAATTAGCCAAAGCAATCGGCAAGGTGCTTTTCGTTCTCTTGAAGATTCTGGCCGTCCCCTTCGTCTTTCTTTGGAAGGCTTTTTTGCGTCGTGTCGCCTTTTTTCTCTACCGAGTTTTGTTGCGATTGAAAATTTCGGCGACGACCTTCTTGCCGCCGGTGCGCCGCACGTTCTTTGCGATTTTCGGCCATCGGTACGTCGTCCATGCCGTCATCGCCATCATTTCTGTATTCGTAGCGACAAGCAATTTGTACGCGCACGGTGCCAGCACGGACGCCGGTCAAGAAGTGAAGCAGGCTATGTTCTTCGATCTCTTCAATGTAGCCACGGATGAGTATGTCAGCCCCGACTCCGGCGACGTCTACGCGGAATCCCAGCTGAACTCTGTTCCAGACGGTGCAGCGACGTCGACAAAACAACTTTCCCTCGCTACTTCGCCCGAGACGATGCCGCTCACCTACGATCAGAGCGGTGTGGCGATTCCTGGCGTGATTGGCGGAACGGATGAGCCTGTCGCCCCCGAACACGAAGAGATCGCGATCTCGAAACCGAGTTTGTATGAAGTGCAGTCGGGCGATACCGTCAGCAGCATCGCTAAAAAATACGGAGTCAGCATCAACACCGTTCTTTGGGCCAATGATCTGACCGCGCGTTCGGTGTTGCGTCTCGGTCAGAAGCTGACGATTCTTCCGGTTACGGGTGTTCTGCACACCGTGAAACGCGGAGAAACGCTCGGTGCCATCGCGAAGAAATACGACTCGGACGTCAGTAAGATTTTGGCGGCGAACCGCGTCGCGTCGGCGTCTCAAATTCAGATCGGCGAAGAACTCGTGATTCCTGATGGCCGACCGCAGGTTGTGACGCGCGCGCCGGCTCCGGCGGCCCCGCCTCGACTGGGCGACGTACGCGATGTCTTCAAGCCTCCGGCTGAAGCACCGCCGAGCCAAGTCGTGGAAGGCGCGGACTTGGTGTGGCCGACGGATCAGAAACGCATCAACCAATACTTCAAAGTTCGCCACCCAGGCCTCGATATCAACGGCACCTTGTCGAATGCGACGTATGCTGTCGATGCCGGCATCGTGACCTTCTCGGGTTGGAACTCGGGCGGATACGGCAACATGATCCTGATCGATCATGGCAACGGCATGGTTACGCGCTACGCGCACCATAGTAAGATGTATGTGAAGGTCGGCGATCAGGTGACGAAGGGACAATCGATCGGTATGGTCGGTTCGACCGGCCGCTCGACGGGCCCGCACCTGCACTTCGAGATCTACGTGAACGGCAAGCGCGTGAACCCACTTACCTACTATAAGTAACGACTATGATTGCCACTCAACCGTTCGGGTTTTCGCCCTGGGTCGTGTTCAGCCTCTTTCACATTGTCATGGCTTTCGCGCTTTGGAAGATGGCGGAACGTACGAAAGAGGAACCGAAGTGGTTCGCCGTCCTGCCGCTGCTCAACGTCATGCTGCTTCTCAAGATCGCGAAGAAGCCGATGTGGTGGTTGATCCTTTTCTTCCTCCCGATCGTAAACATCGTAGCGCTCATCATGGCCACGATGGCTCTGTGCGAACGTTTCGGAGTCGAGAAATGGTGGGGCCTCGTCGCTATTCTCTCGCCCTTCAATCTGATCCTCTACGTGTATCTCGCATACGGCACGGAAGATAAAGCACCATCTCCGCCGCAAACGCCTCCGACCACGCCGATGGCTTAGAAAGAAACCCCCGACCCAGTCGGGGGTTTTCTCTTGAATTTCAAAGAATGATCGGGTACGATCGCCGCGACGAGAAACCCACTGCTCGGAGGTTCACAATGGCGCGTCAATCGAATAGGATCCAGGATGGCCAGAGTTCGGACATCACGCGCTTTCTGGCACTGTGTCTGTCGGTCTTGTTACTCTCCGTGGCTGCTCATCTGGTGCTCGCCTTCGCGACGGCAGCTACGATGGGTCAGTTGGCCTGGAGGCTCTCACTCTTCGCTGTAGGTGGTGGACTCTTCATCTTCTTGATCGGCACAGCATTCGGTGGAAGCGGCGCGAGCGGCGCTCTTGGAATGCTGGTCGTCTTCGTTGTTCTCATGCTTCTCGCGGCCACGATAGCGGTCTTGCTCGGTGTTACGGTTTGGCCGGACGCATCCCAGCTGCTTCATGAGCGCGCGCAGTGGATCTTCGTCGGTCTTCAATCGTTCTATTTGTTTCTGGTTCTTGAGACGAAATAGGTTCCACGGCCTCACGCCGTGGACTTTTCATTTTCGGATACTTTTGCTAGGGTTGCGCCAACCAAGGAGGAAACGATGCGACTGCTCATTATTCTCGCCCTTCTCTCCATCATCGCCGGTTGCCTACTCGCACCTCAGTACGCGCTTGTGACAGGCAGAGGAACGTTCATCCTCGCAATAGCAGGCTTGGGGATCGCCCTCGGCTTCCTCACGGCAAGTCTCGACAGCTGGTTCGGCAGGCCCACGAACGGAACGAGCGGCAAGTTGGGAGTAGCGATGCTTTGGCTGATTCTGCGCATGATTTCTGGGGCGGTGTTCGTAGTCCTCGGTGTGACGCACGTTCTGCCCTACGCGACGGCACTCTACGTCTGTGCGGCTGTGCTCCTCGTTCTCGACACGCTCTTCTTCCTCAGTTGATTCGACCTCGCGGCTTCAAGGCCGCGCTTTTTTTATTCCTGCTTCGGACGGTACTGCAACGCTTCTGCGACATCTGCGGTTTCAATGTGCGCACGTCTCGCGAGGTCGGCAATCGTTCGGGCGACCTTGAGGCATCGATGAATGGCGCGAGGTGAGAGACGCAGCGTTTTGGATGCGGCAAGTAAAAGCGTTTCCGCCTCGTGAGGGATCGCGCAAAGCGCTTTTAAATCTCGACCGCGGATATCAGCGTTCGTAACCGCGCGATAGGCTGCATTTCGTTCCGCTTGCACGGCTCTCGCGCCGCTCACTCGTTCTCGCACAACCAGCGACGTTTCTGCTTCGCCTGCGGCAGCTAATTTTTCATACGGCGTGCGCGGCACTTCGACGTAGAGGTCGATGCGGTCAAGAAGCGGGCCGGAAATTTTCTTGCGATAGCGTTCGAGTGATGACGGTGTGCAAACGCAGGCGCGCTCCGGATCGCCGAAGAAGCCGCATGGGCAGGGATTGCGCGCGGCGACGAGCATGAACGAGGCGGGAAATTCCAAACTGCCAGAAGCGCGACTGACCGTCACGCGGCGGTCCTCAAGCGGCTGGCGCAACCCTTCCAAGACGGGGCGCGGAAATTCCGGAAACTCGTCAAGAAAAAGAACGCCGCGGTGCGCGAGCGTGACTTCGCCCGGGTGCGGATTCGTGCCGCCGCCGATCACGGCCGCCGTGCTTGCCGTGTGATGAGGCGCTCGCCACGGACGTGATTGTAAAAGAGGGGATGAGCGCGGAAGCAGGTGCGCCACGCTATGAATGCGCGTCGCTTCCAACGCTTCTTCATATGTCATACGTGGCAGGATCGAAGGGATCGAGCGTGCGAGAAGCGTCTTGCCTGCGCCCGGGCTTCCTGAAAGAAGGATGTTGTGACCGCCGGCTGCCGCAATTTCCAAAGCGCGCTTCGCCTGTTCGAGACCGGCGATCGAGGAGAAGTCGTAGCCATTCTCGACTGTTTCGATTTCGGCCGGCCTCGTCTGAGGCTGCGGCTCGAGGGTTTGCGAACCGTGCAGATGAGCGACAAGTGCGGCGAGGGTTGGCACCCCGAAGACCGACATTTCGGGTACAAGCGCGGCCTCGCTTGCGTTTTCCGATGGCACGAAAATCCGCGAGACTCCGAGCTTTTGTGCGAGCAAGGTTGCAGCCAGGACTCCCGCCACCGGACGCAGCGAACCGTCCAACGCGAGTTCGCCGAGAAAAAGCGCACCCTGCACGCTTTCATGCTTGAGCTCGCCGGAGCCGAGCATGATGGAAACGGCGATTGGCAAATCGAACGAGGGGCCGGCCTTACGCAGGTCAGCCGGCGCCAAATTCACCGTCAGACGCGTACGGGGGAACGAGAATCCGCTGTTTTTAAGGGCCGTCTTTACGCGATCGCGCGCCTCTTGAACGGATGTATCCGGCAACCCAACGATCACGAACGCAGGCAAGCCGTTCGCGACGTCAGACTCAATTTCGATCGGAGCTGCGTCGACGCCGATCAGCGCGGCAGAGAGGATGTTGGCAGGCATATGACGCGCCCTACCAAAAACCCCTCGCGGCATGCAAGGGGTTCGGTCAATCGTGCGGGTTGTAGAGCCGTTCCGCAGCCGGACTCTTCGCGATGTCTCCCGGGGAAATGAACTCCATTTGGTACAGGAAGTTCGTATCCTCCGTCTCTTTAAAAAGGACGCGGTCGCGCTTGTTCGGTGAGACGCCGAGATAGAAGGCGCGCTGCGTAAAGCTTGAACAGACGAAGTTGTCGACGTTGATGATCTTCTGCGCGATCATGTCGCGCACTTTCACGCCGGCGATCTTCAGGGCGATGCGGTTTAGCATGTACCCGAAGAGCCTCGTAAAATCGTAAGGCGTATCGATCTTTTCAAGAAAGTAGCCGAGAATGCGTTCGCGCTCCTGTTCCGTTAAATTCGGCAAGCGTTTGATACCCACGTCGAACTCCTTGGTATCAAGATAGTTGTGCAAGCGATGGATCTCGATGCCGTGATCAAGCGCCTCGACGATCAACACTTCCGGATCCGCGTCTTTCTGGTGAACGACTTGAAAGACAAGTGCACTGTGATTCCAATGCGACCTGCTCATGTTTCGTACTCCGCGCAAGAGCCAGTTCGCGTTTTTTGTTCTCGTCAGAATGATGTCGGCAACCCTCAAATTCCGCACTGCACTTTTGATATCGTCGTATCGCGCGGCGCGCATATCAGTGCCGATTCCAGATCCATTCGCAGACGTCGCTGCGCGCAATGTCGCCGGGAGAAACGAGTTCCTGGAGCTCGATCGGCGAATCGCCGAAATCGCGGAACGCGAAACTGTGTCGTCGTTCCCAGGGCGCGGCATTCCAATAGGCTTTTTGGATCAGTCCGCTGCAGGTGAAGCGCTGGCGCTTCAAGACGAACTTCCTGATCCATTTGGAAACGGAAGCGAGCGCCAAGTCAGCGAACGGCAATCGGTAATACGGCGCGTCGACGTTCATGAGCGTGAAGGCACGCACATGATCGCGAATTTCATCGTCGATGTTCATGCAGCGTTTCACGCCGACGTCGTACAGATCAGGCTCGTTCAGATATCGATCCATTTTGTGGACTTCAACGCCGCGCCGCCAAGCGTCTATCGTGTGATATTGAATCGCCTCGGCCACGATGTTGCTCGAGTACCCCTTCTCGGGGTTTCTGGAGAAAATGACAAGCGCCGTGTGATCCCAATAACTGTCAGTGACCTTGCGTAAAAACCTCCTGGTGAGGGATTTTTTATGGCGCACGAGGACGATGTCGCCGATCATGAGTTGCGGAAGGGGGCCGTGCGCGCGCTCCAATGCCGTCAAATGCTGTGTGTCCGCGGCTCCCGAATGATGATGTCCTTCATGCTTCTTCATAGGTCTGATACTGTATATCCATTGAAGTATAGCAGTCTCACATGCCGAAGTCCCGCACTGTCAGCACTCCAAAAAAAACCCTCAAAAAAAGAGGTGTCTTGCAGGCCGTGCCTTTTACCTGGATCAAGCGTCTGCCCACCCCTTGTTTCGTCTTGGATAAAGATGCTCGTTTTATCTTTGCAAACGACGCGTTTCTTGAAATGACCGGCTATCGACCAAGTGAGCTCGTTCGTGCCAGGTTTGACACGCTCCTGGCGACAGCTGGCATTCGCGACGGTCTCA
>JBPOIQ010000007.1:0-24605 GCA_052034355.1 Minisyncoccota bacterium
TGAAACTGGCGGAGCAATACCAGCAAGACATCGACGATTTGAAAAAGTAGAAACGGTTTTCGCGTCCGTGAGGCGGACATTGACATGTGCGTTATCGTATGTAATAGTCCGGCTGTCTTCGACAACCTTCTGCAGGAGAAAATCGATGTTGCTCCACAAAGCGGACGCCGAAACGTGGCATCTGTTCTCGAACGCCGAACATCAAGCGGCCGGCACGATTGCCGCCGAAATCGAGTTGGACGTCTTGCGTCAGGTGAAACGCCTCGTCCTTCGGGCGTGCACGCCGGAAGAAGCAGTCGCGGCAATGCGGCTGACCTACGCCCATTGCGCGCAGTTCCAGCGCGGCGACAAGCCGAACGGAAGCATCTTCGGCTCGTTTCGCAGCAAGGGAAAGCCCACCGACAGCGCCTCGGACATGCTGATGTCCTTCGATCGCATCCCTTCGGAAATCGCGGCCTTGTCCGAAGAAAAGCTGCGTGAACGGTTGGAGTGGGAGTATCTGGTCGTGCGGGCGGCGTACGCGAGTTGCGAAGAAGCCTTTGCGGCCGCCTTCGCACGCGTCGAAGCGATCGTCGCCGATCGAGGCGAAGCTCCGCTCGGCCTCAGCATCCAGGTCGGCAAACGTTCCTATTACACGCCCGCACTCCTGAAGATGAATCCCGAGAGCCCTCGGCTGTTCCGCTTCTGGAAAGACGTCCATAAGCAAGACGATCATCATGTGATCCCGCCCTACCATCCGAAGATGCGAAGCGGAGCCGCGCATATGCCTTTCATGATCAACGGCACGACCGATGCCTTGATCGCACACCATCACTTCGGCATCAACTATATCCAGTGTCCGGTGCAAGCTGTGCGTCAACACGGAGGTTTGCCCAGAGGGTGGGTGACCGAGCATCCGATCAAGGCCGAAGGGTACGAGGTGCCTCTCATGATCGATCCGTCGGCCTGCCAATCCCAGGAAGCCGTGGATCATTTCGTCGCCCTCCTCACCGCCATGCTCGGCTTGAACGAAAGCTACGTCGGCGTCTCTGGCGGTTTCGAACCGCCCGGCCGCCGGCGCGGGAAGCGAGGCAGTGAAACGCATGCCGTGTGGACGTACAACACACTCAAGCAGGAAGGACGGCTCGAAGGCGCGTCGACACCTTCTTGGCTGTTCGAAGAGGGCTGGGTCAAGCGCGAAGTCGCTCCGAAAACCGACGACACCCTCTGACACGGAAACTTCCGTGTCTTTTTGTTATACTGATGAGGCATGGAACACATTTTCCTCGAACTCGCCGTCGTGCTGGCGCTGGCTACCGGGCTGGGTGGCTTGGCGCGCGCGCTCAAGCAACCGACCCTGCTCGGCTACATCGCGACCGGACTCATCGTCGGGCCGCTCGGGCTTTTGCAATTGAACCACGGCGAGGTCCTCGATACGCTCGCGCAATTCGGCATCGCGTTCCTGCTCTTCCTGGCGGGCATGGAGATGAATTTCTCCGAGCTGCGCCACGTCGGACGTTCAGCAATCGTGATCGGCATCAGCCAAATCGCGTTTACTGGAGCTATCGGATATCTCCTCGCGACGCTTCTCGGCATGACGCCGCTCTACGCCCTGTACGTCGGGCTCACGCTGTCGTTTTCAAGCACCATCATCGTCATTAAGCTGCTTTCCGAGAAAAAAGCGCTCGACAGCCTCCACGGAAAACTCGTTGTCGGCGTGCTCTTGGTGCAAGATTTCATCGCATTGGGTGCGCTTATCCTTTTGTCCGGGCTCTCCGGACCCCAAGTTGAACCGTCCCGTCTTCCGCTCGCTCTCGGGTTGACGTTCGCCAAAGGCGCGGCGCTCTTAGTCGTCTCGCTCCTCATGGGCAAGTACGTGATGCCGAAGCTCTTGCATCGCTTGGCCGGCTCCCAAGAAGTGCTCTTTCTCGCCAGCCTCACATGGGGCTTGGGCCTCGCCGCCCTGGCCGACCTTCCTTCCGTCGGGCTCACAATCGAGATCGGCAGCTTCATGGCCGGCGTCGCGCTTTCGGAATCCGTCGAGCATTTCCAAATCATGAGCCGCGTGCGTCCGCTACGGGACGTTTTCGCCGTGACATTCTTCATTACGCTGGGATCGAAACTCGTGCTCGCCGGCACGAGCGCGCATCTGCTCCCCATTATCCTGCTCTCCCTTTTCGTCTTGATCGTCAAACCGGTCCTGGTCATGGTCACGATGGGCCTCATCGGCTATCGCGCCCGCACATCCTTCATGACCGGCATCGCTATCGCGCAGGTTTCCGAATTCAGCTTGATCGTCATGGCGCTCTCCTTGCGCATCGGACATACCGACCAAGGGCTCGTGTCGATCATCACCGCTGTCGCGCTCATCACCATCCTCGTGTCATCCTATCTTATTTTGCACGCCGAAAACCTGTACGCCTGGCTGTCTCCTTTCTTGAAAAAAACCATTGAATATAGCGCGAAACACGAAAAGCACATCCGCGACGCGTCCCTGAAAAACCATATCGTTTTGGTCGGCGCGCACCGCGTCGGGCACAACATTCTTCGAGCGCTTGAAGACCTTCACAAAACATTCATTGTCGTCGATTTTAATCCCGACGTCGTCTTGCATCTCGAACGCCGCGGCATTCATGCGCTCTACGGCGACATCGCCGATCCGGACATCCAAGACGCCGCCGGTTTCGACACGGCGCGCGCCGTCATCTCAACCGTACCCTCTTTGAACGAATCCGCGCACTTGCTGGCCCGCCTCAAGAAGTCGAATCCGCGTGCCAAAGTCATTTTGACCGCCTCGACCGAACTCGATGCTGTCGCCCTCTATGAACGCGGCGCCGATTACGTCATTCTCCCCCATTTTGCGGGCGGCATGCAGCTCGGACGCCTGCTCGAAGAAGACAAAACATTGCGCACGCTCCCGAAATTGCGCGAACAGGATCTTGCCATTATCATCGAGCGCCCGTAGAGTCGACTCAGGAGGTCCGGATGTGCACAGTCATCGTCGGCTTCAATCTGTTTCCGAACAGACCCGTTGTTCTTGCCGCCAATCGCGATGAACTGCTCGATCGCGCAGCCCGGGCTCCTCAGCGTATTCCGGGAGTGCACGAAGTTCTCGCGCCAACGGACATGGTCCGCGGCGGAACTTGGATCGGCGTCAACGATCGTGGCGTTTTCGCTGCATTGACCAATCGCACGGAAATCGCTTCCGTCTGGGACCCGGAGCAATCGGAAAAGATGCGCACGCGCGGCGTGCTCGTGCATCAAGCGCTCACGAACCCCACGGCCGCCGATGCGATCTCCGATATCGCCCGGATCCGCACGCGCGAGTTTAACGGATACCACCTGATCGTCGGCGACAAAGAAGAACTCTTCACTGCCGTCGGCGGAGGCGTGGAAGGTCCAGAGCATCCGATTGTCACGCGACATTCGGACGCCCCAGGGCTCCTCATCGTGTCGAACCTCGGTATCGGGCCCGATCACAGCCCGCGCGCGCAGGCGATCATGCGTCTTTGGAATCTCGAGACGCTGCGCCTCCACCACGAGACGCCGCAACGCGCCCTGTGGGATCACCTACTCACGATTCATGACGACATACCGCATCCCGACGACGGTTGGATGAAGCGCATGGCCTCGACCTGCATTCACCGTCCGGAAACGGAAAACTACGGTACGCGCTCGTCTTCGTTCATTGTGCTGAATGCGGCGCAAGGTATGCGCCCGTACCGAACGTATCCGGCCGAGTGGCGCTATTGGCACCGCGAACGACCCGACGGTCGGCACGCCTGCCATGGTCGCTGGGATCCGGTACGAATACTCCGGATCAAGGAATAGAAAAACCCTTCGGCGTTGTCGAAGGGTTGTTTTATTCGTCGCATCTGCGCACTGCCCACTCGTCGGGCGAAGAGTTGCAAACCTTGCCTTTCTTTCGACGAGGAATCTTTCGTGAGCGTCCGAAACGCGTGTCTTCAGGATGCGCCTTGATCCACGCTTTCTCCGCTTTTTCGTATTCATCCTTCGGGACGATGAGCGGATACCGTCTGTTCAAGTACCGCGCATCGATCATATCCTCGGCAGCCAGCGCCATCTGGAAAGCCGTGAGAATGCCCTCCGTACGCAGCGTTTCGGAGACGCCGTACTCGGCAACCTCTGCCGCGTCGTCGAATTTGCCTTCCCCGATCAGTTTCCAAAAGGCCTGTTCCTGCCAATAGATGTCCCGGCTTTGCAAGCCGACGAATCGGGCGCGGCCGTGCAGAAGCGCGTACGCGTAGATCGGGTTTCGGAGTTCGGGCCGGACGGAGCACAGCTTCTCCATGTCGTACTCGTCGTGCTGCTCGAACATCTTCTCGATGAGATACCTGGTTTCGTCATCTCCTCCTCCCGATCGAAGGCTGAATTCCATCGCGAGATGGTATTTGCGAAACCGGACAGCGTCGAAAAACAGTCGGCGAAGCTCACTCTGGGAAAAGTTCCAGTCGCGCGAATCGAATCGGTCCGAATCACAGGAACTACTCTGCAAGAGCTGGGCGAGGTACGCCATTTCCGGCTTGAGGGCAGAGGCCGCTTTAAATCCGAAACTGCACTTGCCCGGCGACAGGTATGAGTCGATGAACTCGAGCTTGTCGGTGACATTCAGGTTCGCTTCGATCGCTTGCCGAAGCGCGAAATCGTCCTTGCGATCGCGAGCGGCCGCCATGACGATCTCGAAGCGGTGTCCGTGGCTCAGCGGGCAGCCGTACTCCAAAAGCGGATAGAGCAGATTGTCCTCGCGCGTCCGCTCGAACGCCATGTTGACGTCTTTGACCGCCAACAAGCCCGAGGTTTTGGATGGACCATACGTGCAGGCGATCGCGACTTCGATCCGGTACGCCTCGATCAAACGGGTTCGTCGATCGAAATAACTTCCTTCGCCATTGAAGATCCGGCGAAGATGCTTCCTCGCCTGCTTGCGCGCAAGACGGAGCGCGAGACCGGACAACATCGGATCGAGCTTTGCGTTCCGAGCGGTCATGGCGGCCATCTCGTAGTTGCCGTCCATGAGGTATTCCTTCCAGGCATCGAGAGCCGCGCTGCGCGCGCTGTCGCGCGGAACGGTCGCTGGCGCTGTGACATGCAAGCACCCGGCCAAAACACAAGCCGCGAGTATCCATGCGCGCATGGCTCCCTCCTTGGTAGAAAGACCTTAAAATCACCGTAACTTACCGCACGTCTTTGCGCAATGCGGCGGCCTTTTTCAAAAACTGGAGGCTCGTGGTAAGAAGCCGGACCTTGCTCACGCCGGAAGCACGTGGACGATCGCTCCAACGGACGGCGATCTCCTCGATGTACATGCCGATCTTTCGGGCACGAGCCAGGAATTCACTGTCAAAAAAGAAACCATCGTCTTGCACAGCTAAAACAACTTCATCGCGCACGCGGCGGGAGAATGCCTTGCAGCCGCACTGCGGATCCTGTACGCCGAGATGCAACATCTTTTCCGCGACGAACGCATAGACGACCGTCACGATCCGACGAAGAAGTGGGCGTTCGACGTCCGCTCCCTTAACCCTCCGCGAACCGATAGCGATATCAGTACCACTGGACACAACAGCGACGAGCCGCTCGACAGAGGCAAGCGCAGCAGAAAGGTCGGCGTCCAGAAAAACATACACATCCGCATCGACAGCCGCTGCGCCGCGTTTGATCGCGCCCCCTTTTCCAGGCGTTTTTGAACTGATAGCGATCGTTCCCGGTAAAACCTTTTCCAGAACTTTCGCGATCCAAGCCGTATTGTCATGCGATCCGTTTTCGGAAAGCACGAGCGTAAAATTCTCGCCGTATGTTTTTCTCCCCCACTCCCAAACAGCCTTCGCGTTCGTCTCAAGAATCGCGGCCTCGTCGTGCGCCGGAATGAGAACGGCAAGCTGCATCGGTTAAAAACTGTCCAACGGAACGTTCGGCGTATCCAACCCCCGCTCGCGCCCATTCAAAGAAACGCCGGAGGTAATGAGTGTCGCGGCCGCCGCGCGCTGATCGGTGGCGTTCAACAGGATCGCGCCGATAACCCGGCCGTGGAGCGTGCGGAATTCGACGATCTTCTTTCCTTCTTCAAGAACGCGCTCGTGGCGTTGAACGTCGGGCAGCATGCGTGACTCGCCCAGGAACAGAAGATTGACGCCCGGAAAAACGGCCGTGCTGTAGCCCGTGAGCATCGTGAATTTTTCTTCCTTACCGAGAAGCGCCTGTCCGACATGGCGCCCCTGGGCAATCGCGTTGGTCCAGTTGCCGACGATACGGCGAAGCCCCGTCACTTCGTCGTCGTATTCGGCGCAGTCACCAGCGACCCATACGTTTTCATGTTTCGTCTTTAGAAAGGCGTCACCCAAAAGACCATGCTCTCCGCGCAGATCCCCGAACGGTTCCACCGGCACTTCGACGCCGATACCGACACCGACCACGTTGCAGGCGATCATCTCGCCGTTCGAAAGTTTCACTGCGGAAATTTTTTCTCCGCGCTCAATCGAAGCAACTTTGGCGTTGTTGCGTACGTCGATTCCTTTCGCTTCGAAAGCGGCTTGCACGGCGGCGGCGATCTTTTCGCCGAGCGCCGACGTCCAAAAATGCGGGCCACGGTTGATTAAAGTCGCTTGCAGTCCTTTCTCGACGCACAATGCCGCGAACTCAATGCCGATGAAGCCGCTGCCGACGATCGCCATGCGCTCTCCGGCGACAAGCCGTTCGCGCAACTTGAGCGCGTCGTCGTACGTTTGGAGATGGAGCACGTCCGGGTGTTCCGCGCCGGACATCTGCCACGCGCGCGTCTTGCCACCAACGGCGACCAACATTTTTTTGAAAGCGATTTCCTCCCCGCCATCCAGAGTGGCCACGCGATGTTTGAAATCGACCCGCAGAACGGAACGGCCAGCCAGAAGTTCGATCCGCTTCTCCGCGTACCACGCTTCATTTTTCAAAAAAGCCTTTTCGGGGATGATCTTGCCTTTCACCGCGTGCGGCAAAAGAACGCGCGAGTAGAGCGTATGCAGCTCGTCGGAGACGATGACGACCTCGCCCTCTCCCCCGCCCGCACGATACGTTTCGGCCGCCGTGGTACCGGCGGCTCCGCCTCCGATGATGAGGATCTCGACTTCCTTCATATGCCAAATCTACCCGCGTTACGGGTAGACCTGATTCCCTTCTTCGTCGTAGAGGAAGATGGCTTTCGTCGGGCAGGATTCGGCCGCCATCTTGATCGTTTCGGCATCATGGCCGTTCAAGTCGACCAGGTACGCCTTGTTCTCTTCATCCATCTGAAAGGTGCCCGGAGCGATCACGACGCACGAAGCCGCCCCGATGCAGAGGTCGCGGTCGATGACGATCTTGGCGATTTTGAGCGGCTTGGTTTCTTGTGACATATCGACGCCAGCGTAGCGAATACAGAGGATTCTTTCAAGAAGCCAAACAAAAAGAGCCTTTTGTCAAGGCTCTTTCCCTTTTTCTTATTCGTATCTCAATGCTTCGATTGGATCGAGTTTTGCCGCTTTTCGTGCCGGATAGAGTCCAAAGACAAGACCGACGCCCGTTGCCACGCCGAAAGCGAGCAAGACGGCTCTGAACGGAACGATAAATGACCAGCCGTCGATAAGACTCGAAATAGCCAGGGAACCCAGCCAAGACAACGTTGCTCCAAAAAGAGCGCCGATCAATCCACCGAGGGCGGTGAGCATGATCGCCTCGATCAAGAACTGGGTCATAATGTCTTTTCTCCGCGCACCCAGCGCTTTGCGCAATCCGATTTCGCGCGTACGTTCCGTTACGGAAACGAGCATGATGTTCATGATGCCGATACCACCGACGAACAGTGAAATAGATGCGATCGCCGTCAGGAAAATCGTCAGGGCGGAGGAGACTTGCCCAAAGGTGGCCGCTGCTTGCTCCTGCGTGACGAGTCGGAAGTCGTCTTTTTTACTGTCACCTTCCGGATTATCGATATCATGCCGATCACGCAACAAGAGACGAATATCTTCCGCTGCATAATCAGGGTTTCCTTCGACGCGCACCATGATGAAGGTCAGGTGGTCTTCGCCTTGCAACTCACGCCGTGCCGTCGTAATAGGGATATACGCCGCCTTATCAAGATCCTGGAAGAACTGAACGCCGCGCTTCGGCAAAACGCCGATGACATTGAACGTTTTCCGTTTGATCGTCACCGTTTGACCGACAGGATCGTCGTCGCCGAACAGATCATCGGCCAAACTTGATCCCAACACGACAGAACGAAGCGCGCCTTCAACGTCCGAAACATCGAACCAACGCCCGCGCGTAACCACGAGAGTATTCAGATCTCCGTATTCAGCCGTGGTTGCGACGATTTGCGGAGTGGCGTTCACGCCATCACGGCTCATAGTCGCATCGACGTATTTGATCGGTGCCGCATCTCCGACGTTCGGGAGCTTCACGATCGCTTGATAGTCTTCATACTTCAAGGCCGTAAGCTGACTGAAATTGGGAGGACCGCCTTGCTGATTGCCTCCGCCCGGCTCGATAAAGACTGCGTCGGGACCGAAGCTTTCAAGTTGATTCAGAATCAACCCTTCGACACCCTTTCCCAGAGACGTCATGAGAATAACAGAAGCGATACCGATAATGATGCCGAGCATCGTCAAAAGCGTGCGCAGTTTTTGCGCCAGGAGGCCCTTGATCGACGTTTGAATGGATTCCAAATACTGCATATCACTTGTTGAGCAGGCCGCCGCGAGCGCTTTTGCGCGCCTGCACAACGACATCGCCTTCCAATACCCCATCACGAACAGAGATGATGCGGCTCGCGTGCTCAGCTGTTTCCTTTTCGTGCGTTACGAGGATAATGGTATTCCCCTTTTCGTTAAGCTCTTCAAGAATTTCCATCACGATGCCCCCCGATTTTGAATCGAGGTTGCCCGTCGGCTCATCCGCGAAGATGACTGCTGGCTTTGAAACCAGTGCACGCGCGATGGCTACTCGCTGCTTCTCTCCGCCTGAAATACGCGTGACGGAATAATCGCGGCGATGCGCCAATCCTACGGAAGCAATGGCTTCTTCCGCTCGCGCATTGCGTTCATCTTCCGAAATATCATGGTACGCCAATGCAAGCTTTACGTTGTCGAGCACCGTAAGTTCAGGCAGAAGGAAAAACGCTTGAAAAACGAACCCAACCCGATCACGTCGCATAAGAGCAAGATCATCATCCGTAAGCGCGCTTACGTCCCGACCATCAAACTCATATCGTCCACCCGTCGCATGATCAAGAAAACCGAGGATATGCATAAGGGTCGACTTTCCGGAACCGGAAGGACCCATGATCGCGATAAACTCGCCCTTATCGATGCCGAACGAGACCCCTTTGAGAACAGGGGTCTCGATATCACCCGTAACGTAGTTTTTCTTCAACGCCTCGACGCGGATAAGAGGCGAACCTTTTCCGTTCGACATGGTTTTATCTTTTAACTTGGCCGTTTTCCCGGATCGATAAGATAACATCTTCATTGCCCGAGAGGCCTCCGAGAACCTCGATCAATCCATTATCGCCACGCATACCGAGTTGCACGTCGTAACGAACCTCTTTTTCGCTCTCGAGAACACGAACGTACTTTTTACCTTCTTCATCTTCTCGCACGGAACGTTGCGGTATGATCAGCGTATCCGGGCGTTCAACGGTCACGACCGTAACAGAGGCAGTCATGCCTGCACGGACAGTTTGACCAGCCCCGACGAAACGGAAACGCGTCTTGTAGTAGACGACGTCTTGAATGACCGTCTGCGCCGTATCGATCGTCGCAAGCTCGCCCTCAAAAACCGTATCGTCGCCGTACGCATCGAGCGTCATTTGCGCCTTCATGCCAACGCGAAGCTTGGCGATATCGGTTTCCGGTACGTCGGCCTCGATCTCGTATACGTCGTTTCCGTGCAGCTTGAGAATCGTCTCGGCCGAAGTGACGGTCGAACCTACGCGACCGAGCACCGCGGCAATCGTGCCGTCATACGGAGCCCGAATGCGCGTACGATCGAGCGCGATCGAAGCTTCGCCGAGTGCGGCTGCGGCTTGTGACACGCTCGCGCGCGCTGCCGAAAGATCGTATGGCGTCGCCGGAGCCTTCTTGAGGCCAAGCGAAGCCTTGGCGCTCTCGAGCGCGCCTTCATAGGTGCGCACGTTTTGTTCCGCAGCATTCAGCGTGGCGGTATTGGAAGCGATCGTGGTGCTGACCAGTTGCTTCTGCGACTCAGCCGCATTCACGGCGGTGTTCAAATCCACCCAAGCCGCGCGCACGTTCGCTTTCCTCGTATCGAATGCCGTCTGCGTCGTCAGGCTGTTCGGAGTCGAAACCTGCAACAAATCGGTCGCGTACTGCGCCGACAACCTGATGTTCCGAGCCTCCGACAAGATCCCGCCAACGCGAGCGTCTTTGCCCGCACGGTCCGCCGCTCGATAGGCGACAAGGTCGCTCTCCATTCTGGCGTAATCGGTACGAGCCGTGCCATACGCCAAAGACGTCTGGTTGGCCAAAACCGTGTTCGACGTGTAGAAATCGTTACGCAATACGCCCGTGGCTTCGAACACGTCATTTTTCATGACCTGCATGGCGGTCGATACCTTGAGGTACAGTGTTTCGATCTGACCGTCCAAATCAGCTTGCGCCTTTTCCAAACCGGCGGCAGCGGAAACTTTGGCGTCCGCAAGTGCCTGTTGAGCTTGTCCGAGCGCGATTTCGGCGTTTGAAACGGCAACTTCGCTTACCCTGAGGTCCTCAGGCGTCACGCCGTTCACCAAGCGATCAAGATTGGCCTGCGCAGACTGAAGCGACGCCTGTGCGCTTTGCACGCGCACGCGCTCGTTGCGATCATCGAGCGTCGCCAGAATATCGTTCGCTTTTACGGCAGCTCCCACAGTTGTACCAATGGTGCGTACGCGCCCCGAACCTTCGAACTTCAAATCGATGTCAGCAGACGAAACGACTTCCCCGGTAACCTGCACGGTCTGGCGGAGCGTGCCTCGTTCGACCTTCATCGTGTCATACTCGATCTTCGGGCTGCGCTTGGCGAAGGCGCTGATCACAAGCACAACGCCAACCGCCACGCCTCCGTAAATCGCTACGCGTTTCCAATTCAGCTTCGGCAAGGTCATACCAGTATTTTTTCAAAAAGTTTGATCATGAGGTCCTGCTCCTTCACCGTCAATCGTCCAAGAATGCGCTCCATCTGTTTTTCGACCTCGGCCAAGCGCCTTCCAATAAAGGCTCTTCCCTTAGGAGTGAGGCGAAGCCGCACACTGCGTCGATCTTCCGGGTCAGAACGACGTTCCAAGAATTTTGCCGCGGTTAATCCGTCGATCAGCGCCGTCGCTGAAGGCGGCGTGATCCGGAGAAACGAGGCAACCTCCTTCATTGTCGGTTCCCCTCGTTCGCGCACGTACCCGAGAACGATGAGACGGGGAAGCGTCGATGGATCAAGCGGAAAGCTTTTTTTTCCCAAACGCTCATGGAGCGCCCGCTTCATCGCCAGCATCAGTTCGATCAGCCTCGAAAGGCGTCCTGTCTGAGGCATGCGGATACAAAAGAATAGTTAGGTTCCCTAACTATTCTCGCACCACGAGCGTGGATTGTCAACCTTGGGTTGCCGGCGGTTTAAGGGGGTGCCTCGGGATCCGGATCGTCTTGCCGGGTTGCAGCGTATACGGCGGCTTCAAGTGGTTCACGCGGGCGATTTCTTGCCAACTGACGTCGAAACGAGCGGAGAGCGTCATAACCGAATCATCCGGCTCAACCTGATACGCCAACACGCTGCCGAGCGGCTTCTCTTTCGGTACCGGTACCGGTTTCGGCTTTGGAAGCGCCTTTTCAAGACGCTGTTCCTTCTTTGAAACCGTCTTCTTCTCCTTCCCTTCGCGCGGACGCATTAAAAGGTGCACGATGGCGATGCTCGCGAACAAGACGGCCGCTCCCCCGCCCGCAAGCGCTCCATTCGGTAGCAACCAAAAAGAGTAGGAAGCAACCCGGGCATTTGGAGTCCCCTCATTCAAGATAACCGTCGCTCGGATTTGTCCGAAAATAGGCGCGTCATGCCACCGCACCGCGAGATCCGCCGTTCCTTTCCCAGGAACGGCCGTTTCCTCCAACGGCAAGGTGAACGGCAACGATGTGCTGTAAACATTGATAACAACGACACGTCCGCGGGCCATGGCCGCACGATCACCTTCGTTTGCCACCGTGAATTTCAAAACACGGTCGACGCCGTCGGGGATTTGCTGCGCCGCGCGCACGTTCAAAGACGGAAGTTCCTGCGCGAATGCGGGCAAAGCCAGCATGCAGGCGAGAATCGAAAGCGTAGAGAGGAGCCACTTGAACATATCTCAAGATATTGTACCGTATCTTCGAGGTGCCGTCATGAGGAAGTTTATCATTACGCTGCTGCTCCTCTCGCTCTTTCTTCCAACCACCGACGTCTTGGCGCGCGGGCGGGCACAGAAACGCCAGAACGCCATCGCCGACCGGCATGATCTGACGCGCATCCATGATCGCGATCAGCTCCAGACATTCATCGACGCTGGTCTGCTGGTTCCCCTGTACGATACCGTCGCGTACGTCATCTCCGATGAACTCGGGGAAAAAGACCCTGGACACCGTTTCCTCTACAAACACGCGCGGCCGTATACCAAGGCCTTTCTCGACGACGTGCTCGGCGAAGCGCACCGAACGTTCGGCTCGCGCTACACCATCACGTCCCTCGTACGTACCGTCGAGTACCAGCGCAAGCTGTGCAAATCCAACGGAAATGCCATTTGCGGCGTCCGTGGCTGGAAGCGATCCTCCCATCTCACCGGCGCTTCCGTCGACATCTCCTACGTGGGAATGTCGGCGAAAGAACGTCGATGGTTCCGCAAGAAGCTGAATCGCCTGCAAGCGACCGGCAAGATCATCTACGTCCGCGAGATCAGCCAGGCCTGTTTCCACATCATGGCGCTTCCTGACTATGGACACAGGAAAAAGTCGAAATCGCGTTGAGCCCGAATCGCATTCGGGCTTTTTATGTTATACTGAGTGCACAAAACGTATGCAGGCACAGCCAAAAAAGATCATCGACCGCTTGTTCAAGCCGAATAAGAAGAACGTCGGCGCGCGTCTCGGTATTTTCGGTCTTACGCTGCTGCCAGTCGCAATTTTGGCGGCACTGAGTTATTTCGAGCTTTATAACCATCTTACCCAGCGTGCCATCGACCGCCGCCAAGCGCTTGCTCAGCTTGCGGGACAAATCGTTCAACAGCATTTCGACACTTTGATTCAAGTCGGAAAGTCTCTTGTCAGCCGAAAAATTTTAATCGAAGCGATCGAGAAAGATGATTGGCTTGGTGCTGTTGAATCGATCGAACACACACACGAGCAATTTCCTTTCATTGAGCGGATCGCACTCACCGATATCAGTGGTACCGCGAAGGCTAATATTCCAAGAACCGTCGAGGGAATCGGCGTCAACTTTGCCTATCGAGACTGGTATCAAGGCGTGAGCAAGAATTGGACCCCTTACGTTTCAGAGGTCTTCCAGCGCGTCGTTGAACCGAAGACGAGCGTCGTCGGCGTTGCCGTTCCGATCGTGACGGAAGACGACAGAAAGATCGGCATTTTACTGATGCAAGTGGAGCTCGATACGCTGCTTCAATGGACCAGCGAAGTGGCTGTCGGCGGCAGCGGATACATCTATGTCGTGGATCGAAAAGGGCACGTCATGATCCATCCGGATTACCCTTCGGGTGGGGCTATCGTCGACCTTTCGTCGCTGCCGGCCGTCAAGCAAGCGCTGCAGAGCTCGAGCGGCGTCGCCGTTCTGAACAACCCGATCAAAAAGGAAGACCGTCTCTATGCCTACTGGACCTCGCCCCAGTACGGATTTTCGGTCGGCGTTCAAGAACCCATACGCTCGGCCTTTGCCACGCGCGAGGAAGTCTTGAGAGAGATTCTGATCATGTATTCGATCGTCTTTCTCTTGAATTTTCTCCTTGCCTGGCTCCTCTGGCGCTTGATCCGTACGCTCGTTTCCTCCTATCAAAAGGAAGAAATTTACCTTGCAAGCATCGGTGACGGTGTTGTGGCAATTGATCGCAATTGGAATATCACTCTTTGGAACGATGCTGCAGCCAAACTGACCGGATGGAGCGCCGAAGAAGCTGTCGGCAAGCCGTTCCGCGAAAAAATCCGTTTCCTTCGCGAACATGATCGCAAAGAAAATATCGGGTTCATCGAAGAGGCTATACTTTTTGGCACAACCAAGCAGATGTCGGATAGCACGATCCTTCTGACCCGTATGGACAAAGAGGTGCCCGTCAGCGACAGTGCCGCGCCCATCTTCGGCTCCGCGGGAGAGGTTACCGGCGTCATTATCGTCTTCCGCGATGATACAAATGAACGGGATTCGCACATCCTCCGCACCGATTTCGCCTACGCTTCCCATCAACTACGCACACCGATCACCAAGGCCCTTTGGAGCGTCGAGGCTGCGGCCGAAGGAGCGCGCGGTGGCATGAAGGAGAAGCTTGCAACCGTGCAGCGCGCCCTGCTGGACATCCAAAAACTCAGCGAGCGCTTGCTCGAAGTTTCGCTGATTGATCAAAAAAACATCGTTGCGAAATCGGAGTCCTTCCCTATCGCCGACGTCGTCGGAAAAGCTATTGACCTTTGTGCAGGGGATGCTGAAATACGCGGCATTCGTCTCACAACCCATATCGGACCCGATCTTGGCACGATTGAATCGGATCCCAAACTCCTCCGCCGCGCGTTGGAAGAAGTGATCTGCAACGCCGTGCTCTACAACCAAGAAAACGGGCATGTAGACGTTCAGGTATCCAAACAAGGAAACGAGTTGCTGATCGAAGTACGCGACAACGGCATCGGCATCGCGGAAGAGCAGCAAGCCCTCGTCTTCACCAAGTTTTTCCGGGGGCAAAACATCCCTCCCGACGTCTCCGGCGTCGGACTCGGACTCTTCATTGTCCGAGAGTACGTGAGACTACTCGGCGGGCGCATCTGGTTCACTTCCGAACTCGGACGTGGCACAACCTTCTCGATCGCTCTCCCCGCTTCAAAAAAGAGCTGATACGAAACGAAAAACGCTCCCATTCCTCAAGGAGCGTTTTTCTTTCGTTTGACTTTAAGCCTAAAAAATGCTAAAATATTCGCATATGCGCATCTGGGACAAGTTCGGTTTCGGTTCCAAAAAAGAAGGTACTGACAGTGGAACGTCCGAGTCTCAACACCAGGCACCCAACCCCTCGCCAGAGGAAGGAGCCGCTTCATCCCTGGTAAAGGGCGTGGGCGACGAACGACTCAACCAATTACTGGCGGCAAACTTGGGAAGGCGGCCGGAGAGGCCAATAGAAAGTGAAGCAGACGTCTCTCTGCGTATCGAAAGGTATCTCGACGACGTTCTGCCCGAAGCGAAAAAAGGCGAGGAGGCAGTCTTGCATGAACTGCGCACGTTCTCAAGCGAAGGCACAAAAGCCGCCCTTTTAAAGAAGTGGAATTCCATCGCCTTGCATCCGGGCGTGAAGAAGAAATCTTTTCCCGATTTGTTATCCGATACGCGCGAAGAGATTATCAAGAAGTTGGAGAGCGCCGAGGAATATCGAGCGGTCGTCCAGCATGTACATGACGCTTTCCAAGAGGCCGGAAAAAACGCTGAGGGAGCCATTAAGGTCCTTGAACGCAGGGCAGCCGAGATCGAGCGTCAGACAAGCGAACTTGTCCGCCAAGGTGTCATGGATGATCGGGTCGCGAGATTCCGCATGCAATCCAAGCGCCTCTACGCAGCGGTCAACAAGCTCGACGAGCTGATCCAAAAATCCTAAAAACCCCAAATACCTATGTACGAGATACCTTCCCTCTCCGGAGACACGCTCGATTTCGAGAGCGGATCGGAGCATTCGGCCTCAGACGTCATTGCTGAGGCCATCGAGGAGCTGGAAAACAAGATCAAAACCTCGCACGACAAGGAGGATGCGCAAGAACTCGCCGTTCTTCGCTTGGCGGAAAGCGCCTTGAATGCGAATGGCGGCGATCGAAGCGGCGCCATCGCTTGGCTCAAAGAAAAAAGCGAAACGGACGTGAATATGGAGCCCGCCTCGGCCGAGGCAGCCGCGAAATGGCTCGAACACCTGCAAGGCTGACCATACAACCTCCGCCCCGACGATGCGGGGGTTTTCATTTTGCCCGTGCTATGATAGAGAAGAACCTTATGAAAGCGCCACTTCGCTTCGACATCCTCACCATCTTTCCCGGCATGCTTTCTTCGTATCTCGACGAGAGCATGATCAAGCGTGCCAAAGCCCGCAAACTTTTGGATATTCGCGTGCACGACCTGCGTGCTTGGGCCAAGGACAAACACCACAAGGTCGACGACCGGCCCTTCGGCGGCGGCGCAGGCATGCTCATGAAAGTCGAACCTATTTTTGGAGCGTTAAAAGAACTGAAAGCGCTCAAGTCCGCAAAAAAAGACCGACCCTACGTCATCCTCCTCTCCCCCCGCGGCACCCGCTTCACCCAGCGCGTCGCCGAGCGGCTCGTACAGCACAAACGTATCGTCTTTATCTGCGGACGTTACGAAGGTATCGACCAACGCGTCACCGACCACCTTATAGATGAAGAGATGTCCGTCGGTGATTACGTCCTAACCGGGGGTGAACTCCCGGCCATGACAATCCTTGATGCCGTAGCCCGTCTCGTTCCAGGCGTCGTTGGTAAAGAAGCCTCGATCGTCGAGGAATCACATTCGGCCGACGGCTTCATCGAACATCCCCATTACACGCGACCGGAAGTCTTCTCCCCCAAAAAGGGCGAGAAGTGGGAGGTACCCTCGGTACTGCTCTCTGGCGATCATAAAAAGATCGCGGAGTGGCGCATGAAACATTCGAAACGCAGCAAGAAATGAAAAACCCCTGTTTTCAGGGGTTTTTTCGATCTTAGTTCTTGCAGGCTTTGAGGTCCGATTCGTACGCTTTGCGAGCCGCTTTGGTCTCGTCATGGTACGTATTCGAGATCTTGCGCTTCGCTTCCTTAAAGGTTTGCTGGGCCGTCTTCACAGACGCCTGGTAGGCAAGGCGAGCTTCCTTCACCTGGGCGATCGAGGATGCCGAGACGACAGCCGTGCCGGAGGCGGAAACGTTCACGGAGATCGCGGCGTGGAAAAGGTCGCGCGCGGTCTTGAGCGAGGCGAGGTACGCCGTCTGCGCCTTCTTATATTCCACATCGCGCTCGTCGCGCGCCTTCTTGAGCGCCGTCTGGAACTCCGTCTGCGACTCCTTCTTGCAGCGCTTGCGCTCCGTTACTTCGACGGAAACCGTCGCGCTGGTCGTCGGCCTGTTTTTTGCCGATTCTTTCAGCTCTTTTTTCACTTCCTTCAACTCGTTTTTGATCTCTTTTTCCAGCTCGCGCGTTTCATCGGAGAGGCCGATCTTGGCACCAAGACCGAGTTTCAAGCCGAGATGGTTGCCGCGGGATTCAAAATCCCCGTCGGAAGCGAGGGCGGGCAGGGACGAAACGAGCATGACCGCCGTCATGGCACCGACCGCCAGCTGTTTGTTGATAGAGAAACGTTTCTTGAGTTGCATAGGCATCTTAATGGTTACGCATCCCTAGACGTACCACCATCCATTTCCTTACGCGTCAAATCCATTTTTTGTAAAACCCCTTATTTTTAGGCATTTTACAGCTTTTTTCCACAGTAGAGGACGACCCTTGACAGGCTCTTGACACCCTTTTTTTGCTCGTGTATAGTACGCCCATCGTCACAAGGAAACGGACCTACAGATCCCCGGAAAACGGGGATTTGACAACAAAAAAGTCCTTCCCTATGATGTGCCCGTCTTTGACAATCTGATCGTGAGAAGAAATCCACATCTGTCCGAAAAGGACAGGTAGAGCAACGTCAATTCCAATGACAGAGGCCTAGGCTACGGTCTAGGTACTATATTGAGAGTTTGATCCTGGCTCAGGATGAACGCTGGCGGCGTGTCTAAGGCATGCAAGTCGAACGGACTACTGGATTCAGCAATGAATGTAGTGGTTAGTGGCAAACGGGTGAGTAACACATTAGTAACCTGCCTCGAAGTTCAGAATAACGGTTCGAAAGGACCGCTAATACTGGACGTGATTCTCGGATGATGTCCGGGAAGGAAAGCCCAAAAGGCGCTTCGAGAGGGGCTTATGGCTTATCAGCTAGTTGGTGAGGTAATGGCCCACCAAGGCTATGACGAGTAGCAGGCGTGAGAGCGCGACCTGCCTCAGTGGAACTGAGACACTGTCCACACTCCTACGGGAGGCTGCAGTCGAGAATCTTCCCCAATGGGCGAAAGCCTGAGGGAGCGACGCCGCGTGCGGGATGAAGGGCTTCGGCCTGTAAACCGCTTTTATTTGGGAAGAAGCGCAAGCTGACGGTACCAAATGAATAAGAGGTTGCTAACTCTGTGCCAGCAGCAGCGGTAATACAGAGACCTCAAGCGTTATCCGGATTTATTGGGCGTAAAGCGTCCGCAGGTGGTTCGTTAAGTCAATGGTCAAATCACGGGGCTCAACCCCGCAACTGCCGTTGATACTGGCGAACTTGAGGCCGGTAGAGGTAAGCGGAATTACAGGTGTAGCGGTAAAATGCGTTTATATCTGTAAGAACACCAAAGGCGAAAGCAGCTTACTGGAACGGTCCTGACACTCATGGACGAAAGCGTGGGGAGCGAAAAGGATTAGATACCCTTGTAGTCCACGCCCTAAACGATGTGTGCTGGATATTGAAAGTATCGACCCTTTCAGTGTCGTCAAAAAAAGCTAACGCGTTAAGCACACCGCCTGGGGAGTACGGTCGCAAGACTAAAACTCAAAGGAATAGACGGGGACCCGCACAAGCGGTGGAACATGTGGTTTAATTCGACGGTAAACGAAGAACCTTACCAGGGCTTGAAATTGTAGGAGTATATCCTGTGAAAACGGGATGGACCGTTAAATCGGATCCTATGACAGGTGCTGCATGGTTGTCGTCAGCTCGTGCCGTGAGGTGTACCCTTAAGTGGGGTAACGAGCGCAACCCCTGTGTTGTGTTGCAATTTCACAACAGACTGCCTCGGTCAACGAGGAGGAAGGCGGGGATGACGTCAAATCAGCATGGCCCTTACGTCCTGGGCTACACACGTGTTACAATGGTTGGTACAATGGGCAGCCAAGTCGCAAGACGGAGCTAATCCCACCAAAGCCAATCTCAGTTCGGATCGAAGTCTGCAACTCGACTTCGTGAAGCTGGAATCGCTAGTAAACGCCGGTCAGCTATACGGCGTTGAATACGTTCTCGGGTCTTGTACTCACCGCCCGTCACGCCAAGAGAGTCGGCAATACCTGACGCGGCCCTTTGGGGTCACCAAGGTAGGGTCGATGATAGGGGCGAAGTCGTAACAAGGCATCCCTAGCGGAAGCTGGGGATGGATCACCTCCTTTCTAGGGAGTATTGCCATGATGAAACACTCTGGCCAATCCCAAGTCGGCCCGGCATTCGCCGGGTGGCTCGCACCGCAAGGTCGAGCAACCTTCTACCGAATGGTAGAAGTAAAGCACTCCGGGGCTGACGTTGTTCCGGAACTTCTCACGATCAGATTGCAAAAGACGCCAAAGAGCGCCGAAAGGCGCTTTTTGCGTTAATAAAAAACGCCTCGGCCTTTCATAATGCCGAGGCGTGAAGCTTGGTGTGGGTAGGTATCCAATCAGAGCTTCTTGCGAAGGTCAACGATCGTCTCGCCCCGCGCCAGCTGGCCCACGATGAACTCTTGCATCGGTTTGTGATCATCGTGATCCATCAAGAGGCCGATATTCACGATGCTTCCGCTGATCAGCTCGAGGATCAGTCGAGACCGGCCGCTGTCTGTTCCGTAGCGCACGGAACATGCTGCGTGAGCGTTGCCATATAGGTCGATGACCAAAAAACCTGATGCGTCTTTCATGATAGCCTCCACGGCTTGTTTATCAGATTTATTGTTGAGTGTCAAGGATGAAGTACGTTTTGTCATGCAGGTTACACAGGGGGGGGCGAAGAAGCTTCGGTCAAGTGGTGCATGAACGGCGCCTCCGTCCAAAGATTCATCATAAGAAAACCCGGAATGCCGAAGGTTCCTGTGACCCCCCCCATTGACACTGCGTGCTAACGCAGAACATACTGCTCGGGCAGACCATGTCTGCGGAGGCTGCCATGCCGAACGTTCTTTCTGAAACCCTCGGTTTCCTTTCCGATTTCGCGACGTTTCGAGCCAAGCTGGAGGCCGATCAGGCGGACAACATCGCCGTTGTAAACAAGGCCTTGCAGAAGTACTACAACGCATGCAGAGAGCTCAAGTGGGCAACCTTGCGCGGCGAACGCGCTGGCTTCCCAAGACTCTCAGATCCGGACGTTACGCAGGCGCTTGCGACGATCTTGAACGATCGCGACATCATCATACGCACTGCCCGCACGCTCCTCTGGGCTTCCTGCCGAAGCGGCGAGTCAGGACCCTTCTGGCTAGGCGACTGCCGCTTCAGAGAGGGTACCTACCGAGGAGAAAGTCTCTGCGCCAACGAGTGGCCAGTCGGTACCTACGGTTACATGAAGGTGATCGATGCAGCAGCCGATGCCTTGCGGCAAGGCGGTATCGAGGTTGTCTTCGTGCGATACGAACGGAAGATCGTCTTGGGAGACGAGTACCCGTGCACGGGCTCATGTCCAACAATGTGCGACGGCGGTCACCGAGGGGTGGTTTCCGACGAACAGATCCGCCACACAAGCTCGTCGCTCTTGCAGTCGGGGTGCCACTATCAAGAAACCAGCTTGATGACTGTGGAGATCAGCCCATCGAACCGCCAAAACCGCTAAGTGCGGTTTTTTCATTTACTCCTCGTGATTCTTCTGACGCCTACTTCTTTACGACTGCAAGAAATCCTACGGGCGATCCTTTTTTGTGGAGTTGTTTTGGTTTTGGGAAAAGAAGGAGCCCGTCATACGGCGCCGTAATGCGTTTGCCGTCCATGACACCAAGAAGGTCGCCTTTCATAAAGACTTCAAAAGAGGCTTTTCCTCGACCTTCCGCAAACACGAAACTCTCCCCTTCCAGAAGAAGAGCCTCGGTCATGTGAACAATTTTTTGCGAACGCCCATCAATCTTTCTAATGGGGAGTAGCCCGAATCCGTGCAATAACTGATCGAGGCCGGACATGACTTCATGGATACGCGCTACATCCTTTGCATAGCCACTTTCATAGCAAATCCCGTAACCTCCACACCGGTCCATCCAGCCATCCGTTGATCCGGAAATGATCTCGTCGGGCGTAACGACATAGGTATCACACGGAAAAGCCGAAGCAAGCGCCAACTTCTTCGTATCATATGAAGTTCCAGCAGCGAATGGTTTTGAAGGCGCGTTCGTTGCATGAAGGTCAATGAGAATATCCGCGTTTGCCACATGTTTCGCCAGAACGGCAGCGCGCTTTTCCTCATAGGTTTTTGGCGCGACCAACAACTCCTGTTTAAAACAGCGATTGAGATCCTGGTGCAGGACCGATCCTCGCGTATTCTTCCTAACCGCTTCCGGATTTCCCAAGCCAACCGTCAGCGTGCCGCTCACCAAACGCTCGCCCCCCGGGCCAAAACGGCTTCTTAGCCAACGTACAGCCTGGATTCCCGTCAATTCATTCCCATGCACACCGCCTAATACCATGAGGTGCGGTCCTGTTTTTTTCGCTTCGATCCTCCAAAGATGGTCTCCGATGCATTCCATAGGGTTGATAATAAAACACCGCAGGTGATATGCCTGCGGTGTTTGGTCTTAGATGAAACATCATCAACGCCAACGCTCCCGCAGGTCTTGCCAGCGGCGCTTTTGAACGAAGATCCGTACGGTGAGGGCGTCCATACACCCATGGTGCCACGGGTGGGGTGGCTTAGCAATATAGACAAAGTCAGCCTTAAACCTGATAGGAAGCCACCCCCTCCCCCACTTGCCAAAACCTGAGCCTTTTGTTACATTTTCCCTGTTCCCTTAAGGGGACGCGTAGCTCAGTTGGTTAGAGCGTCACACTGATAATGTGAAGGTCGATGGTTCGACTCCATCCGCGTCCACCACACGATAACGCCATTCCATGCACTTTCCGGGAGCGGTCACGCACATTACGGAGAGCGAGATCCTTGTCAGGCTTTTTCTGGCGACGATCCTTTCGGCTTTGGTTGGCATGGAACGCGAGTTTCATCGCAAGCCGGCCGGTCTCCGAACGAACGTCATTGTCGGCATGGGCTCATGCCTGTTCACGATCGTATCCGTTCGTGCCGTCGACCTGTTCCCCACCGTGCAATCGATCGACCCGACGCGCATCGCTGCGCAAATCGTGACGGGCATCGGTTTCCTGGGTGCTGGTACCATTCTGTTCGAAAAAGACCGTTCATCCGTCGTTGGTCTCACGACGGCCGCGACCCTCTGGGTTGTGGCTGCGATCGGTACCGCGATCGGTATGGGCTTGTATGTCGAAGCCATTGCCGGAACCGTCCTTATCTTCTTTACCTTCATGGTACTGAGCAGGGTGGTCAACGAAGTGCGCAAGCGCTCGAATGGCTACAACGGCAACGATACGGCCCGTGAAAAGTAATTGAGATCAAGTGAGGCGCGAAGAAAAAGCAGTGATCGTGACATGCGAGCGCAGCGAGCAGGAGGAGCGGCCCCGCGCAGCGCGGGGGTAAGCGACGCGCCGGGGTAGCTCATCGGTAGAGCGAAGGCCTGAAGAGCCTTGCGTGGTGAGTTCGACTCTCACTCCCGGCACCAGAAGAATCCCATTGCAAGATGGGATTTTTCTTATAGAGGAGGAACCGCACGACCCTTGCTTTTTTGACGTTTTTCCGCTATACTGGTTCTGAAGTTTTTCCATGAAATCACAAGAACAGTTCAGCAACGACCTCGAACAAAACGAGGCCTCGGGGGCATTCGAAGAGCGCCTTTCAAAAGCCGAACGAGAAAACGAGCTTGGTGAGGTCCGCACGGAGCTCGAGAGCGTCAATGCGCGCATCGCATCACTCACTCGCACGCTCGAAGCTGCCAAAAAAGCCCCTCTCACCGAGGAGGAAAGGCGGCAGATGAAAGAGAAGGCTCGAAAAGCGTTTGACGATGCGAAAAAGCTTGGCTCCGATGACGATATCGCCGCGCGCATCAGTCGCGTTACCGAACAGCAGTTCGCTGAAAACCTTCGTGCAGGCCAAGTAGCCGATTCGCCGCAAGGACGCGAGCTCGAACGCCTCAAGAATCGCCAATTCGATCTTGAAGGACGTCTGAACCAGCTTGGGTCCGACGAGCATTCGTCGTAAGAACTGTTTGCCGGCCGCTGAGCGGGGTGTGGCCTAGTGGCTAAGGCGTCTGCTTTGGGAGCAGAAGACCGTGAGTTCAAATCTCACCACCCCGACCACTGGCCGGTAAAAACAAAACGGTTCGCCATAACGGGCGGACCGTTTTTTATATCCCAAGAGTGAGCGGCACCCGCGTCGCTTGCGCAGCGAGGACTGTCTGAGGCAGGGCGAGCCGCGATTAGCGAGCCTGGCGCCGCAGGCAGCCGAGTTCCGCAGCACGCAAGCGGCGCGGGTGCCAGCGAACGGCCGCCTTGACGGGGGGACCGTTTTTGCGTACGGTCTGAGCGCTTGTAAGCCCTTTTCAAGGAGATCGTCATGAGAGCTCTCACCGACGGGAACTACGACATCATTGTCATTGGCGGCGGCCACAACGGCCTCGTCTGCGCCACCTACCTCGCCAAGGCGGGGAAGAAGGTCTTGGTGCTCGAACAGCGTTCCCAGATCGGAGGCGCGTGCGCGACAGAAAGCTTCCCGGACATGCCCGAGGCGTTCCAGACCACGCTATCCTACGTTCTGGCGATCATGCCGAAGCAGATCGTGAACGAGCTGGAACTCTTCCAGTACGGCCTCAAGCTCCGCGAGCGTGAGCCGAATGCCTTCACTCCGCTCGAGGATGGCCGTTACTTCATGCGCTGGAATGACGCGCAGAAGACGCGCGCCGAGATCGCCAAGTTCTCGACGAAGGATGCGGAGAACTATCCGCGCTTCGAAGCATCGATCGCCGAACTGGCCCCGTTCATGCGGGAGATGATGTTCATGACCCCTCCCGATCCGTATCGGATGCGCGACTGGCCCAAGCTTCTCTCGCTCGGCCGGAAGACGCTGAAGCTCGGACCCGAGATGCTCAAGCGGATGGTCGACCTGTTCAGCATGAGCGAGTACGACTACGTCCGCCGCTACGTGCAGAGTGAGCCGCTCGTCGGTACGATCTGCTCGGACGGCATCATCGGCACCTGCGGCGGTCCGCGCACGGCGGGGACGGCTTACGTCCTGTTGCACCACGACATCGGCGACCTCGGCGACGAGCCCGGCAAGTGGTTCTACGTCGAGGGCGGCATGGGCGCCGTGGGTCAGGTGCTCGGCGCTTCCGCGCGGGCCGCTGGCGTCACCATCAAGACGAACGCGACGGTCACGCGCATCATCGTCAACAAGAAGCGCGTGGAGGGCGTCCAGGCCGTCATCGAAGGCGCGCGGGTCAACATCAAGACGGCGAACGTCGTCTCCGGCGCGGACTTCCATCG
>JBPOIQ010000075.1:0-26445 GCA_052034355.1 Minisyncoccota bacterium
GATAGATCATTTCTTCGTTGGCCGGCATGACTTCGACCGTTTCGCCGCGCACGCGGAAGTGGCCGCGTGTCAGATCGGCGTTCGTGCGCTCAAATTGCATCTCGATGAAACGCGTCAGCACGCCTTCGCGCGTGATACGCTCCCCCGTTTTGAAATGCAGGACGGTCTTTTCGTATTCTTCGGGCGCGCCCAAACCGTAGATGCACGAAACCGAGGCGACAATAATGACGTCCTTGCGCGTAAGCAGCGCTTGCGTCGAAGCGTGGCGAAGCCGATCGATCTCCTCGTTGATCATCGATTCTTTTTCGATGTACGTATCGCTCGAAGGCACGTAGGCCTCCGGCTGGTAGTAGTCGTAATACGACACAAAATACTCGACGGCGTTTTCCGGAAAAAATTCCCGGAACTCGTTGCAAAGCTGGGCGGCCAAAGTTTTGTTGTGGGCGATCACCAGGGTCGGCTTCTGCATCTCCTGGATGACGTTGGCGACCGTGTAGGTTTTTCCCGAACCCGTCACGCCAAGCAGCGTTTGCATGGCCTGCCCCGACTTCAAGCCGGCCACGAGCTTTTGGATGGCTTGCGGCTGGTCTCCGGATGGCGAATAGGGCGCTTTGAGCTTGAAATTCATGTGAGAACAAGAAGAACGCAAAATACCGCTCGGAAAGGGTCTTGTCAACAATAGCAGCTTAGAGAAGAAGATGGCGAACGTGTCAAAAATAGGGATAAAAAAACCGCCTCACGAGGAGGGGTAGAGAAGCGGAGCGTTTCAATTCAAGTCGACGAAGACAGTGGATGACGCCTCGGAAGGCGCGGAACGTTCGGGCGGGTTGGTTTCGCTGGATGCGATCTGAGCGGTACTAGGATCGCCGGAGTGAGCGGCGTGATGACCGGAACCGTCGGGAAAACGGGGCGGAGGCAGAACTTCACGGGTCAAAACCGGAACAGGACCTGCAGGAACGGGTGTGGCAGTCGAAGGAGCATCATCGCGGACAACGTCGCGAACAACATAGTCGTCGAACGACGAAACTCGCGCACGACGGCGTGAGTACAGATAACCGAGGAGCGGGCCGAGGACGGTAGCGAAGATGATCGCTGGAAGGTAAAGATCGAAGAACGGGCTTGAAACAGTCGAGGACACGGCGGATGCGGAAAGCGGCGGTGAATCGGCCGGAACGGCCGATGACGGATCGTTCTCGAGGATCGCGACGTTGGAACGTCGCGCGGACATGTTCGTCATGGACACGACGGAGGGCATGGCTTCCGAAGAAGCGATCGGTGCAGAACTCACGACGCCAAGCGCCGTAGGATCGGGCGATGCGAGGACGGCGAGTGCAGCGGCGCTTTCGCGCTCTTGCACCTTCGGTGGCAATGGTGTCAACGGACGGGCAGGAGCATCGCTCTGGGCGATGACGCGTGTCTTGGACGAGGCGGAAACCTTGGTGGACTTCACGTGCACGGGCGTCGCCTTCGCGATCGCCTTGGACGGCTGATCGGGGCGGTCAGGCGTGATGCGCAGAGCGGCGACGATGTCGTCGTTCGCGGGCAGCGAGGGCGGGACGGTGGTCCCGTACACGCGCTCGCTCACGGAGCGGAGCCAAGCGTTGTTCGCCTCGATGACCTTGCGGGCATCGAGGTTGATCTGCATCTGGAAGGATCGCGAGCGCGCTCGCGCAACCTTCTTCACGACGGGAGGGGCGGCAACGACTTCGTCCGGCACGGCCGGGGTCGAGATCGCGTCGTTCTCCGACGGAGCGGGCGTGCTCTGGACCTCGCGGTCGGGAGCGACGATCGGCTGTGGCCGTTCGGTACGCACGGTCGACTGAGGACGCTGACGACCGGCGCAGGCGCCGGTGCAGACCAGGAACACCAGGGAAAGAAGCAGAATGATCTTGGTACGCATCGGTAGAGCCTCCTAGCCCGCGGAATGCGGACTGTCCAAAGACGTCTTTGAGGCTACCAACGTACGCGAGAAATGTCAAGAATTGGGGATAAAACACAAACCCGCCCTTGGTATGGGGCGGGCGCAGAGCGGCGATCACGCGACAATGTCGATTGCGCGACCGGGTTGATCATCGGGTTCGGCAAGTGCCTGCACCGGGCCGTTCTTGTGAACGCGCGCGGTGGGCAGCGGCCGACACTCGGACGCCACCTGCTGGACCTGGATCATGACGATGACCCGGGGTTCAGGCTGGGGAACGGCGAAGAGGCCGCTAACAATCAACACGACAAGGAAGATGGTGAGCACTGGCAACCTCGCTTGGTGAAATGGGGGGTATACGTCAGGAACATTCCCACCAGAGTCCCCGAATTGCTTCGGAACCTTTGGTGGGACGTCGAGCGCGAGGGCTCGACGTGGTTGAGGGTTGAAGTGTCGTGCATCAGGACTCGGTCGGGGGCTTGACCAGACGCGCCATCGCCCGGAGCACGCCGTCCAGATCGTCACCGGCGTTGTGGACGGACGGCGCAGGGACATCCTCGAGCTGCACGAGGTGGGCCGAGAACCACCGACCCGACCCCTTGTGCTGGAAGCGGCCGAAGACCAGACCGCCTGGGATGTACGAGCACCGGCGCGTCGGGTGCGGCTTGTGGAACCAGTCCTTCCCGGTGAGAACCGTTCGGATCAGATCTCCGTACCACTGCTCGGCCTCGTTCTGTGAGCCGAAGGGGCCGAAGACATTGGCGGCCTTGTAGAGCGCATCGCAGACGATGTGGATCTGGAACACAGTGGACCTCGCTTCGTTATGGGTGTGCAAGCCGGGAGTTTTCCCGCCGGAGATTCCGAGAAGCTCGGAACCTTTGGTGGGACGTCGAGCGCGAGGGCTCGACGTGCTGAGGACCGCGCCGCGGCGCGGTCAGTTGTTGGTGGCGAGCTTGAACTCGAACTTGTAGAGCGGGAAGGTGAGGTCGTCGGCCTGGTAGCGGTAGAGGAAGATCTCCTTGCTCCCCTTCACCTCGTAGACGCACTCGTGGGTCGGGATGCCGTTGCAGGTCTTGATGAGGGTGACGGCCGGCTTGACCCACTCCCGGAAGAAGATGCTGGTGCCGTGCTTCGTCTTGACGACGAGGCGGACGACGTTCGCCTTCTTCTCGTAGGTCCGCTCGGCCGCGGCGGGGGTGGTGGTGAAGAGGGTAACGACGGTGACGATCAGGGAAATGAGCAGCTTGTTCACGATTGCCTCCAAATTTCGAGTTGAACTGCCAGTACTTCGATGGAAGCAGTCTAGCATATTTGTGATATTTTGTCAATACTAAATAACAATAAATACGGCTAATATTCGCAAAAATAGCGAATTTGAGGCTATTTTTGTACTTCCTGTATGTATGGAGGTTAAACATCTGTCCGGGGGCCGGCACGTAGGCATCGATGTTGAGGTCCCGTTTCAGCTTTCGCTCGAGCGTTTCCGACGCGTTTTGCTCGCCGTGGGTCACTAGCACCACCTCCGGCTTCTTCGGCGCGCTTTGGATCCAGCGCAAGAGCTTGGCTTGGTCGGCATGCGCGCTCCAAGCGCCGACGGAGGTTACGGTCGCATTCACATGGACGTCGTGTCCATGAATACGGACGGTCTTCGCTCCTTCGTACAATTTCCGACCGACCGTCCCGTGCGCTTGATACCCGACGATCATGAGCGTGGAGTTGGGATCGGGCAGATAGCGCACGAGGTGATGCAAGATGCGCCCACCCGTCATCATGCCTGAGCCGGCCAAGATGATTTTTGGCGCCACGACATCGTTAATTTTCTTCGACATGTCCGGCGTCTTGGTGGCGACGAATCCTGGAAGCTCGAACAGCTCGTGCCCCGAAAGCATCTCGTTTTTGGCGTTGTCGTTGAAATAGCGTCCGTATTCCTCGTAGACGTGCGTCGCGTTGATCGCGAGCGGACTGTCCAAAAACACGGGTACGCGCGGTATCTCGCCCTCCTCGGCGAGATGATGGAGTGTCAACATGATTTCCTGGGTGCGCTCGATCGCGAACGTCGGGATCATGAGCACGCCTTTTTTCTCGATCGTTTCTTTCACCAGATCGCGCAAGATCGTGCGGCGGGTTTGCAAGTCCTCATGCAGGCGATCGCCGTAGGTCGATTCGATCACGAGCACGTCGCACTCCGGCAGTGACGCCGTCGGTCTCAAGATCGGCACGTCGTCATTGCCAAGATCTCCGGAAAACACGATTGTCCGATTCTCCACATTGAATTCGATGAAGGCCGAACCCAACACGTGGCCCGCGTCGTGAAACGTCGCTTTGATCGCACCGGCGCAAATTTCGGCAAGCGTCTCGTATTCCACCGGCATAAGACGCGCTTCCGCCTTGGCGACATCTTCTTCGTCGTAGAGTGGAGGCACCTGCTCGCGTTTCTCAGCATCCTGCATGACCGACAACATGTCCTTCCAAAGTAGCTTGCTGAGATCCGCCGTCGGGAACGTCGCGAAAATAGGACCGCGATAGCCCCTTTTGACGAGCAGCGGCACGCGGCCGACGTGGTCCATGTGCGGATGTGTGAGGAAAACAGCATCGATCGCGTCCGGTTCGAACGGGAATGGCAGCTGGTTTCGCTTGCTGTCGCCGTCACCACCCTGAAAAATCCCGCAGTCGACGAGTATTTTATGACTCCCCGACTCCAGCAAATAGCACGTACCCGTGACCTCCTGGGCGGCGCCGAAAAAATGAAGTTTCATGTCAGTAAAATTGTTGCAAGACCGAGGAACGTGAAGAAACCGACAATATCGGTCAATGTTGTCGCAAAGACCGTCGAAGCCAGGGCCGGATCGATCTTCAGCTTCTTCATGGTGACGGGAATCAGTACGCCGCCGAGTCCGGCAATGAACAGGTTCGCGGTCATAGCCACGAGCATCACGAAAGCGAGCTGAATGTCGCCGGTCCACGCATACGCCAACCCTCCGATAACCACACCCGTCACAGCACCGTTCGCCGCGCCGACCAACATTTGGCGCAGTGCGATCTTCCAGACGTCCCAAGCGTGCAGCTGATGAAGCGCCAGCGCACGAATCGAGACGCCGAGCGTTTGCGTCACGGCATTGCCGCCCATGCCGGCGACGATCGGCATGAGCGCCGCCAAAATAACAAGCTGACTGATCGTTTCTTTAAACTGCGAGACCACGAACGACGCCAAAACGGCCGTCGCGAGGTTCACGAGCAGCCACGGCAAGCGACGGCGAATCGAAAGCCAAGCGGGGTCGCTGACGTGCTCGTCTTCGGACGTACCGCTGAAACGCGAGAGATCTTCGGAGAGCGATTCTCTCAGGACATCGAGCACGTCGTCGACGGCCACGACACCGAGCAGTTTTCCTCGCGCATCGACGACCGGGAGTTCGACCGCATCCAGATCGCTGAAAATCTGCGTGACTTCATCTTGCGACATGCCGACCGGGATTTTCACCGGCGGCACGTGCGTCAAATCTTCAATGCGCGCGTCAGGCGAAGCGGTCGCCAAACGCATGAGAGAGATTGCGCCGACCAATGCATTGGTCGGATCGACAATATAGACCGTTGAAGCCTTCTGCATCCCGGTAGCGGCGCTCGCGGCCGCGATCGCCTTGCGCACTTCCTCGACGGTTTTGCCCGCTTCCGCGCGCAAATACTCCGACTTCATGAGACCACCAGCCGTCTCCTCTTCAAAACCGAGAAGCGGCAGAATCTTCTTGGGATCTTGGCGCTTGAGCGCTTCGATCACGCGGTCTTTGCGGCGACGGTCGAGCAGCTGGATGATGTCGACCGCTTCGTCCGACTCCAAACTCGTCACGAGTTTGATCAAACGGTCGGAAGGCATCCTGGCCAACAGCCTGCGCCGGGTATGCGGACTGACTTCCCAAAGAACGTGGCCGAGTTTTTGGTCTTCAAGTAACGCCAGAACCTGAAGCTTCTCGCGTTCGGACAGGCCATTGACGATCACGCCCAGCTCCGCCGGTTGTATCGCCTTCAACGCCTCTCGCAAAATGGAGGTATCACGCCCGAAAAACGACTTGAGCGTTTTAGAAAATGGATTGAATTTGTGGTTGGCCATAACAGCATGAGATGTACGATCAGTGTATACTGTAGAAACCCAGCCTACAATATGAAAAAGACGCCCATCCTCGCCATCGCCCTGTTTCTTGTCGCTGGCGCCGCCTCCGCGGCAACGACCACGATGCCGCTAGACGTGACGGATGCCGACCTAACAGCCGCCGGCGTTGCCGGTACCACACTCGTCTCCCCCGCCCCAGAGCGGTTCCTCGCTCCCGTACGCTATTTCCGCACGACATCAAAACTCTCGGCAAACGATGCCAAAAAGGACTGCGCGGACTGCGCCGACCTCTTAGCGGTGTACGCCGCGCCCTTTTCAGGCGTTCCCAACTGGGCTGCTGAACCGGAACAGCAATTCCTAAAAATCGGAGGACGCTTGCAGATTCGCGTGTACCTCGCGGCCACGAAGCGCGTTATCATCGTGACAGGACCGAACGAGTCGGATATCCGCAAGGTTTCCCATTATCTCGTCTCGAAATTTTCCCGTTAGACGATCAGGTGCGCGATACCGGCGATCGTGAGAATGCCGATAAAGTTGAACGCGTAGGAAAGCGCGAGAAACCACGAGGTGCGCATTTTTGAAATTCCAAGCAGGCTGACGCCGAGCTCGTCGGGAAACGGCGAAGCGATGATCAGCCCGCCGATGAAGAAAGAGAGCCAGCGCAAGGATTTCGTTTTCATGAGCATGGAGAAGCGCGACCATCCCCTGACGTTTTTGAGATGCGAAGCCATGTGCTCCGAAAGGCGGTCCTTCACGATGGAAAACAGGATCAGATCGCCGAACACCGCTCCAAGCGCGCCAACCGCAGCCGTCGTCCAAGCGGAGCCGCCCAAAGCCGAAATTTCACCCAAAGCGACGATCGCCGGCGCCGTCGTAAAAGCCGAGGTAAAAAAGATCCCGGCAACAAAGCTCCCAACAAGCTGCATCTCGCGAGTTGAAATCAGGAAGTTCGCGACCGTGTCCGTACTCACGAACAACACCGCGATCGCGATGCTTGCGGCAATCACGCAGAAGTCCTTGAGCGCATGAACGGTTTTTTCTTGCATATCAAACCGTGAGTCCGAAGAAGTGGCCGACGGCCTTGCCGATCAGATACGCCACGAAGGCCGCGGCTGAAGCGATCAGCATCATCTCTCCACCACTCTTGATGCTGCTGAGCCCTGTCGCGCGTCCTTTCACGTACCCCACAAGATAAAGCGCCGCGATCGTGGCGACGACGGACACGGGCAAGGCGATCCCGACGGGGAGAACAAGATACGGCACGAGCGGCACGGCTCCACCGAACACGTACGAGATCCCCATGATCACGGCTCGAGAACTCGGCTCTGCCAAATCATTCGTTCCGATGCGCAACTCCTTAGCGACCATTTCTTCAAGCCACAGCGCCTTGTTCCTGGTGATGCGCTGCAAGAGCACTTCCGTTTCTTCTTTGGAAAAACCGCGCTTCAAGTACATCGCGCGCAGCTCTTCCAATTCCTGTTTCGGGCGCAATTCGATTTCCTTGCGTTCGTCGTTGATTTTCTTCTCGAGCATCTCGCGATGCGACTTATTGGAAAGATACGAACCGGCCGTCATGGAAAGCGCTTCGACGGCAATAATCACAAGACCGGAGAGAACGACGATGCCGCCGTTTTCCGTGCCAGCGGCAATACCGGCGACCGCACCCATGGTCGAGACAAGACCGTCTTCCAAACCGAAGACGAGTTCGCGGATCGCGTCTAAAAGCCTGCTGTACATGCCCGTAACGGCGATTTTCTTCATAGCTCTGAAAGTATACCACCAAAAGAAAAACCCGCCTCAGTTGAGGGGGTTACGAGAAACGATGTACCGATGATCCTTGATCGTCGCCGAGGGGTCAGCGTCGCGGACCAGGAACTCGCCGGTCGCAGGACGGATCACCACGGTCGCGAGCGTGACGCTCGTCGGATTCTGCTCCGGTGTGCGGTGTAGAATACCATCATTGACCGAGAGCAGTTCGACCATCTCTTCCGGCGTCCAAGGATGCCGGTCGAGAGGCAGTGCTTGCAGCTTGGCCAGACGAGCCAAGCTGTGATTTCCGGCGACCACGGCCGGATCCGGCTCCTTCAGGCTCAGCGCCAGCACGTGGTTCGTGTGGTGAAACGATTCCCGTGCGATCTGCCGCAAACTCATGTAGGCATCGGCACGCTTGGGATTCGACACCTCGAGAGAAACAGCATCGTGCGAAGGACCGTGTGCGACTGTGTAGTGCGTCGTGAGCGCGATCGGTTGCTGGGAAAGAACCTTCACGGCATTCTCCATGTCCGGCAAGAGCGAAGCGCGGAAGTGTTGCGCTTGCTTGGAAATACCGAGGCACGCATCAACCCAGAACGAGTTGTTCAGGATCGCGAGTCCATGGGCATTCAAAGAGCCGGCGAGATTCGGCAACATGCCGGGGTAGGTCAGGCCGACCACGCGTCCGAAACCGTCGAACGTGGCGTCAAGCAGGATCATCTCGCCGAAGTAGTGCGGCTCGTAATCCTCGTTGTGACCGAGGATATGGCCGTTCGGCGTCCATACGACGAACGTCGAACACTTGGACGGCGCGGCGGTGAATTCCGAAGCGATCTCCTCCGAGAAGGCGATCAAGGCGACGGTTCCGAAGGACACACCGGCGCCTTCGGCCAAGCCGCGCAGATAGTCGATCGCCGGAGACCAGTAGCGCTTCGTGCTCTGCACGTACTGATCGGCGATCTCGCTCATACGGCGAAAACTGCCGACGGTCGTGTGCGCAAGAAGGTACTCGACGACGCGCGTGTGCAGGCCCGGGATCACGCGACGACTCGCTTCTCCGACGACGCGGCCGACCTCTTCGAACGAACCTTTGTGTTGAATGACCTTCATGCGTTCCCCTCTTTCTGGTATGACATGTCTGTATCAAAAAACCGGCCTCTTGTCCAGAGGCCGGTTTCCGTTTTTACATCTGTCCGCCCATCGGCTTCTTCTCTTCCATGTTGCAGTGGCCGCAGGCGCCATCGCCGCACTTGCAACCCTTCATGCAGCACTTGCAAGCCGCAAACATCGCGAGCGCCGCGACGCCGACCAAAACGTACACCACGCGCTCCACCATCGGCCAAGAACCGAGCAAGGCGAAGACAAGGTTGATCTTCGCGACGCCGACCAAGCCCCAGTTCAGCGCACCGACGAGCACGAGGACTGCAGCTACCTTGTGCAAAGGGCACATGCCTTTCCCGTTCATCATATCGAAACGTGTATAAAAAGCGTTAAAAGACGCTTAGACATCCGTCAGTATATCACGTTTTTTGAGAGTTTTCCACAGTTTTCGATGAGCGGCGTCGCGCACGTCGTGCGGCAAGCAATCGCCAAGCAAGCCACGACGCGGCAAAACCAGCCGCCAAGAGCGCGAGAGAGCCGTATGCAGGCAGATAGAAGAAGAAATCGTCGAGCGTCATATCATCGGGTAAAAATCACGGTTGCTGTCGTTGTCGAAGCGTCTTTGAGCGTCAGCACCAGTCCGGGAAATTGCGCCGATCCTGCGCGTGCGGTACCGAGCGAAAATTCTTGTGCTAGAACAACATCGTTCGCGCTTTCAAGTCTGAATCGCGCGGAAAGTTCGCCCGCCCAGATGCATTGCACGTCGGGCTTGCAACGCGAGTCGTCGATACCGACAAGCGTCAAGACGGCATCGTTGCCGATACCGCGCGACTGCCCGATGTGGAGCGTAAACGGTTCGCCTGGCACAGCCTGCTCTGAAGACGGCGGTGCGGCCGATTCGACGTACGTGTTTCCTTCTGCGCGGCACTGGCGCGGATACGATTCCATGACCGGATATCCGGCGGCGGCGCACTCCTCGAAAGACCGTATCGGCGCGCTCGAACCGCAGCCGGCGCCGATAAGCGGCAGTACGGCGAAGATGAACGCGAATGCGCGAGAACGTTTTTTCATACGGCGCTTCCATTATCTTTTTTCGCAGCTCCTATCCTCGGCCACCACTTCCATTTCCGATAGCGTTCCTCGACATAGATGACCTGCCACCAAAAGATACCCCAGCGATATCCGAAGATGATGCCCAGCATGAGCAGCACGAGACTCAGCGTTTGATGCACCGCGTACCATTGGCTCCACGAAAGGCCGAGGCTGTAACGCTCAAAGTCGCCAAGCAGCAAGGAAATGATCGCCATCTCGAGAAGCGCGTGCGCCAAAAACTGCAAGAGCACGCCCAGGAACGTGAATGACAGGATATAAATGGCGCGTTTCATCATAAATTCATGATGCCCGAAGACGGCGTTTTATTCCAGTAACAAAAAAGACATGGCTTACTTGGCCATGTCCGCGAGAATCCGCTTCGCGCGAATCAGGATATGCATACCCTTCTCGCACGTCTCAACTGCGCCCGCTTCGCGCATCTGTCGATTGATCCCGCTGTCGCTCGAACAGGCGAACATCGGACAACGGTGCTCGACGGCGCGCAAGAACTGCACGCCGCTGCAAGACCGCCCAGGTCCGGGCCGATGCGACTCGCCCGCTCTGTGAGGGAAAAGGCCGTCGACGAAAACCGCGGCGATGTCGGGATGGGCTTTGTATGCCTGCAAGGCTTCGATGAGCGTCGTCACGATGAGGACGTCGATCTCTTCCTGCTCGAAAAGCGCTCGATAACCACCGATGAATTCTGGATCGTCTTCGATGATGAGGATCTTGGGCATGAAACACCTCCGCAACCCTTTCATACCCCTCTTCCGTGCAGCCGTCAAACCCTTGACGAACGCCGCGATTCCCGCTAGGTTCGCTGTCAGGAGGAAGCTATGGCAAGAAGGGCCGTGTCAAGGCAGATCTACGGAACGGTGCCGACGACTCGCACCGTGTACGGACTGGCGGCATTTCGAAACGCCGCTACCGGTTTCACGCAAGACCGCGTGGAGAAGAGAGACTTCGGAGCCCGCTCGTACGTGTACTGTCATGTCGGTGAAGATGCACATCGGCGCCTCATGGTCTTCGGATGGTTGAACGACAAGGATAGCGCGCTCTTGGACGAGCAGGTCGCCGTCGTGACGCTGACGCCTAAGGAGCGTCGGGCCTTGCGCGCGCACCTTCTCTCTTCGCTCACGCCGCCCCAAGCCATCGATTTCTGGTGACCCCCGCATGCGCGGGGTCTTTTTTTATCGCACGACCTTGAGCTCGTCCCAACGCGTCGTGTATCGGGGCGTGCGACGTTCGGATTTCGCCTTCCAGCCGCGAGAGACGCCTTCGGCGGCGAATTTTACCGTCCCGGTTCCCCACTCCGCATTGATCGTATCGAGCGCTGCCCAAGCGGCGCGCCGTTTCGGGTCCGGTTCTCCCCCGCCGAAGACGCGGAGCTGATGCGCGCCTTCTCCGGAAAAATCCGTCAGGCGAACGCCGACTTTCTTATAGGCGGCGCCGCTCTGGTATACCCCTTCCAAAAGCGCGTGCGCCGCTCGGATGAGTTCGGGAGTGTCGTTTGTCGGCGCGTCCAGCATAGCCGAACGTCCCGATGGGTACGGCATGCCGTAGCCCTGCTTGCGCACTCCAACAAAGACCGTCAAAAAGCGGGCGCGCAAGCCTTCGCCACGCAGCGTCTCGGCAGCCGAAGCGATATGCGTTGCTACGGCCTCCTTCAGTTCCGCAAGCGCGATGATCGGCCGTCCACACGAACGCGAGCAGACGATGCTCTTGCGATGCTCGCGAGGCGCCGCGAACTCGCCGCATGGCATGCCGCGCAGTTCCATCGCAACGCGCAGCCCCGACGAGCCCAGGTGCCGCACAATCCAATCATCCGAGAGATCGCGAAGTGCGCGCGCCGAATGAATGCCGGAACCGATCAGTTTTTTCGAATACTGTCGCCCGATTCCCCAAAGGTCGCCGACGTCGATCGAATCCAGCAATTCGTCCTTTCTCGGGTGCGCATGGAACGCGAAGACACCGCGCAGTTCAGCGTGGCGCTTGGCGATTTTTGAAGCGGCTTTGGCGAGCGTCCGTGTTGCGTCGAGCCCGATCGAAACCGGAATGCCGACGCGCCTTTTAATCGCTTCGCGCAAGGCACGGCACGTACCCTCCGCATCCTCGCGAAGACCGAAGCGCAAAAACGCCTCATCGATGGAATACACTTCATACTCCTCGACGAACTCGGCGATCGTACGCATGACGCGGTTGGACATGTCGGAGTACAGCGCATGATTTCCCGAGAGCGCGATGACGTTTCCTCGGCGGCAGACGTCGCGCCATTCGAACATCGGTGCGCCCATGGGAATACCGAGCGCTTTCGCTTCGTTCGACCGCGCAACGATACAGCCGTCGTTCGACGAAAGCACGACGACCGGCCTGCCCTCGAGCTTCGGTTCGAAGACGCGCTCGCAGGATACGAAAAAATTGTTGCAGTCGACCAAACCGAAGAGACTGGTCATGGCAGGGCGCGAATCACATGCGTCACGACGCCCCACAATTCCGTCTCCTCTTCTCCATAGCGCCTCAGGCGTTCGACGCGCAGTTCTCCTCCCCGCACGATGACGGCCACCGCGTTCGGAAACGCGGCAACCGAGCGATCGACGACTAACAGGTCGTCAGAGCGGACATCCGCATCGGCGCGTACGTCCGATCCGACGCGCAAAAAGAAGGTCGAGGCGGGGTGCCGAATGACGTGCGCGTTCAAGTCGAGCGGACCGTCGAAACGACGGCCTTCGTCGGGTTGGAAAAATTGAATCGTGGGCATGTTCCCACCGTACCGAACCACATGGCGAACAGCGCAAGTGCATCAAAAAAAACCGCCGCCTCGTGGCGATGGGTTGGAGACAGCTAACAGCTGATGTTAAGCGGCACAAAGACCGCGGGATCGCTCTTGCCAAAGAAGTCACCGATCCAACGCCAATTGGCGCACCATCCTCGTCCACTCTCGTCTTGAGACAGAGAGCGAACGAACAGGTTGCCGCCACGATGGCGGTAGATCGTCCCCCAGAAGAACACCGACGACCCCTTCCAATCTTCCGGAATGAGACTCTGGTTCTCCGTACGAAGGAACCAGTCGAGAAGATTGGCATTGTGGACCGGCAACCCCTTCAGCTCCTCGCAGAGCTTGGTGCCCTCGATCCGTCCTCCGCGACTCTGTTTGCTCGAAAGGTGCAAGGAGAATCTCATCTGGCCGAAATCGAGAACCCCTCCCTTCCGATGCTCCTGAACAGACCACCCCTCAGCCACGAATGGTTCGATGCCAAGATCAACGATTCTGCTACTCATAACGCGCTCCTTTGACGTTCCGACGCATCTTGCAACGCCTCCGACCATCGGAGGTGTCACCCGAAAAAAGAAAGGACGGTAGCACAGACGAAAATAGCACGAACATTTTTCTCGTCAAGACGCAATCATAATAGCCTCTGCAACAACGAACAATTCGGTAAAGAACGGAAACCTGATAAAAAAACCCGCCGCCGGGTGGCGAGGGGTTGAGCGATCGAGAGACGGGAACGAAGAAACAGATACCAAGCGCTAACTCGCGGACACTACGGAAGCGTCGTTGGGACCCCAGATCTCTTCGAGATAGCGTTCGTCGGAGTGCCAAATACCATTACGGCAACAGAGATAGCGCACGACGAGGTATTCACCATCTTCACAGTAAATGGTTCCCCAAAAGAACACCTTCTTATCCTTCCACTCCTCTGGAATGAGGCGCTGATTCTCCGGCAGGAGGAGCCAGTCTAAGAGGTTGGCGTTGAAGACCCTCTGGTCCTTCAGTTCCTCACGAAGCTGGGTACCCGCCACACCCCCTTCTTCAACCCCCTGCTCGTCCGAGAGGTAGAGATCCGTCTGATCGGGATCGAAAGCGAGTCTTCCACCCCTCCAATGTTCCTTGACGGACAGGCCCTCTGGAATGAGGGGGTCGGCGTTGAGATTGACGGTCGTACCATCCTCGTCGCCATCGATCAGCTTCCGAAGTCCGGCGAGAACTTCGGACATGGACAGAGCGCCTTCTTTCACGCAATCGAGGAGCTCGATGGTGCAATCCAAGTAGGCAGCCTTCTCGGCATCGGTGATCACCTGCGACATGACGCGCTCCTTTTGTCATTCGACCGGTCATTGCGACACCCCGAGAATCGGGACATTCGCGACGAGTTGGTTGGAAAGAAACAAGAACCTTTTTAGAGATAACGTAAAAAAGAGGCCTTGTCAAGATAGACAAGACCTCTTTTTCTTCAGAGAAGACCTTCGAAAACGCCTCGCGTCTTTTTTCCATCCAGAAGCGTCGCCTTGAGCGCCATGAGGAGTCGGCGTTTCTTGGCGCGCGCACCGAGAATCTTGAGAAGAGGCTTCAGGGAAATTTTCCCTTCGCTTTCATGGGGCGCTTTGCCCGTCTTGGCCCAGTGCTCGCCGAGCGTGCGGTTTTTGGAATGCGGGCTGAAGCCGGTCGCGACAAGATCGCCGACGCCGGCCGTACCGTGAAACGTCTCTCGGCGGCCTCCCAAATCGACGAGGATATCCCCCGCTTCCTGCACGGCGGCTGCCACGAACCATCCGCGGGCGTTGGCGCCCCACCCCAAACCTTCCGTCATGCCGAGGCCGATCGCATACACGTTTTTCAAAATCGCGGACCAGACCGTACCGGCAACATCGTCGGTCGTCTCAATGCGCAGGCGCGTGCCTGAAAAAAGCCTTTCCATCATGCGTCGCGCGGTCGGATCGGCGGAAGCGGCGACTCCGGTGCCGGGCTGTCCGGCCAGAAGCTCGTCGGCTAAAAGCGGACCGCCGAGAAACACGAATGGAGCGCCCTCCGGAAGCGTCTGATGCAACAGCGCATCGGCCGTGAGCAACGTACCGTTTTCCAAACCCTTCGAGACGGAAACGACGGCGGTTTTTTTCGACAACAGCGGCGCAAGCTTCATCGCGGCGTCGCGCAGGCACCAGGACGGCAAGCACAAAAAGACGGCTTCCGCTCCAGGCACGATTTTTTCCAAAGGTTTCTGCCGCGGAACCTTTCCCGGCAACACATCCCACGCTTCGACACGGACGCGTTTTTTGGAGAGCACGTGCGCGAAGGCGCTGCCGAGTTTTCCGGAACCCATCAAGACAACATGAGGCATATGCCGAGAGTCTACAATAAAAAAACCCCGATGTCAGTTCGGGGGTTTTGAGAGATTGGCCCGCTCGGCGTGCCAGATCGCCATAAGCTCCGCCCGTTTTTCGGCAGAGAGCTCCATGACGTGGCTTGCGCCTTGAAGGGTAAGGAACGCGCGCGTGGCAGGAAAGAGAGGATGCTCCTTTTCGGAATCTTCCAAGAGCTTGCCTAACTGCTTGCCTTCCTCGTCAAAAAGTTCGCTCAATCGCTCCAATGCGGCCGCGTCGTCGTCACCATCTTCATCGTCATCGCTCATGGCGCACCTCCGGGCTGCGTGCCCAAGGAAAGGATCGGAAGATAGGATGACTTCATTTCTCGTCGCCACCATGCGCCGTCGCGGGCGCGTTCTGCAATCGTTGTAAAGCGGTAGGCATACAACGTGGCGCGCACGTATTTCGGCGGCGAAGACGGGAATGGATCGGCATCAAAGAGTGCAAGAACGGGTTTAGAGCCCTGTAGCAGGCGAATCATCACGTTTGCGATCCACGGAGAGTCGTCGGGTTCTCCGTACGCGGCCCGCACCAATCGCCAATCGAGCCTTTGACGCAGAGAGAAGACTTGTCCCGAAACGCGCTTCGTCTCTCCAGGCTTCTGCTCGAAGGCGTACTCTTTCCATACGACGCCATCGGATGAGCCTTCGATCACAATCTCCTGGCGCGATGCGATCCCTGAAACGGCAGACATGCCGTAGTCATTGGAGATGCGCAACGGTGACAAGATCGCGGTCAAAAGAAGCGCCGGCGCAGGCAAGCGCATGAACGGCGCGGCCAGGCGCGTAAGACCAAGCGTGACGAGGATGAGAGCCAGCGCCGTCGTTATACGCGAACGTTTCGGCCGATCGTGCGCAATGCCGTGTTCCCGAGCGGCGCGAAGGCGCGGAAAAACGCGTTCGATCACGGCGTCGTCGAGCAGCATCAGGCACAGCACAAGACCCAACGCATGAAGAAACGAGAAGTTTCCCGCAAACAGCCAGAAGATATGATACGCAGACATCAAGGCGGCGCCAACGCGACGGGCACGGAGCGGAAGCAAGCACAAGATCGACACGCAAAGTTCAAGAATGATTCCCAAAACGACAAGCGCGCTCATGACGCCTCCGGGCATTTGATGTAAAAACCAGGAAAAGACCGTCGGTAACGGCTGCGTTTCAAAGAAAGACGCCGAGACCGAGAGGCCGCGCCAAACGCCGTCTGCCGAAATCAGCTTCGCAAGCGCGGAAGCGAGGAATAGGCGGAAAAGCAAGAAGCGATACAGCCACACGACCGTCGTCGAGACTTCGAGTCGCGATCGATAACCAACTGACCGTCGGAACGGGACGAGAAAGATCGCCAGGAAACCGGCTTCAAGCAAGAGCACATCCCACTCGAATCCGACGAACGATTGTCCGGCTACGACGAGCGACAAATACAGCGCCCACATGAGCAAGAAACATGGCGCAAGCAAGACGCCGCCGAACGAAAGAAGCGCGCCAAGCGCGCCGAGCAGCGCCATGAATTGCAAAGCCCCCGCATGCGCGCCGAACCAGGCAAGCGTCGGCGCGATCCAAACGGCTGCAAGCCCGTGCTCGGCGCGCAGCGTCTGCAAAAAGACTTGTGCCGGCAACACGCCGCGCTCGCCGACCAAACCAGGCAGTTGCGAAAAAAGAGAGATGAAGGCGAAGAAATAGACGACGGAGAGCGCTTGCAAAAAGAGACGCGCCGTCAAACCGTACCTCGGCGCCTCGATATTCTTTCCCCACAACAAGTGCGTCATCTTGAGGAAGAATGGGCGATGCCGTGCCACATACCGGTAGACCCACTCCGAAACGGGAGCGACCGCCGGCGCTTCGTACAATCTTTTCATCCAACCAAACCCCTGGCGCTTCGCATACAAGCGAAAAACGGCGGCCGCGCCCGAGGCACGCGAGCCGTCTTCGTCGATCAACTGCACCGCGCGAGCATAGTTCTCGCGCGGCACGTCCGGAAATTTCTGCGCGATCTCCTGCGATGTGACGTATTGAACGCGCTCCCCCGTCAGCGTGCGCCAGTGATCGATCCACAAGCGGCAAAACGCGCAATCGCCGTCATACACCAAGAGAGCGCGTTCCTCGCCAGTCATAGCCTGCTTTTATTGCGGATTCACCTGGTTGATTCCGAACGTAACCGGGAAACGCATCTGATCGTCGTTCTGCGGCTCACCGGACGGATTATCTTTCTTGAAAACAAGCGTCGCATTCATATTGTTCGAGATCGGCGCAAGAAATGTCAGTGTCGTCTTGAACGGCACGAAGTTCATTGTCATCCAATCACTCTGGGCCTGCGCAATGCCCGTAGCGACGACCGTGTTCTGCGAATTAACAAGCTCAACAGGGAAACTGGCTTCGAAGTACCACGTACCGCGCGCCTTGCCGGTAATGACAAGCGGGCTCGCGATCGTGGCTCCAAGCTGAAGATTGTCAACCATGATCAAATTCGCCTTGGCAGTAGGACCATACACCGGATCTTCGGCCACCGGTGCGGGAGTCGGTTGCGGCGCCGGCGCAGGTTGCGCGTTCACGGGCGGTTCAGGCGCGGGTTGGGACGAAGTGCAGCCAGCACCGAGCAAGACGAGAGCCAAGGCCGCGATCACATACGTTTTCATACAGGCTGAGGAAGTCCCTCGTGAAGAGTGAAATCGAGCAGGGTTTCGGTATCGAGAAAATAGAATTTGCCATGCAGCTCTTGGCCTTCGAGAAAGCGCGGAAGCCAGTGACGATCATCGGGCCACATCTCGTTAAAAGGAATGTCCGTCAACCGGAACCAAGCAGGACGCATCTCCTCGGATTCGACGGGTTCGCCGCGATGCGATGTCACTTCGTAGACATGGACCTCAAGCACTTCAGGCAGCGTCGCGAATTCGAAGGTCAGGACGCCGCGCTTTTCAAGCGTTTCCGCTTCGAGGCCGCATTCTTCCCGAAGTTCGCGCCGCGCGGCTTCTTCGATCGTTTCTCCGAGCTGGACCTTGCCGCCGAACCCGTTCCAACGCCCTTCGCCGAAGCCGCGTTTTTTCATACCCAAAAGAACGTGGGTATCGTTGCGAACGACGCAGAGGGTAAGCGTCTTGACCATACGCCCCTATCCTACCAGATGCGCCTTTCCGCAACAAAAAAAGAGGCTGGAACTCAGCGAGGAAAACCTCCGAGCTTTGCAGCCTCTGTCGACAGGAACTGGTCCTTGAGCCATTGAGAGAATTCGATTCGATCTTTTCCGGAAGCCTGATTCCATTCGACATTCGCTGCGGCAATCGAAGGGAACACCTCAATGCGCGGCGCCGTGAAGTACAGCAGCTCGAGGTAGTCCCCATCCTCGCCCCAGATGTCCTTGGCGAGTTTGAGGAGTTGGGCGAGCAGTTTCGCATGCCGCGAGGTGACGATCGTGCCGGCGGTCAGATGGAACGTGAACCGCGATTCGAACGAGTCAGGCGTGGAAAGGGTCAAGCCAAACTTGTCTGCCTCTACCCTGAATCGGCGTCCTTTTTCTGCATCGGTCATCTCAATCACTTCTCCTGAAAAGAAAAAAGAACCGGTAGGGAGTATCCCCCATTCCCGGTTCGTCGTCAAGCCTGCCTATCGATCGAGATGTTCAAAGACGAAGAGCAGCGCGCCGACCGTGAGCCAGTCGAACAACGCTGTCTTTCGCACGATGTCCCGATACATGAAGAACCGAAACATCGACACATCGTGCTGAACCAAGCGCGCGCCCAAGTCGCGAAAACGCGGAGCGGACAAGACCGCGCACTGGAGACGAATCTGCGGCGCGCGATACTCCGGCGTTACCTGGCGCTCTCCAAAATTTCGAAGTTCCTGGGCTGTCACGTTCGGGAAGCCCGTCACTCGAAATATCTCGTCGATCAGTGCCTGGTTCGGAACGCGCCACCGGGACGGGTCCCACAGCAAGACTTCCTTGTTATAGCCGACGGAAGGCCCGAGAACGTAGTACAGATCAATCGGCGCCGCGATGTTGGTCACGATTCCTCCTCTGGCATGTGCGAGACGGAGACTAACGCATTTTTTCCCGCATGTCCAGCAGCTCGAGTTCGCGCAGCAAAAGACCGGACGATACGCCAAGCGTCTCTTTTTCCAAAAGCGCGAAGGCGTCGTCCCATCCCATTTTTAAAATCTCGATTTCCTCTCCCCCGTCGCCCTGTGCCTCTTCGCGATCCTGCGCATGCGTCTCCGGCAAATCGGCGATGAACAGATGCACGAATTCGGTCGAGCCTCCGATCGACGGAAAGACCGTCGCTACTCGACGCAGGCGGGTCATCGAGACGACGAGACCGGTTTCTTCGCGCAGTTCGCGCACAGCCGCCTCTTCGGGAGTTTCATCGCCGTCGATCATGCCGGCCGGCATCTCATAGGCGCGCGCCAAGTCGGCATCAATCTCGTAGTCCTCGACCGTTTCACCCGCAAGCAGCGTCCGAAGGGCTTCTTGGGCGCTTGCCAAATGCGCGAACGGCTTGAGCGGACGGATCTGTCGCAGCATATAGAGCTCCCGCCGCGCGAAGTCGGCTGGCAATACGACCACCGCCGGGCCGCGAGCCATGCCGTCGAAACGATGCGTGGAACCGTCGAACGCAAAGCTGAAGAGCGAAAGGAAACCCTTTCGCTCCAGCTTGAGATCGCGATACGAGAGGCGTTTCGGCGCGCGGCCGACGCTTCCGATCTGTTCGATCATAGGAATTACTTGACGGCTCTCGGTTCGGCGGCCGGAGCGACGGCCGGAAGATCGACGGGCATCGGAATACCGATCGTGCCAGGCATCGCGTCAATCAAGTCCTTCGCGAGCGGAATCGTGACGTTCTGGCGCCAAAGTTCGGCGGGGGCGTTCTTGATCGGGAAGACCAGCGCGGGCACCAAGAGTTCAGAGCCGGTCGTACCTGTCTGGAGCCACGAGCGCACGTACGCGATCGTCGGCGTGCCGAGTTCGATATCGACGCGGCGCGCGTTTGCAGGCCACTCGCCTCCGTAGTTGTCGGTATTCTCGGCAATGCCGATCAGGCGCTTCGCATCCGTTTCGGCGGCGTACGAAGAAACCTGGAAGTTGCGCGTGAAGAGGTTCCAGACGCCCTGCACCTTCTTCATACGAACGTCCACCGTGACGTTCAAGCCGTACGGGAATCCGCTTTCATCATGGGCATTTTTTCCGTCGACGAGAATCGGGTAGACGACGCTGACACCTTCGGGAAACCAGAACGTCGAGCGCGCAGCGGCATCCATGGCGGCATATTGCGTGCGCCACTGATCGCTGACGATCGGCGCGCCATAGCCGTCTTTCGAAATACCATAATCGGCGAGGAACGCGTCGGCGATGCGGATCAGCTCTTCGTCGGCGAGCATGTCGCTCTCTCGCAAACGGTTCTGTTCATAGCAGGCTTGATCCATGCAGCGCTGCAGCGGCGAATTCCACTTTCCGTTTTGGAAAATGTTTACCAAGCCCTCCTGCGCATCGACATTGAAGATGTAGCCCTGATCGCGTTTTTCAGAAATCGTGAACGACTGGACGAACGCGTCTTGAGAACGGCTCAAATCGATCAGTCCGAGATTCGCGTCCTGAAGCGCCGAGAGCGGACCCGTCGCGGGCACGGCTTTCACGCGGCGATAGACGTCGATCTGCGCAGGCAGGTTTTCAATCGCTTCGCCCTTATAGCTATACCGATAGAACGTCGGAATCCAGTCAGGAGCGACCATTTTGGCATCGATCGAAGGACTGCCGCCTCCGCCGGATTGCGGACGAGGCGATGCAGGCGCTGTCGATGTCTCCGCGGTCGCAGGAGCGGCAAAAGAAACAGCATCGGCATTGGCGACTGCGTTCTCGCCGGTAAGCTTGCCGAACGCGTTCGCTCCCACACGCTCCATCGAAGGAGCAAGAGCGACGCGCGTCGGCGCGGGCCGACCGGGTTGCCCAAAGCTCTGGAAAGCGGCGGCACCCGCCACAGCCAAGACGAGCACGGCGAGGCCTGGAACGAGGAAACGGTATTTTGTAGAGAAGAGATTCATCATCGTGAAGGTTACGGGAGTAGCAGAGGCACGGGCCATGAGCTTGGCGCGCAGGCCCTCCACGAAGCGCTCATCGAGCGTCACGTCGGGCTTGGAGAGCAGGAGCTCTTGAACGAGCGCTCGGAGCGAAGCGTCTTGTGCGCGGAGATCCGGAGCGACGGCATATAACTCCTCAAGGAGACCGTCGATACGTTTTTGGTCGATCATAGATGCATGAAGAAAAGGAGAAGAAGGATCGAGGCGGGGACTTCTTTTCGAAGCCTGGCAACGACGCGCGAGTACGCCATCTTGCAAGCATCTTCGCTCTTGCCGAGGATTTCAGAGATTTCCGCGTATGAAAGGCCGTCCCAAAGACGCAAGAGGAGCAACTCGCGCTGTTCCCTAGGCAACGCCGAGAGATACGGGCGAAGCTTCTCGATGCGCTCGTGCGCTTCGGCGTCGCGCACAACATCGGAATCGGATTGCAAGTCCCAGACATCCTCGATATCAAGCGTCTCGCGCGAAGAACGGTAATGGTCGATCAACGTGTTTCGGGCGATACGGTAGAGCCAAGCGATAAAGGCTCCGCGAGCTTCGTCGTAGGCAGCGAATTTATCGAGCGCCTTCAAGAAAACCTGGGACGTCAAATCCTCGGCCGTCTCGCGATGCTGCGTGCGGTAATAGAGGTACTTATAGATGTCGCGGACATGCGCGTCGTAGAGCGACGCGAAACGTTGGGTATCCATGGGGTTGGGAGCGCTCTCACCAGTGTACTACGGATAGGTTTTTGAAAGGTAACGCCGCTTTCCGGGGCTCTGGAGCCGGTTTTTCATCCACACCATATGTTGTGGTCGGAGTTTTTTTGAGCTACTATATCTAGTGGAACGACTGTGCATAACCAGGACGTATGCCCGCCTGCCTTTCGGAATATCGCTGCACGCATTGCAAAAAGCTGCTCTTCAAAGGCCTCTTGGTCGAGGGGTCGGTGGAGGTGAAATGCAAGCATTGCCATGCTGTCACGAATGTCGTTGCCTCGCGGTACGACAAGCTCCTCTGTATGATCGATCCCTGTCCGAACCGCATCCCGCACGCGCCCGAAAAATAAAAGACCTACCTTTTCGCAGAAGCTCTCGAAGCTCGCGCCTGTCGCGTGCTTTTTTTATTCACTTTCCCCCACATCATGCCGTCCCCTGCCAACCCCTCCCTCATCGACGCCGTCTCGACGATCGAAGAATATCTGGACCGTTCGGATTGGCGCGTGCATGCCAACGCGAACCAAGGCTACTCGCTGGGCGGCATGATTTTGAACATCTCCGGAAAATTGACGGCACAATACTGGCTGCAGCGCGTCTACCCCGCAGCCGTGCGCCGCGCCCACATCGAGGGAGATTTCCATATTCACGATCTCGATTTGTTCGCCGGATACTGCGCCGGCTGGAGCCTGCGGCAGCTTTTGGAAGAAGGTTTCAACGGCGTTGCGGGGCGCGTCGAATCGGCGCCACCGAAACATTTTGAAACGGCGCTCGGACAGATGGTGAACTTCCTCGGCACGCTACAGAACGAGTGGGCGGGCGCGCAAGCGTTCTCTTCCTTCGACACGCTGCTTGCGCCGTACGTCAAAAACGACGGCCTGGACTACGAGGAAGTGCGCCAAGCCGTGCAGCAATTCGTCTTTAACCTGAACGTCCCGTCGCGCTGGGGCATGCAAACGCCGTTTACGAACATCACGCTCGACTGGACGGTGCCGGAAGACTTGCTTGAAAAGCGCCCGCGGATTGCGCAAAAGGATCAGCCGTACACCTACGCGGACTGCCGCCCAGAAATGGACATGATCAACCGAGCCTTCATCGAAGTCATGACGGCCGGCGACGCCCGCGGACGCGTCTTCACCTTCCCGATCCCGACCTACAACATCACCAAAGATTTCGATTGGGAGTCGGAAAACGCGCAGAAGCTCTTCGAGATGACCGCCAAGTACGGCATTCCCTACTTTCAGAACTTCTTGAACTCGTCGCTCGATCCCAAAGACGTACGCAGCATGTGCTGTCGCTTGCAGCTCGACTTGCGCGCCTTGAAAGCGCGGGGCGGCGGACTCTTCGGCTCGGCGGAGATGACCGGATCAGTCGGCGTCGTCACGATCAACCTTGCGAGAATCGGCTACCGTGCGAAGTCAAAGAACGCCTTTTTCACCCGCCTGGGTCGCCTGATGGATCTGGCGAAAAACTCGCTTGAGATCAAGCGCGTGACGGTGCAGCGCAACATCGACCGCGGCCTCCTCCCCTTCACGAAGCGCTATCTCGGCACGTTGCGCAACCACTTCTCGACGATCGGACTCAACGGCATGAACGAAGCATGCTTGAACCTGCTCGGCCAGGATATCTCAACGGAAGTAGGCCGTGCCTTCGCGCTTGAGACGCTTGAATTCATGCGCGATCGGCTGGTCGCCTACCAGGAGGAAACCGGACATCTCTACAACTTGGAAGCCACGCCGGCCGAAGGCACGACCTACCGTTTCGCCAAGGAGGACCGAAAGCGCTGGAAAGACATCATCCAGGCAGGAACCGCCCAAGCGCCGTACTACACGAACTCTTCGCACTTGCCCGTCGGCCACACGAACGATCCGTTGGACGCTCTCGGCCATCAAGACGAGCTGCAATCCAAATATACCGGCGGCACCGTGCTGCATCTTTTCCTCGGAGAACGCGTGCGCGACTGGAAAACCTGCGCGCGCTTCGTCAAGAAAGTTGCCGAATCGCACCGCCTCCCCTACTTCACGATCACGCCGACCTTCAGCATCTGTCCGTCGCACGGATATCTTGAGGGTGAAAAGCCCGAATGCCCGACGTGCCAAGAGCGTTGCGAGGTCTGGTCGCGCGTCGTCGGCTACTTCCGCCCGGTCGACCAATGGAACGTCGGCAAGAAGAGCGAATACGTCGGACGCAAAGAGTACGAGGTTCCGAACACGAACGCCCCATATGCGGATCGCCGGATTGCAGCCGCTCAGCCTGCTTGATTTCCCCGGCCGCGTCGCAGCGACCGTCTTTACGCAAGGATGCCCGTTCCGCTGCCTCTACTGCCACAACCCAGAGCTGCTTCCGACGCGTGGCAAGAGCGAAATGGAAACGGAGGACGTGCTTGATCGCATCACCGAACGCCGACTGTTCCTCGACGGCGTCGTCGTGACGGGCGGAGAACCGACGGTGCACCCGGACCTGCCGGAGTTCTTGTCGGAGATCAAGTCGATGGGACTCGAAACGAAACTCGATACGAACGGCGTGCATCCGCGCATGATCGAGCGGGTGCTGCAAGAAGGCCTCGTCGATTTCTTCGCGATGGATCTCAAGCATGTCTGGAGCCGCTACGGCGAGGTGATCGGCCCGGCGGCCCGAGCTGCGACGGCCAATTGCGTCGAGACGATGAAACTCATCCGTGCATCGGGGGTCGCCTGCGAATTCCGTACGACCGTCTATCCGCATCTCCATACGGAGGACGATCTTCTGGAAATTGCCTCGCAGCTCGGTGCGGGCGATCGGTACGCGCTCCAGGAAATGCGGTATGAAAAAACCTTAAAAAAGGAGCTGACCCGCGCACCGGCGCTCGACCTTTCCGCCATCGCGGAACGGATGCGCGCCGCGGTACCCGGCCTCCTCATCGAGGTACGCTCGTGATACGATAGAGGTAAGCATGTGATCTTTTCTTAAAGATTCATAACTTCGGAACGTATGGAAGCTTCCATGAAGGCTCAGCTCGTGTTGCGCGTCGCCGTCGCCGGCGAATTCATCGGCCACGGCGTCTTCGCCCTGCAAGGCAAGGCTGATTGGCTCAAATGGATTTCGCAGCTGACCGGTGTCGATGCTGCGACCGCCGTCACGCTTCTCACCCTGATCGGCATCATGGATATTTTGGTCGCTCTCATTGTCCTCCTCAAGCCGATGCGCGCCGCCCTGCTCTGGGCCGCTTTCTGGGGCGCTTGGACGGCACTGGTCCGACCGATCGTTGGTATGCCGATTTGGGACTTCATCGAGCGCTGGGCGAACTGGGGCGCTCCGCTCGCCCTCCTCATGCTTCTCGGCTGGCCGAAGAGCCGCAGCGAGTGGTTCAAGTCCTAATCTTCAAGAACTGAATACGAAAAAAGCGCCCAAGGCGCTTTTTTCGTATCTTGCCGATTCTCTTAATCCAGCCAAGCCCGAAGTTTTGGCGACTTCACACAGAACGGAAGACGCGCGCAGCGCTCTCCCAGTCCGTAGAAACGTCCGGCGCCAACCACCGAGAAATAGAGCAACACGAGCGCGTAGACGATATGGTCATCGACCAAATAGCCGTGATCGACATGCGGGAACGTCAGAACCGGGAACCAATACAGCACCATCATGAGCGCGCCAAGCACCGAAGAAAGGCGCACGGCGATGCCGAGGATAAGCGAGATACCGAGCAGCGTCAGTCCCCACTCGTTGATAAAATCAACGATCGGCAGAACGCCATTCGAGGCCAGCCAGGCGTAGAACCCGGCGAACGACTTGGCGCCGAGCAGGTAGCCTTTCGACGACCAGGCCGGATTGATCAGCTTCGTGAACCCGGCGTAGAAGAAGAGCCAACCCAAAGCGATGCGGAGCAACGCCAGGATTTTCTTATCGGACTGTTCGAGCTTGCCCATACGAACAAAGAAAGAATTAGGCGACGTGATGACCGAAATCCTCGTCTTCGGTATCCGCATCGGCATCCGCTTTCGTCGCGTGGATGCGACCATCAATGTGGTTCGGCGGCGCGTACACTGTGGCGATCTTCAAAGACTCGGCCCCAGTACTCTTTACATTATGACGCGTTCCGGGCGTTACGACCAGGACATCGCCGGCGCGAAGCGGGCTCGAGACGCCGTCGAGCACGGCCTCGCCCTCACCTGCGTGGAAATAGAGCGTCTGCTCGACATGCTCGTGCGTTTCTTCGCCAATTTCTCCACCGGGCGGAATACTCATCACAACCAACTGAGACTTTTCGCCGGTGTAGAGCACCTTGCGAAACAAGTCGTTCTCGAGGCACTCCTTGATAACATGAATGATGGCGCTCATAAATAGAGAGAGGTGGCCTTACGCCGTTTTTTTATCAAGACGGTCAAGACGAAGCACGCGCACACCGAGATAGATCACGGCGCAAATGATAACAAAATCGATAAACGTCGCGACGAACGCACCCCATTTAATCGTCGCTGTACCGAACGTCACCGAGGCTTCGGCCAGGTTTCCAGCCTTGCCGAGCAAGATGCCGACGATCGGATTAATGATGTCCTCAACCAGGGCCGTAACGAGCTTGGAGATCGCGCCGCCCATGAGGAAACCGAC
>JBPOIQ010000010.1:0-11183 GCA_052034355.1 Minisyncoccota bacterium
TCGTGCTTCTTCCGCATGATCGCGGTGCGCACCGCGCCCAACTGCCGTTCGAGCTCGTCGCGTTGCTCCTCGAGGAGCGAAAGCTCGGCTGCGTCAAGCGAACTTTCAGCGCTATCGCCGCCAAGGCTCTCGAGGAACTGCAAGACATCGAAGAAGTTGACCTCCCTTGCCGTGAGAGGTGCCAATCGGCCGTACTTCGGCAAATTGCCGTCGTGCACGTCGAGAACGCAACCGCACCGCACACAAACCGCGCCAATGCTTTGCAGCGCTACCGATCCGATCGGCATCTGCTGGCTCGGCGAGCGTTGCAGGTACACCTCGCTGAGGTCGTAGGCCTGGGAAAGGCAGCGGAAACACGAAGCCTTGCTGTACATCAACGCCTTGATCATGCCGACGTCTGCAACGCGAAGGTCTCGAGATTGTTTGATCCTCGAGAACCCGGCATCTTCGAGGCGCTCCCAAAGATTGCGGTTATCGATCACCTCATCGCCCACGACCTCCACATCCTCACTCTCCTCAACGTCTCCTGAATCGAGTGTGAGCGTAACCGTCGTGCTTGACGACAGTTCCACAGCGCGGCGTCGTGGCAGCTTCTTCAAAAGCCTGTCCCCCGCTTTGAGAACCAGGAGCGCGACGAAACAGCTCATGAGTACTTGGAAGAACAAACCCATAACAAGCCTCCATTTCCGAACGCCGCAATGATATCGAAATTCGCCTGTTTGTCAAGATAAAAAACAACGGCCTCGAGGGGCCGTTTCCGTTCAGAGCTTCTTGTTGCCGCCTTGCGATCCGCTCGCGACGAAGACGATGAGCGCGACAGCAATAACGATCCCGAGAATCACTCCGAGCGCGACGTCGTCACCGTGCGCTTCGAAGCAACGCTCGATCTCATCCATCACTCGAGACCTCGGTCGACGTGACGGGCAGCTGTTCGGCAGCCTGCACCGACGGCTCTTTCTTGCCGAGCGACAAGCACGAGAGGACGAACGAACCGAAGAGAACCACGAGAAGGACGGTATCGTAAATGCGCATCTGCTTCTCCTTTGACGACGCGTGGCCTATTGCCTCGCGCGCCGGTCAGCGTCAATCGTTGGTGGTTGTGCGGAGCCGCCAAGGCGGCCGATGGGTTCATGAGTACCGCAAAAAGACGATCTCGTCAAGGCGATGCTTCCCGCAATCAGTCCACTCAGAGATAAAAAATCCGACCGGGTCGTGAAGGCTTCGGTCGGTCAGGCGGCGGGCGGGTCGGACTCCGGTTCACCGGACGCGTCGGGGACACCCTCCTTGGTCACGAGGTGCAGGAGAGTTCCCCCCTTCTTCTTGGACTCCGGCTGCTTGGCCACCGCTTCGCCAGAAGCGAGATTGCGGCGGAGCAATGCGATCGACTCGAGACCATGCTTCAACATGGCTTCGTGCCGATCGAGCGCGCGGGCGATTGCAACACCCACTCGGCCTTCCTGCGGAACGCCTTCGAAGACCTTGAGTGCATCGATCAGGTTCTCTTGCTCGACGATCAAGTGACACAGAACTCCGCTATCATCCTCCATGAGATTGCTCTCATAGATGACGCCGCAATGCGCGCAGACGAGGCACAGGTCGTTGATTTCGACCTCGCTTTCGCCTTCGAAGCGAGATCTGTTGGGAACAACCTCGTTCAAGATACACAGCGGCTTCACGCACGAAGAGCAGTACGTTGCCGCGCAGGCGTCGCTGACATGCAAGTGCAGATGACCGAGTCGCTCGGGCGTCGGCCGCAAGCACTGGTCATCGACGATGAAACCTAGGCCGCGAAGACGCTTCGCGAGCGGCGAAGGCTCGCCATTCGAACCCGTCGCGTCGTGGGAATGAGCGGGCATGCGAACTCCTTTCTTCAGGTCAACGTTTTTTTGCCATAAAAACCGCGGCGCGTCAAGCTTCTGTTCGCGCACTTTCACTTCTCGTGTCGCCTTGACGAGACCGCCGCTATCCCCTATAGTACCCCCGTTCGAGCTGCAGAACCGCGGGAAGCTCTCACCTCGCGTTTCTCAAACGCTTTATCTCCAAACGCAATGTTGTCCATCCGCCTCTCCCGCGTCGGCAAGAAGAAGATGCCGTCCTACCGCCTGATCGTCACCGAAAAGACCCGCGACCCGTGGGGCAAGGTGCTCGAACAGCTCGGTACGTACGACCCGCTCTCCAAGCCGCGTAAAATCGCGTTCGACCTCGAGCGCGTGAAGTACTGGATGTCGAAGGGCGCTCAACCGTCCGCGACCGTCCATAACATGCTCGTCGATCTCAAAGCGATCGAAAGCGAGAAAACCAAGGCGCACCCGACCCACAAAGTCACCGCCGAGGAAAAGTAAAAAGAATCCCCCGCAAGGGGGATTCTTTTGACAAAAGGCCGTGTCGACCATAGGCTACACAGCGTCCTTTCAAGGGGGATCAAATGCCGAACGTGTCCCAGATCGCGCCGCTCGAACTCATACGACTGGAGGAAATTCCAGAAGCTGGTTCGAAAGAGCTTTCACGCATTTCCGATGAGCGACAAGGGCTCCAGCTCGGAGCCTCCGCCAACGCCGCGATCTCGTTCATCATCGCAACCGTGATCATTCTTGGCGGGCCACCGGTTGAGATTCTTGCGACCTTGGTTGCAATAGCAGCCGTATTTGCCTATGGTGCGGCGAGCGAATTCTACAAACTCTGCTTCGGCCCGAAGGCCTGGCAGCTTTTGCCGAGAGGCATGACCGTGGCTTCCGCGCAGATCGAAGACGCGGCCAGAAGCGATACCGTCGCTTGGAACGCGGAGGCGCTCGCTTGGAACGCGGCGTTTGCGGCCTGGTCGGCCGATGCCGAAGCATGGGTGGGACGCAAAGACTCGCCCGCGGTCGCTCGTCATCTTCGGAAAAGGCTCAGCGCGCTCTTTCACGAGCGGAAGGCGCTCATGCATCGTCGAGAGACCATCGAGATGAAAGCAGCCCACATCCGCCAACTTCTCGATGCCGCCGCATACGAGAAGCAAAGACGCCTCAACCCCGGAGACAGCTCCATCAACAAGGACCCTTGAACGGGTTCTTTTTTCTTTGCTATGCTGTGGACGGAGGCTGATGGAGGTCGGCTGCCTCTAACTGAACCCGTTATATTCACCGCATTCAGAAGGTATGGCAAGAGAATTGGACCAGGAATTCGTCGAGTACGTCGTGAAAGGCATCGTTGGTCATCCGGAAGACGTCGAGACCGAGCGCACGATCGATGAGCGCGGAGTACTGATCACGCTCAAGGTCAATCCGGCGGACATGGGCTACGTCATCGGCCGCCAGGGCCAGACGGCACGCTCGATCCGCACACTGCTCAAGATCGTCGGCGCGAAAAACAACGCCCGCGTGAACTTGAAGATTTACGAACCGGAAGGTTCCCGCCGCGCGCACAGCTCCGGCAACGCCGAGCCGACCTCGCGCGAGGACATCGATACCTCCGCCGTCGATCTGCAGCTCTAAGACGAACAGCGAATCGGCTCCCTCGACCACGCGTCGAGGGAGCTTTTGTTTTTCCGTTTTTAAAGGGGAAAATACTAAAATGTGTCAGGCTCTTGACACATTTTAGGCGGTTTTGCTAGGACCCCACTGCTGGCATGAGCCAGCACAACAACCAATGGAGTCCGTCGTGAAGAAGCTCTCGAAAGAAACGTTCCTTGCCGCGTCTCTCACCGCCCTCTTCCTCGTTCCCCTTCTCGTCCTCTTGGGCGGTTGCGAGGAGAACGGAAGCCCTATCCCGCAAGAGCAGAGCGAGACCGATCTCGAGCCTGATCCCGATCAACAACACGGTTCGGCCGCACGGTTTGTCGCGGCAGAAGATCCCAACCCTGATGCCGAGCAGGATACGTGGGCCGGAGCGATTTCGCGCCAGCCGCAAAGCAGCAGCGGCAGGTACGATCGCGCCCGCGCGCTCGAGTACATCCGCTTGTACGCTATGTCTCCGAACCGAGCCACCGCCTATTGCGCCGGCTGGCAGATCGAAGGACACAAGCTGGTCAAAGTTGCCGCCGACTGCACCAACTTCGCTTCGCAGGTGCTGTGGTACGGCGGAATGGCCATGGACTACACCCACCAGAACGATACGGGCTGGTGGTATACCAACAGCTGCGAATGGTGGGGTAGTAGTGCGAGTTGGAGAACGGTGAACGGGCTTGTTGTGTACCTTACGACGATTTCCGGCCGAGGCAGATTCGTACGGAACGCGCGCGAGCTGAAGATCGGAGATCTCATCTTCTATCGCCTTCGCCGCGCGGAGTCCGGCTTCCGCTGCGACGCTGGAAACTTGTTCAATCACACGGCGATCGTTTCCGGATTCGACGATCGCGGCGAACCTCTTGTTTCGTACCACTCGAACGAGGCCGAGGACGTGCTGTGGAATACGAAGAACGGGTCGCTGAAAGCGCTCGGAGAAGCCTGCGCGACGGGGTTCGTACACATCCTGGACTGATCGACGCGCGCACTCGCGCCGATCAGTTCACTCTTTTATCTCTTATCCTCTTTGACAGAACCAAAGGGGCTTGATACCACCTACATACTATGAAGGAATTCCTCAAACGACCGGTGCCGATGTGGGTCGCGCTGATACTCGGCGCGGGACTGCTGCTCATGACCGCCTACGCGACGTGGCAATCTCACTATTACGATGTTCTCGTCCGACTTGTGCAAGCGTCTGAAGAAGGCGAGCTCGTCAAACCGATGCAGTCGTTGACGCGTGCTCCGGCCATTTGCCGCGCACACTGGTCGTATTGGCCGCGCGTGATTTATCACGACTCGACCGATATCTGCCCGTAAGAAGAAACGAGCCGGCTCAACCTTGACGCCGGCTCGTTTTTTTGATACCGTTCGCGGTCATCCCACCACACACCAAGGAGGTTGTGATGACGAACCAACGCGCTCTTTCCCCTGCTGAACGGAATGCACTTCAGCCAATCGCCGACGCCTGGCTGCTCGAGTACAAGCTCGCCCTGAGCAACGCTCAGGATGATCCGCACACGACTCTCGAGCAATGGCTCGAGATCGCCTGGGAGAAGGGCTTCCTCGAACACGTCTCTCCGAGGGACCCCTCCGTGCGCGAAGCACGCGCCCTCATGGGTCGCACTCTTTGGCCGGAGCGCACCGACCCCGTCCTGTACTGGCGCTGCCTCTACGCACTCGAGCACTTCCGCGCCAGCGCACAGCACACCCAGACCTTCGGCCCGGCCGCCGTGGCGTGCCATGAGCTCTTCAACGAGATGAGCAAGGACCGCGAGCGTCTCAAGAAGTACCTGCCGAAGCTCAACTACAATTCGAGCACACCGTGGTACGTGGATATCTGCAAGCCCCTCATAAAGCGCGCGCAAAGTACGCTGCGCGACATGGGGGTCGTGCCGCACGATCCCGTGTTGCGGCGACATTCCACCGGTGTGTTCCAAGGCATTCCCGTGGAGATCGATCGCATTTGCGAAGACGGAACGCTCTGGCTCCAGGCAACCGACTTCGGTGTATGTAACGCGAACATCATGAAGCTCCACGACCTCATGACGGGTCCGGAGCAGCTCAACGAAGGAAAGGGTATCTGCCCAAGCCTGATCGACGCGACGCTCTTCAGGCCCTACAAAGGCAAGGATCGATAGAAGGGTTTCCCCTTCTTTTTTTATTGGGCAAGAAAGCGCTCTTCGCCTTGACAAAATCGATAAAATCCGCTAACCTCTCATCGACTTCGAAGCATCCTGCGACGAAGCGTGTACCTTTTGCACGAGGTGAGTCATGAGAAAGTCCTTGGAGGACAGAGTTGACCGGGTAGGAGTGTCCATCTTCTTGACCTGGATCGTGATTGGCATGATCCTCGTTACGAGCCGCTGCAAGCAGCAGCGCATCGATGCGCTCGAGAAGCACGTGGCTGCCCACGATGAGCACCTCGAAGCGCTCGAGAAGCGCCTGTCGACCCCGGAGAACGGATCGAGGAAGACGATGTCCAACGACCAGGTCAAGCCCGACAAGGCCACGCTCAAGACTGGCGACATCATCCGCTACAACGTGGGCCCGGCGTCCACCGACGAGCTCGGGCGCGACATGACCGTCGTATCCTCGCTCAAGAACCAGCAGCTCGACCCCTGCCTGTTCACCAGGCAGAACGAGACGATCACGGTGCTCGATGTGCGCGGCGAGTACGCCTTCGTCGAGTACGAGTCGCCCGACACCGAACGCGTTGCGGCCGCAGACAAGGCGCGCGGCATCAGCTCACGCATCGCCTACTGTGCGAGCGGCGACATCGGCATCATCAGCGTCGAAGCGCTCAAGGCACACGCCTGGCTGAGCGGCGCCTACCTCAAGGACCGTCGCGTGCAGCGCGAGGAGGTCGCGCGCATCCGGAAGATGTTCTCGGACCTGCTCCCAACGGAGCAGGCGGAAGGGATCTGAATCCCTTCTTTTTTTGTTCTACGGTCGGATTCTTGACGCGTCCCGGACCGCGCGTTAAGGTGACACCTTATCCCGAACTTCGCGGCATGGCGCTTACGGAACGACAACAGGTGATCGATCAGCTTCGGGCCGCCGAACGTCCCTTGATCGTGTTCCGCAAGGATTGGAATCCCGACACCGCCGCTTCGGCTGTGGCGCTGGCTGTCGGTTTGGAAAGCGCCGGCAAGAAGTGCGAAGTCGTCTGCGACGGTTTTGCCGCGCCGGAACACCTGAACTTCCTCCCGCAGCTCAAGCGCGTGCGGCCGGAAATGACCGCGCTTCGAACGTTTGTCATTTCCGTCGATGCGCAGAAAAGCCGCATCGGAGAACTTTCGTACGAAAACAAAGACGGCTTTTTGCACATCTACCTCACGCCGAAAAACGGCGTCCTCGAAGCCGAGCATGTGAAGACCGGCACGACGGAGTATCGTCACGACCTGATCATTTCGGTCGACACGCCGGATCTCGCTTCGCTCGGAGCCGTGCGCGACGCGGCCGCTGATTTTTTCTTCCGCACGCCGATTTTGAACATCGACCACTCGATCGCTAACGAACGCTACGGACAGATCAACAACATCGAGTCGACCGCGGCGTCGACCAGCGAAGTTGTTTATCGCTTGCTCCGCGAGCTGGATCGCCCGATCGACGATGGTCTCGCGACAGCGCTTCTCACCGGCATCGTTTCTAAAACGCGCAGCTTCAAGTCTGGAGCGATTACGCCGCAAACGCTGTCCGCCGCTTCCGAACTCGTGGCCGCCGGCGCCAAGCGCGATCTGATCGTCTCGAGTCTCTATCGCACGAAAACGATCCCCGTCTTGCGCCTCTGGGGACGCGCGCTCGCTCGACTGAAATTCGATTCAACGCTCAAACTCGTTTCCTCCGTACTGACGCGCCAGGATTTTGCGCTATCGGGCGCATCCGAAGCAGCGCTGCCAGATGTCATCGACGACCTGATCCTCTCGTCTCCCGACGCCGAAACGATCGTCCTGATCCACGAGCGCGAAGACGGCCGCATCTGCTGCCTGATCCGCAGCGACGTCCGACGCGACGCGGCCGCGCTCACCGCGCGCTGGGAAGGCGAGGGCGGACACACGCAATCGCGCTGCTTCCTCAAAGGAAAGACGCCGGCCGAAGCAGAACAGGAAATCATGGCCCACGTCAGAAACGAAATGCAGAAAACACGGGCACTCTAGCCCGTGTTTTCAGTAGGTCGTCTCGATCGGCCGAATGATACGAAGCGCGTAGCTCTGAACCGTTTCTCCTTCCGAATTCTCCCCGACCGTATACGCCGTCCACGCTTGAAAACCTTTGGGGATCGGGAGAGTCCATACTTGCCCGCTTTCCGTTTCATCCTTTAGCGTCGCTTCCCCGAGTTCATACGGCGTAGCGCCCGGCTTCTCGGGATATGGCGTCACGAACAGACGCACGCGCGAGAGCCCGCGGCCTTTTACCAAAAAGACCGAGTCGGGGTAGTAATTGTGGGTCGTGTATTCCCACTTCGAAGGTGTGACGTTGAGAAGATCAATTTGCACCTTCGCACCCCAATCTTCCGGACGCGCCTGACTGATCTCACCTGACGCGACGTGAACGGAAATCGGCGAGTGGTTTTTACACGTCGGCGTTTTGCCGCACTTCACGTACTCCGACCAATAGGCGCGCTTACCACTCTCGTCGTCCACGCGCGTGGCATAGACCCAGTAGTCGCCGGGTTTGGCCGCGATCGTGAATTCACTGGTTCCATCCGTCGTCTGTTGGCAATACATTTCATCCGCTCGCTCGAGATTCGCGGCGCACACGCGTTGCGCTGGAACACGGCTTCCGTCCGGCGAAGAGAGCGTTCCCGTAATCGTTCCGGTTCCCGCGCCGCCCGTGCAGGCGATCTTCGTGCAGTTCCAACCAGTCGTGCTACAGGTGCAGACATTGCACCCGTCGTCCGCTTGACGCTGTTCGGTTTCATGATACGTCCGACCTTGATAGTCGCAACTGAGGCCGTCCGCGGCATACGTCACTCCACGCAAACCCAGCACCACCTCTTTCATGGGACGATATCCGAAATACGCCATCAAGGCGAAGAGAACGATCAATGCGTATTTGCGAAGCGTGGCGGCCATGCTGCCATTCTAACTTACTCGGCGGCGACTTGGGAGACGGCGGAGGCAACCGCATCCGTCGCGCTTTTATCAAGTGCGTCGGGAATAATTCGTTCGACGCTTGGTTCGGGCACGAGCTCTGCGAGTGCCTGCGCGGCCGCCAGCTTCATGCGCTCGGTAATCTTCAAAGCACCCGCATCGAAGACACCGCGAAAGACGCCCGGAAAAGCCAGAAGATTGTTGATTTGATTGGGAAAATCGGAGCGTCCGGTCGCGACGACGCCGGCGCCGGCGGCCTTGGCTTCATCCGGCATGATTTCCGGCGTCGGGTTGGCCATCGCGAAAATCATCGGTTGCGCCGCCATGCTGCGCACCATCTCCTGCGTGAGCACTCCCCCCTTCGACAATCCGATGAAGACATCTGCGCCAAGAAGCGCGTCGGCAAGCGTTCCCGAGAGCGCACGCGGATTCGACCAAGCAAGCAGCGCTGTTTTGGACTCATCCAAATCCGAACGGTTTTTGCCAATAACGCCTTTCGAGTCGCAAAGCGTGATATCGCTTGCGCCGTAGGCGCGCAAGAGTTTGGCGACCGCAACGCCCGCCGCTCCGGCTCCGGAGAACACGATCTTCGCACTCTTCAAATCGCGGCCGAGCGCTTTGCAGGCGTTGATCAACCCGGCCAAGACGACAATGGCCGTACCGTGCTGATCATCGTGGAAAACCGGGATATCGAGCTCCTCCGTCAAGCGGCGCTCGATTTCAAAGCAGCGAGGAGCGGAGATGTCTTCCAAATTGATGCCACCGAACGTCGGCGCGATTCGTTTTACGGTCTCGACGATCTCCTCGACATCCTTGGTGGCGAGCGCAATCGGAAACGCATTCAATCCAGCGAATTCTTTGAAAAGAATCGCCTTGCCTTCCATGACCGGCAGCGACGCGAGCGGGCCGATGTCGCCGAGGCCGAGCACGGCCGTGCCATCCGTCACGACCGCGACAGTTCTTCCTTTGAGCGTGAGCGTTTTTGCGAGCGTCGGATCCTTGGCGATCGCCAGGCACGGCGCGGCCACGCCTGGCGTGTACACCGTGGAGAGGGTTTCTCGATCGGCAACGGGCACGACGCTTACAACATCGATCTTTCCCCGATATTTCTCGTGCAGCTCCATCGAAGCGTTGTTGTAATCTTTCATAGTGTTTGAAGTTTGATGATTGTAGCGTACTCCTTTTCCGTCACCGGCTGGACGGAGAGTCTTGATCCTCGTTCAAGCAGCACCATGTTCTTGAGCGCTTTGACGGCACGCAGCTTTTCGAGCGGAATGAGTTTTTGAAACTTTTGGACGTATCCGACGTCAACGCAATACCAGATCGGTTTCGCTTTCGTCGCCTTCGGGTCGTAATACGGGCTCTTCTTGTCGAACTGCGTTTCGTCAGGATGCGCGAGCGTGACAACCTTCGCCAACCCGGCCACGCCTGGAGGCGTCGTGCTGGAATGATAGAACAACACGGCGTCGCCGACCTTCATTTCCTTCATGAAATTGCGTGCCTGATAATTGCGCACGCCGCTCCAAGCGTCTTTTTTCAGGCGTTTCAGGTCGTCGATCGAGAAGCTCTCGGGTTCGGTTTTCATCAGCCAATACTGCATAGTCCGTCCAGTGTACCCCAAGCGGATTGACGCCGCCCAGTGCGAGCGCTACTGTTCCGCCACGCCGGAAGTCCGGCAAGGAGGCACCCATGCGATCGCTCGTTTTTTCGGTGGTTTCGATGATCTTCCTGCTTTCGAGGCCTGCCGCTGCCGAGGAGCCGCGCAAGGCTCCTGTCGTTATCGAATCATGGAACGACATCGGCGGCACGATCCCGTTCACGTCCAAGATCGGCCTGCGTCTGCAAAGCCGCATCGTGCTGAGCAAGGACAGCGCCCGGGATGCGTACGAAGCTAGCACCGGGTTCTCGACCGAGCTCTGGCACCATGGCGCTCTCGATCTCACGGCGGGGTACGGATACGACGGCGGCGATCACGTGTTCCTCGTCGCACTCTTTCACGAAACGACATTCGGCAACGGCGTACGAAGCTACGGTTACGCGACGGAACAGCGCCTGCGCTATGATGCCGGCTGGCATCACGAAGGCTTCTATCGCATCGACGCGGTCGTCGCGGGCTTGCACCTCGTGCACGAAGGATCAAACGACGTCTCGGCCGGTTTCCAAATCGGCACCGGGCCCGGCTATCATCTCGCGCGCGTCGAAGCCCGCTTCACCTTCGGCCTCACGGAGGGCATGGCGGACCGCGTCGCGGCCTGCGTCTTCATCTTCAACGCCCCGTAACTCGGGGCTTTTTCATTTGCCAAGTCTTAAAAACGGAGCTAAGCTTCGGTCGGTTCATACCAGGAGAGCATCATGAACGGCATTCGCGAATCGCTTGCGCATATCCGTAACGAACAGGCAGACGCACTCGATCGTATGAAGGAACTCGGCGCGCGTATCCGCTCCGGCGAAAGCTCGGGCGACGCGATTCTGGACTTCCTGATCGTCTTTGGCGGTAGCTACATCCTGCGAGGAAAGCACGAGCCGATCGAACGCGCGTACCGCGAGCTCGCGGAGCGCCTGAAGGGAAAAGCCGGTCAGCCGCTGCTCATGATCGAGCGGAATG
>JBPOIQ010000037.1:0-10617 GCA_052034355.1 Minisyncoccota bacterium
GCCTTGGCGGCGATAGCGCTGAAAGTTCGCTTGACGCAGCCGAGCTTTCGCTCCTCGAGGAGCAACGCGACGAGCTCGAACGGCAGTTGGGCGCGGTGCGCACCGCGATCATGCGGAAGAAGCACGAATCGGGCGCCGGCGACGTTTTCCGCGAAGCGGATCGTGCGACAGGCCCCAAACCCTCAGAAGAGGTAACCTCGACAGGATCCGAATTTCAGAAGTCCTCGACCTAGTGTCGAGGCTTTTTTATTGACAGAACCTTCATTTTATTGTATGCATCTCTTTGTCCAATCGGTCATTTCAAGAAGGAGGAATGTATGTACTACCTGTCCTTTCTAGGGTTCGGTCTCGGTGTGCTCATGTTTCTGTCGCTCCGCGGCACCAGGCGGAACGAGTTCGAGACGACGGTCAGGTTTCTCGGCAAGACGCTCTACGAGCGTTCGAGGAATCCGATGATGCCAACGCCGACGGTGACGTTCGAGTTCAGGTGGCGGAAGCGAAACGTCCGGCGCTCGGAACGCAATCTCTGGGAGAGGTTGAACAACGCCGGCATCCCGGTGATCGGTCCCCGTTCGATACGCTCGTCGGACGTCGGAAGCGTGAAAGTGCACCCGTACAGCGGGGGGCCATGCTGCTTTTGCGGAGCCGGCACATGGGTGCTGCACGAAGTCAGCCGAAACCAGAAGGACATCGATCGGCCAGACATCCAGCGCATCTGCGCCGCCTGCGAGGAATGCGGCTACATCCTTTCGACCTCGAATCCGCACTCTTTGAAGAGCAGCCGCATCGCTCCGCATGTCCGTCCGTGCGGGAACCTCTTCGACGTGCTCGACATGATCGAGCAAGCGAATACCAATCGTCGGCGCGAGACGATCGCTTCCGCGCGCAACATCCGCTGAATACGCAAAGACCCCGATCTGATCGGGGTCCTTTTCTTTTATACGGCGACGGTTTTCTCTCCGTACGCCGTCAGATGCTCACTCGAAGGCGCTTGGATTCTTGGCGATGTCTTTTTCAAAACCCGCTGCGCGGAGCCTTGCTGCCGCTTCGGCATTCAGGCCATGGAAAAGATCCAAGTTTTCCCTGATCGTTTCCAACAAGAGAGGGTTCTCAGCAAACAAGGCATCAAACGTTTTTTGAGAGAATCCGACAAACTTGTGCCGATAGCCCATGGCGGCCCAGACGCCTTTCGGTCCTCTTGCAATGAGCGCGAGCGCAATGCTTTCAGGGAGATCACCGTCGCGAAATGACTCCATGGCGCTTTCGACCGTCGCGATCTTCCCGCTCTCAACCAAGGCAATCGCCACAGAACCCGGAATATTTTTGGGTTTGCTAGTCAATTGGTTCAGAATCTGCTCCACAAGGTCGATGCGCTTCTCGTTCATCAGACGTTCGATCCAACGCAGCTGCCCATCCTTGTCCAGCCGACCCCTTCTAAAAAGTTGCTCGATGCCTGAGGTCTCGCCCTGCTCCAGCAGCCATTCAGCATCGCTTTCTTGTAACCTGAACTCGTCGGCATGCAGAGCGATTGCCCCGCTTTCACCACGCGTCATCAGCTCCTCGAGCACAGCCCTGTGAGTAGACGGGGACAGACCCTCTGGCAGTTCATGAATTCTTCGCTTGGAAGCGGCGTCTTGTATTTGGCCGACCAGTTCCCGAACCTGCCGCGCCTCTCGATCGCCTTTGGTTTCCGGCGAGGGTATTGAATCAAACTTCATAGAGACGGTGGGTTACAGTTGATGTCACACGGCGACGGTTTTCTGCCCCTTGATACGTTCTGCTTCTTCCAGCTGGAGCGAGAGAATCGACGAGGTCGAGTCTTCGCCCATCGTCACGCCGTAGAGGACTTGCGACTTCTGCATCGTGTAGCGGTTGTGCGTGATCACGAGGAACTGCGTCTTGTGGGAGAGTTCGTCGATGATCGCGGCGAAGCGCGAAGCGTTCGATTCGTCGAGCGCGGCGTCGACTTCGTCGAGCACCACGAAGGGCGAAGGGTTCGTCGTCATGATGGCGCAGATGAGCGCAATCGACGTCATGGCGCGTTCGCCGCCCGAGAGGGAATGGATCGACTTCACGCGCTTGCCCGGCGGGTTCGCGTAAATCTCGAGGCCGAGCCAGGTTTCCTTCGGCGCGGCCGAGACGTCTTTCTTTTCTTCCTCTTCAACGCCGGCTGCCTGCTTGGCGGCCGCAGCTTCCGCTTCGGCGACTTCATCTTCATCTTCTTCGCGCTCGATCTTTTCGAGCGAGGCGGAGCCTCCGTCGAAGAGTTGTTTGAAGAATTCTCCGAAGTGTTGGTTGATGCGGCGGAACGAGGCGTCGGACTGCTTTTTGATGAGCACGTCGAGCTCCTCGATCATGACGACCAGGGACGCTTTCGTCTTGTGCAGGTCTTCGACTTGGCCAGAGAGGAAGTCGAAGCGGTCTTTGATCTCCTTATACTCATCGACGACGCTTTGGTCGATCGAGCCGATGGCGGCGACTTGCGTGCGGAGCTGGTGAAGGCGGGGAGAGAGGGCTTGTGCGTCGACTTTCTCTTTCGGTTCGGCGGCGAGCGCGGCTTGCGCTTCTTCACCCATCATTTCGCGCGCTTCGCGTTCGATCGTTTCGCGGCGCGTTTCGATGCGCGCGCGTTCGACGCGGTGGTCGGAAAGATGGCGGTCGAGTTCGAAGAGTTCCGACTGGAAGCCTTGCATCTTGCGCTGGACCTCGAAGAAGGCGCCGCGCTTTTTCGCTTCTTCCTGACCCCAGCGCTGCATCTGGCCTTGAAGCTCCGTCAGCGTCTTGCCCATCTCGGAGATGGCGACGAGCGTTTCTTCAAGCTCTTTCTGCATGGCAACCGGAACCGTCGGTTCCTTCTTTTCCTGCTTCTCTTTGTGCCCGGGTTCGCGCAGTTCCGAGAGGAGTTCTTCGATTTGCTTGCCGAGCTTTTCGAGATCGCGCGCGGCCTGTTGCGCTTGTTCGAGGGTTTTTGCACCCAGGATGGCGGCGACGAGTTCATCGTGGCGCTTCGAGATCGAGGAGACTTCTTCGACGATGCGGGGGAGCGGCATCGGCAGCGCCGGTGCGTTGGCCGCTTGGGCCTTCATCTGCTCCATCCGAATCTGGTTCTTGAGCTGGATTTCCTTCTCGCGCAGGGCGTTGCGCTTCTCCATCTCCTTTTCGTATTCCTTCTGGAGGGCGATCAGGCCGTCCGACTTCGCCTCTTCCGTTTCCATGCCGGCGAGCTCGGCGCGCACGGTTTCGATTTCCTTCTCTTTTGCCTTGCGGCTTTCTTCGACAAGCTTCGTCTTGGCGTCGATGGCGGAAAGCTCTTCGCGGATCTGCTTCCACTGCGTGCCGAAGTAGAGGATCGAAAGCTCTTGGAGTTCCTTTTCCAAATTGGCGCGTTCTTCCAAACGGCGCACCTGGCGCGAGAGCGAGCGCATGCGTGGCTCGATTTCGGCGAGGATGAGTTCGGCCTGCTTCAAGTTTTCTTCCGAAGCGTCGAGCTTGCGGACGGCGGATTCGCGCTTCAACTGATACTGCTTCACGCCGGCGGCTTCATCAAAAAATTCCTTGCGCTCCTTTGGAGAAGCGACGAGGATCGCGTCGATCATGCCTTGGCCGATCACTGAATAGGTGCGCTGTCCGAAATTGGCGCGAGCGAGGAGCAGGATGACTTCCTGCAGCTTCACCTTGTTCTTGTTGATGAGGTATTCCGATTCGCCGTCGCGATAGATGCGGCGCGTGATGACGACTTCGGGGTATTCGATGTCGTTGCCGCCCGCTTCGTTGTTGAGCGCCAAGGAAACTTCGGCGAAACCCGAACGCGAGCGCTTTTCGGAGCCGCTGAAAATAACGTCTTCCGATTTTTTGCCGCGCAGAAGCTTGAGCGATTGCTCGCCCAGGACCCAACGGACGGCGTCGGCGATGTTGGACTTGCCCGAACCGTTCGGGCCGACGATCGCGGTCGTGCCGCGATTGCCTTCTTTCGGGGGGAGGAATTCCAAGACGGTGCGGTTGGCGAACGTTTTGAAACCCTGCATTTCGATGCGTTGGAGATACATGGGGAAAGTCGGCTAGTACCTTCATAAAGTACCTGTAATCCCTTGACGTTTCAAGCGGCGGAGGCGATGCTGAGGTCAGCACCTTAGACAAGGAGGCGCCTCATGATCAGCAAGCTCCGGGACGGCAACGAGGACATGGTCCGGGCCGTCGGCCTGAAATTCGATCTTGAGAAAGTGTTGACGACCGCTCTTGGGACCGTGCGAAACCTCGTTGGCAGGTCGGCCATGCGATTTCCGAACTGCGCGCCGCCGACATTCGCGAGCGTGCATGAACGGGAACAGCGCCTGTTCGGCGACGAAGGCTACGAAGAGATTGCCGCGAGCTTCCGCGAGGCCAGGTGCCAGGCGTATGACGTGACCGACTACTACTACCTCGTGGCGTTCGGTCCGTTCGCGGCACATCTGCACCTTTTGGGCTTCGAAGCGCTTTTCGGCCCGGTCAGCAATTGCCAGACGACCTTCGGGTTGAACTGGGAAGACCTCGACCCGACGCCGATCGTTCTCATTCGCATGCGCGAGGGCGCGGAAGTCGAAATCGATCGGCGTCATCGGGAGTTTCTCGAACGCATGCTCGGTTCCCTTCGGGACAAGGGCGTTCAAGCGGAATGCTGGGAGCGGGCAGGGATGCAGTTCTTCGGACTGCGCTTCCCACATGACGTTTTTGGGCAAGGGCAGGGTGTGATCCGCATCTGCCGCTATCTCGAAAGCGAAGACCAGAGCCTTCAGGAGGAAGGAAGATGATCCACTTCATCACCCCCACGGATTTTCCAGGCATGGTCGTGGCCGAAGGGCCGCTGTACGACAAGAACCGCGTTCTCGACGTCGGTTTCCGGATGCTGCGCGCGATGCACGAGGCGGTGATGGCGCGAGATCCTGGCGCGAGATGCGTCTCGACCGTGCCGGAGCTTCCGTCGTGGAAGTTCTACAACGACTCGATCGAGCTCGCGATGCGCGAGACGATGTGTGATCTCGGCAACGAGTTCGACATCGCCGCCGACGCCTGCACGCTCGAAGCGTGGCCGTATCAGGCGGGCTTCTCGCCGTTCGGTTCGGAATCTCTGGTGCGTCGGGAAGCGGACATACTCACGACGAACGGCCACGAGCCGTCGGCGTTGGATGCGTCTCCGAGCTTGAGCGTCATGCGCAGCATCGTCGACAAGCACGGGATTCCTTCCGAAGGACTCCTGAAGCTCATCGACTCCGTCCTGCCGCGCAAGAGGCGAAAGGCTGATCGGTCTTCGGCCGATACGCCGGTCAATATCGCCTTGCAAGAGGAAGACCTTCTCTTCTTCCGAGACGCGTGGGCGCCGTTTGCAGGCGAAGGTGTCGAGCTCGTGTTCGGTACGATCCTGATCCAAGCCGTGTTTCCGCACGCGGCCTTCGGCAGAGGTCGTGGCACCGTTCGAATCCGCGTTACCTGACCCGTCATGCTTGACGGGTTTTCTTATTGACAAAAGCGGAAAAAAAGCGTATGTTCGACCGAACCCATGAAAGGAGAATACGCATGGGGGATCCGTACAGACACGAAACCCGCCGGCTTTCTTCCGGCGCCCAGCTCTTTCACATGCAGCGCGAGCTGCCTTGGACCGCCGCGGTTTTCGTCATCACGGCCGGCCACATGCACGACCCGGTCGGCAAGGAAGGAACGGCGCACCTGCTCGAGCATCACGTCTCGGGCGGCAGCATCGGCAATCTTCCGGCCATGTCGAAGCCGCAGCTTCGCGACTGGATCGAGGATCAAGGCTTGTCGGTGAATCTCGGCGAGACCGGACCGTACTATTCGCTGTACGCCGGAAAAGCCCTGAACGAGTCCGCCGCGACGCTCTTGGGCTTCCTGTCCGACCTGACGTTCCGGCCCGGTTTCGACAACGACCTCGAGCATGATCGCGAGATCGTACGGGCAGAGCGCATCGAACGCGTTTCGCGCAGGAACGAGGAGATCGAAGCCGTCGAGCTGCCGATTCTGTACGGCACGCATCGCCGTGCCACGATGGATCCGCTTCCGCAAGATCACGTGCTGAACGCGATCATGCGGGAAGACGTCCTGGCGTATCATCGCCGCTATTACGGTACGTGGAACCTGCGCGTGATCACGCTCGGCGGCGCGTCGATCGACCAGGTCGCCTCCATGCTCGAACGGTGTCTGCCGGTCGTCGTGCACGGGCTGTCCAAAGGCGTCGGCCCGATCCCGGAACTTCCGCTCGCACCGTTCGGGGCACGTGAAAAGTCGTTTCCTCCCGTGAATGGACGCACGCCGGTCAAGGCGGACCTGTGCTGGACGTGGCATTTGCCGACAAGCGCTTTCGGCAAGCGGCTTGTGGTGCAATCCTGCCTCGGTCCGATCCTGATGGAACGGCTCCGCGAACGCCTTCGTGCGACCTATCACGTCGAGGTGGAGACCTCCTCACGCATGGATCACGCGGTGTTCGAAATCGAGGCGCGCGTCTCGATCAAACGTGTCGCGGACGTTCGTGCCGAAGTCGAAGCGGCGCTCAAGGACGTCGACGCTATTCAGGCGCGCGTCCAGCGAACCCGCACGGCGATCAAGCGGCAGACGCTGCTCGCGGACATGACCTACAAGGATGTCATTCGCGTCGCGGCTATGGACGTGGCGGCAAAAGGCCGCATTACTACCACGGAGGAGCGCCTCGCGGAAATCGACAGCGTCTCCAGCCTCGCCGTGGCGCACTTCGTCACGGAGAGCCTAGCGATCGAAAAGTCGTATCTCGCCATCGTCGAATCCTGACCCGTCATGCTTGACGGGTTTTTTTATTTTCCGTATGCTCATCGGCCGTACCTATGCCGCATCGTGCTACGTCAAAACGAATTTTCCAGAAGCTGTCCGCAGCGCGGAAGCCTCTTCTTGTTGCCCACCGCAAACCCGACGGCGACACGTTGGGCGCCATGATGGCCGTCTATAACTGGATTCGCGATCATGGGCGCGCCGCGCACGCCTTTTGTGTCGACGAGCCCGCATCGGTGTATGCCTATTTCCCGCGTATCCGCGACGTTCAAACCGATCCGCAGATTTTTGAAGACGAAGACGTCGACATGATTTGCGTCTTCGATGCCGGCGATTTGAAATACGCCGGCATCGATACGTTCGTCGCCAGTATGCGCGCGCGGCCGTTTGTCGCCAATTTCGATCATCACGTGACGAACACGCTTTTCGGCGACGAGAACCTGGTCATGACGAAAGCCTCGTCGACGGCCGAAGTCATGCACGAATTTTTTGACGACAACCATGTCGAGATCACGCGCTCGATGGCGACGTGTCTCATGACCGGCCTCCTGACCGACACGTCGAATTTCTCGAATCCAGCCACGACGGTGAAGAGTCTCGAAATCGCCTCCGAACTTCTTTTGAAGGGCGTTTCGATCCGCGATATCACGAGGCGGCTCATGCGCAACAAGCCGTTTCACGCGCTCAAACTTTGGGGGAAGGCGCTTGAGCGCTTGCGTTGGAATCCGGAAACCAAACTTGCCTCGACGGCGCTCTTCCGCGAGGATTTTGAAGATCATCCCGTCGATGACGAGTATCTTGAAGGCCTCTCGAACTTTTTGAATCACCTGCTCGCGGCCGACGTCGTGCTGGTACTCAAGGAGATGGAGAAAAAGCGCGTGAAGGGGAGCTACCGCAGCGCGACGGACACTGACGTCGCCGAGCTGGCCAAAGCGTACGGCGGCGGCGGGCATCGCAAAGCGGCCGGCTTCCTGGTTGACGGCGCAATTGTCGAGCGCCCCGACGGCTGGGTCGTGCAACAAAGCGATCTCGGTCCGCAATTCGAACTTCCGGCGATTTAATCGGATACTTGCGTGCAACTACCCAGGTATGTCATTCCAGCGAGAGTTGGAATTTTGTCTTTTAATGTCATCCTGAGCGCAGCGAAGGATCTGCTTTATGGGAAAGTCGTATTTTGTGTACATCATGATGGGATTCGGAGGCGCACTCTATGTCGGTATGACAGGCTGCTTAGAAAAACGAGTGGCCGAGCACAAGTCCGGCGCGACCCCAGGCTTTACAAGGAAATATCAGTGCAAGTATTTGGTGTATTTCGAGGAGGGCGCAGATGTGTTGGCGGTCATTGAGCGAGAAAAAGAGTTAAAGGGTTGGAAGCGTATTAAAAAATTGGATTTGATTTATGCGAGGAATCCAAATCTTGAAGATCTGGCACGGTGAAGAAAGCAGATCCTTCGCTGCGCTCAGGATGACAATAATGATGGCAGTGAAGTATAAGAAAAAAGCCTCCGCGTTGCGGGGGCTTATGCGTCCATGGATTCGATGTCGGCGATGATGCCGATGACGTCGGCAAGATCGGACTTCTTGTAGTGGCTGGCGCTGTGATAGTGCATGAGCGCGATCGTGGCTCGGCCGAGCTGATCCGCCGATGCGGCGAGTCGAGCGAAGCCACGAACCGCCTCTGTGAAGTGGTGTGGGGTGAATGTCATGCTGAGGGGCATGTCACGACCCCCATCGTCCCCGACGGACGCGACGTCCACGATGCACCCCATTTCCGGATCGTAGTAGGCGAAGACGTACTGGTTTTCGCGCTTGGCCAACTCTGCCGGACCGTTGATGAACTCGCGTGCCAGCGCGTGTAGGCACTCGTTCAGGAACTGCGTGCCGACATTGCGCGCCGCGTTGTGCAAGATGCGGTTGTGCGCCAGTTCTTCGTTGGTCGGTCGATAGTTCCCGACGTAGGCCATGCCAAGGATGAGCTCGAGCAGGAGCTTCGCGACGGACGCGGGGCTCGTATCGAGTCCGCGCATTTCATCGCGAACGACTGCGGGCGACTTCTCGGCGTGCAACATCGTGAGCGCGATCGCGTGGTGTCGGCCGTTGTCGTTCAGATGCGGTTCCGGGGTGTTCTGAGCTTGGTGTGTTTCCTGCATTGCCACCACCCCCAACGGGTCAAACAACCGCATCGAGACGGGCACGAGTTTCGCGAACTCGTCATGGACGTTGCAGAGATAAGTAAAGAGCGGAGCGGGATTCTTCAAGGGTCACCTCGTTCTTGTTGGGTACGAAAAGGTTAGGGGAACTGGGCATCTTTGTCAACGCCTTCGCCGCGCGATATACTTGAATCGCTATGCAAAACCCTTACACCATCAATTCGTTTTCCGCGAAGAACTATCTTGTCCCGACGGTCGTTGAAAAAACGCCGATGGGGGAGCGCGCGTATGACATTTATTCGCGCCTCTTGATCGACCGCATCATTTTCTTGGGCGACGGCATTGACGACAACATCGCGAACATCGTGATCGCTCAGCTCTTGTTTCTCGAAAGCCAGGACAAGGACCGCGACATCAAGCTCTATATCAACTCGCCGGGCGGTTCCGTCACGGCGGGCATGGCGATCATGGATACGATGAATCTCATCAAGCCGGACGTCTCGACGATCTGCGTCGGCATGGCGGCTTCGATGGGCGCGTTCCTTTTGGCCGCCGGCGCCAAGGGCAAGCGCTTCGCGCTCCCGAACTCCGAGATCATGATCCACCAGGTTCTGGGCGGCGCCGAAGGTCAGGCCTCCGACATCAAGATCCGCGCCGAGCGCATCTTGAAGATGAAAGACGATCTCAATCGCCATCTCGCAAATTTTACCGGGCAATCCTTCGCCAAAATCGAGAAGGATACCGACCGCGACAACTTCATGACGGCGGAAGAAGCCAGGAAGTACGGTCTGATCGACAAGATCATCAAGAAGTAAAAAAACGAGCCAGGCATCCATGATGGAGCCTGGCTCTTGCTTACCGAGGGATCGTGCTCTCGTTGTCGGAGTCGCACGTGTCCTCCTCCTCGACGAGCGCCGTCGGGACGTACGACGCGAATTCGCGTCGGTCGCCGTCCGTGACGGCGACGTCGGTGATGGGCGTCGTGTGATCGACCCCGTCGAAGACTGAATCGTCGTCATCGCACAGCGGTTGCACGATGCCGTTGTTCGATTCGGCCAAGTACCGCGGTGTCTTCAATGATCTGTCTCCATGAGAGCCACGCGGCTCTCGTTCTGGTTGGCCGGGCCGCGGGGCGCGGTCGGCGGGTGTTTGATCAACGGCTCGCAGCTGCTGATCTCGGTCTCCACGGCCTCCGTGCTCGCCTCGACGCCGTAGGCACAGGCGATGACGAGAAGGCTCATGGCGATCGTGACGAACGACTGGATCAGCCAGTAGCTGAACTCCGGGCGTCCGGCGAAGGAGTCGTTGCCACTACGCGGCATCGGCGGCCTCCCGCTTGTCGAACACCGCGAGGAGCATGTGCGTGTCCCGATCGACGATGAACATGAACTTCTCCTCCTTGTCGATCAGCATCGCATTGCCGTTGCGATCCGTCGCCCGGATGAGCCGGGCGAGGCCGAACGTGAGGGCGAGCTCCGCGATGGTGTCGGTGCGCTTGTCGTGCGCCCGGACGATGAGCCCGCGCTCTTCGGCGATCTGGCGGAACTGCTTGTAGGCACCCAACCGGATGTGGACGGTGCCCACATCGCGGTTGGTGACCGTGACGGCGTTGTTTGTGAGCGCACAACAGAGCACCATCATGCCGTGCATGATCACGGGCTCTCGCCGGTAGCGGGTG
>JBPOIQ010000014.1:0-10214 GCA_052034355.1 Minisyncoccota bacterium
ATTGAGCACGTTCATACCTCCGCGGCGACCCTAAAAGGAAAACGCCCATTTGTCAATAGGCGCGACCGCCGAAGTCGTCGGTGTCCGGGCCAGCAGGCGGGCGAACCGAAGCGGACGGCTTCGGCACCTGAGTTTCGACTTGCGCCTCGGAGAGCATCTCCAGAGCAGCCTTACGACCGGCCTCCATGAGCGCCTCGATGAACGCCTTGCCGACCAGCGCCATGTCCTCTGCCCCGCCATAGTAGTTGATGTCTTTGGCGACGGCCTTCGCAGAGGATCCGATGCGCAGCATCGGCTGGATGATGTCGACCAGCAAATTCCTGATCGACCCACTTCCAGATGAGCGCTTGGTCTGCTCGTAGGCAGCCAGCACGATCGCGCTCATGTCGGCGAGGAGTTCCTCGGGGTCCACCTGACCGGTACGCTTCTGCTCCAACTTCACCATCGCGATCAGTAATCGTCGTTGGCCGCGCGTGAACACCGGCTCGATCTCGCAAGCTTCCACCGGAAGCTGGTAGACCGTGACAGGATTGATGTCTCCCCGACGAAGCGGAACGACCCGCATCTCCACCTCGGCAATGAGCCCTTGCTCGTAGCGCAAAATCGCAAATACGGGATTGAAGGTACTTGGCTTGTCGATCATGATTCCTCCCGACAAGATTCCATACCAAAAACACCCGAGCGTCAAGCCCGGGTGTTTTTTGTTTACGCTTTGACGATGCCGATCTTGAGGGTTTGATCGTCCGCTTCGACTTCGCCTGACGCGAGCGCGCCATCAAGACCTTCTTTCGTCGCATCGGCTTTGACGTCGGCCAGGATCGTGGCACCGTGTGCGTCCAGCACTTCCTTCCAGAAGCCGTCCAGACCTTCGACCAAGAGTGTGATGCGGTCCTGGATCGTGAGCTTCGCTTCCTTGCGGAGCGCGTTCACAGCACGCGTCAGTTCGCGAGCGGCGCCTTCGCGTTTAAGTTCGGGAGTGAGTTCGGTGTCGAGTTCGACTTCGAATTCATCATCCTTCTCGTACGTCGCTTTCTTGACGTTCACTTCTTCCGCAACGATCTCGAGCATCCACTCTTCGAACGGCCATTCTGCCTCGATTTCCAGTCCAGCAAGCACCTGGCGCACATTGATGCCGGCCTTGGCGCGCTTTTCGAGACCCATTGAACACGCCTGGCGCACGCGCTTCATTTGCGAGGTCAGGTTCTCGTCGATCATTCCGAGCTCCGGCCATTCGTCCAAATGCACGGATTCCTTCTCTCCCCCGACTTCGCGATACAACCCTTCCGCCACATGCGGCGTGAACGGCGCGAGGAGTTTGGAGACGGTGAGAAGCGCATAACCGAGCGTAGCAATGGCCGAAGCCTTCTCTTCGTCGGTTCCGTTCTTGAAACGGTCACGGCTGCGACGCACGTACCAGGTCGAGAGATCGTTCGTGAAGTCGGCGATCGCGCGTCCGGCTGTGACGACGTCAAACTTTTCGAGAGACTCCGTCACGGTTTTCGTCAGGCTCGCGAGTTCGGAGAGCACCCAGGCGTCGAGCGTGTGCGCTGGTTTCTGGACTCCCGGCCTTGCCGGGATGCCTGCGTTATACATTTTCCAGAAGGAGAGGCAGTTCCAAAGAATCAGGAACAGTTTTTTGATGACGCCGTCGACCTCCTTCTCGTCGAAGCGCTTGGCTTCGCCGGGCTGGTTGACGGTGAAGAGATGGAAGCGCACCGCGTCGGCGCCGTACTTGGCGAACATGTCCCACGGGTTCACGACATTGCCTTTCGACTTCGACATCTTCTGGCCTTTGGCGTCCAAAAGATGGCCGAGGCAGATGACGTTCTTGTAGGCCGGTTCGCGGCCGAGGAGCGTCGAAACGGCGAGGAGCGTGTAGAACCAACCGCGCGTCTGGTCGATGGCCTCGGAGATGAAGTCGGCCGGGTAGCCCGCGCCACCGTCGACTTTCCCCTTATTCTCAAAAGGATAGTGCCACTGCGCGAACGGCATAGCGCCCGAGTCGAACCAGACGTCCATGACTTCCGGCACGCGCTTCATTTCCTTGCCGCAGTCGCAAGCGATCGTGACGGCGTCGATGAAGGGCTTGTGCACGTCGAGCGCGCCCTTGTGGTCGAACGGCCAGTTCGGAACGGTGAATTCCCGGCCGCTGCCCGTTTCCGGATAACGCGCGCCGAAATTTTCGAGCACGCCGGCGTTCCATTCGCCGCTCAAAGCCGCGTCGAGCACCCACAGCGGATCGCCGTGCGAAACGATGGCGATCTTCTTGCCTTCATGCATGCGGTCGTATTCGAGCACGGCCGAAACCATGCGGGCGCGGACGTCTTCCAACGACTCTCCTCCTTCCACCGCTTTCGTCATTTTCTCTTCGAGCGAAGCGAAGTGCTTGTTGTAGTCCGACTCGCTCTTGCCGTTGAAGATACCAACATTGAGTTCGCGGAGACGCGGATCGAATTTTAATTCGGCGCCGGTGATCTCGGCGAGGAGCTGCGCCGTTTGTGTCGTGCGCTTCAGGTCGGACGCGTAGATAATGTCGACGCCCTCTTCTTTCATTCTCTCGGCCGTGGCGCGCACCGCAGCTTCACCCTCCGGCGTCAGATGGACTTCGAGATTCGCCGGTTCCGGCCAGCAGGAAATATAGCCGTTCTGATTCGACATCGCGCGGCCGTGGCGCACCATGAAGAAACGGTTCTTGCGGAAGCGCTTTTCGTTCATCTCGGCGAGAGAGCCGACCGCCTGCGTCTTGCCGCATTCGCACTCCCAAATCGGCAGCGGCGTGCCCCAATAGCGGTCGCGCGAAATCGCCCAATCTTTGATACCGCGCAGCCATTCGCCGAAGCGTCCTTCCTTAATATGCGCCGGCTCCCAATTGATTTTTTCGTTGCCGGCGACAAGCTCTTTTTGCAGCTTGCTCATGGCGATGAACCACGAGTCTTTCGGGTAGTAAAGCAGGGGCGTCGAGCAGCGCCAGCAGAACGGATAGTCGTGCGTGTATTTTTCTTCCTTATACAACAACCCGCGATCGGAAAGGTCCTTCACGATATCGGCGTCGGTGTCTTTCACGAAACGCCCGGCCCACGGCGTGACTTCGGGAATGAAGGCGCCATCCAAGCCGACCGTCATGAGCACCGGGAATTCGTGTTCCTTAATGATGTTCATATCATCCTCGCCGAACGGAGCCATGTGCACGATGCCGGAACCGTCCGTCGTCGACACAAAGGAACCCGCCACGACCCAGTGCGCCGGCTTCGCGAGCGGCAAGAAGGAATAGAGCGGTTCGTATTGCTGACCGACGAGGTCGGAGCCTTTCAGCTCTTCAATCACTTCAGCGTCTTCAAGCAGCGAGAGACGGTCTTTAGCGAGGAAATACAAATCACCGCCTTTTTTGGCTTTGACGTACGTGATGTCGACGCCGACTGCGAGCGCGGTGTTCGAAGGCAGCGTCCACGGCGTCGTCGTCCAGGCGAGGAAGTAGGTATTCGCTTCGTCCTTCACCTTGAAACGGACGTAGACCGATGTCTCCGTCACTTCCTTATATCCCTGCGCGACTTCGTGCGACGAAAGCGCCGTGCCGCAGCGCGCGCAGTACGGGACGATCTTATAGCCCTTGTAGAGCAGCTTCTTCTTCTCGACTTCGGAAACGATATTCCAAACCGATTCAATGAATTCGTTCTTATAGGTGACGTACGGGTGCTCCAAATCAACCCAGTAACCCATGCGCTTCGTCATCTGCACCCACTCATCGAGATACTTCCAAACGGACTCGCGACACTTCTCGTTGAACTTCTCGACGCCGTAGGCCTCAACATCCTTCTTGTTTTTCAAACCGAGCTGCTTCTCGACTTCAAGCTCGACCGGCAAGCCGTGCGTGTCCCAACCGGCTTTGCGGTCGACGCGATAGCCCTGCATCGTCTTGAAACGCGGGATCAGGTCCTTGAAGGCGCGGGCCAGAACATGGTGAATGCCCGGCTTGCCGTTGGCCGTCGGCGGCCCCTCAAAAAAGACAAAATCCCCTTTCGGAGCCGATTTTTCAAGGGTTTTCTTAAAAATCCCCTTCTCTTCCCATTCGGCAAGGAGTTGTTCTTCAAGTTGGGGGAAGTTGGGAGCGGCCATAAAAGTGTTTTTGCGAGATATAAGGGTACATTAAAGGGGAATTTCAGGCTTGTAAATGGTTCAAAAATGAAAAAGACCGTCCGCATGGGCGGAACGGTCAGTGGATTGGTCAGTTGGCCGCCAGAATGTCCTGGGCGGCATCACGAACCGCGTGGTGCTTGGCGTGCGTCCGGAGCAACTCGAGGCACTTGCGGTCCTTCACCCGCTTGAGGCACGACTTGAAGTCATGGCTCGGGCCGGCGGTCTGGTAGGCCTGGGAGAGAAAGGCGGTGATGCCTTGATCACCCCACGTCTCGGCGAAGGCGCCGTAGGCGTCCCAGCCCCGAAAAACGGTGCCTTCCTGCTGATAGCGCGCGTACGAAACCCAGTACCGATTCGCGGCGATCTCCTCCACCGTGAGCGTGGTGGGGCTGAAGTGCCAGTGCGCCGGAACGATCGAGACGAGCGCCCGAAGCCCGTCTCGCGACGGGTGCTTGAGGTGATACCCCTCGCGGTCGAGGTTGATGATCAGGCCGACGAGATGGTTACCGGCGAAGGTCGAGACGCGCACGGTCTCGCCAATGGCCGGCAGCTTCTTGTTGACCAACTCGAAACTCTGGGATGCCAAATGACTCATGATTCCCCCTCGTGGGCAGAAGACCCACTTGAACCGTCCTTATCACGGATGTACCCGTCCGTCAAGCCTCTTGAAGCCGGAAATACGGCTTGTGCTATACTTTTGCCATATGATCTATCTCGGTTCTGACCACGCCGGACACGGGCTGAAACAGGCACTTCTCCGGTATCTGCAAGAAACAGGAAAGGACGCGCAAGACCTCGGCAATGTCGAACTCGATCCGACCGACGACTACCCCGACTATGCGTTTGCCGTCGGCGAAGCGGTTGCGAAAGAATACGGCTCGTTCGGCATTTTGGTCTGCGGATCATCCCACGGTATCTGTGTTGCCGCCAACAAAGTAAAAGGCGTGCGCGCGATCTCGGCAGCCACAAGACAAGATGCGATCAAAACGCGGGAACACAACGACGCCAACGTCTTGTGCTTGGCGGGCTGGAGCATGTCGACCGAAGACGCGATCGAAGTCGTAAACGATTTCCTGAATACGCCCTTCTCAGGAGAAGAGCGCCATGCACGGCGCCTTGAAAAAATTTCCAGATACGAAAGCCATGGTTGAGATCATCCCGGCCATCCTGGCCAAAGACGAAAAAGAATTCCGCCGCAAGATCGACTCCATTACCGATCTGTGCGAGACGGTACAGATCGACGTGATGGACGGAGCTTTTGTCGATAACACCACCTGGGCCGATCCGAAACGCATCGACCTCATGCGCCTGCCGATGGCCTACGAGGTGCATTTGATGGTGAAAGACCCGCTCGCGAGCCTCGACGCCTGGTCGGTCGCCGGCTGCCAACGAGCCATCATCCATGCCGAGGCGGTCGATGACGCTGCGGAAGCGCTCCGCCAGATCAAGCTCTACGGCATGGAGGCGGGACTTTCCATCAACCCGGAAACACCGATCGACTCCATCGAAGATGCGATCGCGGAAGCAGATGTCGTGCAAGTCATGGGCGTGCATCCCGGACGGATGGGCCAAGAATTCCAAACCGTCGCGCTTGAAAAAGTGCGCAAACTCCGTGAAGCGCACCCCGAGCTCATCATCGAGGTCGACGGAGGTGTCGCTGTCGGTACCGCCCGTGAACTGTCCGAAGCCGGCGCGGACCGACTCGTCTCGGGCAGCGCGGTCTTCAACTCCGGAGCACCAGCCAAAGCCATCGAAGCGCTGCACGCCGACGCCGAACTCGAGTAACATGCGATCGCGCCTCCCCCTCATCCTTTCGCTGGCACTTCTGATCGTCGCGTTCCTCATCATCGCGCAGGCTCTGAGAAAAAAGCCTCCGCGGACGGCACCTTGGACGCCTCCGGACTGGAGCGCACCGAGCGTTCCGCCGCCCGGAACAAACCCGCCGATACCGAAAAACGCTCCTTGACCAGGGGCGTTTTTTTGCGTATGCTGCCCTATTATGCGAGCCGTCAGCCACTTCCTCATTCGTTTGCTTGCGCCCTATAAGAAGACCATTCTTTGGTGTTCTCTGCTTGCGTTTGCGGCGGCTGGCTTCAGCCTGCTCTCCCCCATTGCCCTGGGAAAAGCGATCGACGCCGCCAGTCACAAGGACGCAGCCTGGACGATCATGGGCAGCATCGCTGTCTGGCTCCTTCTGGGCCACCTCGCCTCGCGTCTCCGCGGGTACCTGAGCCGAAAAGGCAACGATATCGCCTTTGAATCCGTGAATACCTATAAGCTCGAGGCCGTAGCGGCTCTGGTTCGCAAACCGCTTTCCTTCCACTACGGAAAGCGCGGGAGCGACGTCACGGAACGCTTGTCGAAATTCGAAGACGAGCTCGTCAACGTCATCAGCGGCGTCATTTTCGATTTGGGTCCGACGGCTCTCACGATCGCGGCGATTCTTGGCTATCTTGCCTGGCTCGATTGGAAAGTCGCGCTCTTGCTCGGCCTCTCGATCGCCGGCGTTGTCTTCGAAAAGATCCGTACCCTTCCGGCGGCCATGAAGAGTCAAACCGCCTGGCGCGGCGCGGATCGCGAAGTCAGCTCGACGGCCTGGGATGCGATCAAAAACATCCTGGTCGTAAAATCGACATCGGCCGAAGCGCGCCTGTCGTCACGGCTCGAAATACTGCGCGACGCGCTCATGAAAACGGTTCGGTTCGATAACACGCTCGACGAGCGAATGCAGAACAATCAAAACCTGATCATCCAAGGAGGCTCCGCCCTCGTTCTTGGCATCGCGCTCTTGAACGTCCGTTCTGGAGTCTTCACCATCGGCCAATTCACGGCTATCTCCGCCTATGCCATGACGGTGTTCGGACACGTCGGATGGATCCAGTGGCAGATGCGCAACCTCACGCGCGCGGCCGCCAATCACAAGGAGATGGAGAAGATCATGGCCGAACCGGAAGAGGCCTACGACGCCGGACGCGCCATCGACATCAAAGGCGGCCTCGAGTTCCGCAACGTTCGCTACCGCTATCGCGACGACGTGCCGGTACTCGAAGATATTTCTTTCGTCGTGAAGCCTGGCGAGCGCGTCGCGCTGGTAGGAGAATCCGGCGAAGGTAAAACGACGCTGATCGACCTGATCGGCCGCTATCATCTGCCGCAAAGCGGAACGATTCTCTACGACGACGTCGACGCCAAGGACGTGAATCTCCGCTCGCTGCGTTCGCAGATCGGTCTCGTGCCGCAAGACTTGCCGATGCTTCACGAATCCATCGGCGAGAATATCCGTTATGGCCGCCCCGACGCGAACAACGAAGAGCTGCGCGAAGCGGCACGACGCGCGAGTCTCGAACCGTTCATCGCCAGCCTGCCGGACGGATACGACACGCTCGTCGGCGAACGCGGCATGAAGCTCTCGGGCGGTCAGCGCCAACGCATCGCCCTGGCGCGCGCGTTCCTGCGCAATCCCAAAATCCTGATCCTCGACGAGCCGACCTCGAACCTCGACAGCAAGACGGAAGAAGAGATCCAACGCTCGCTCGAGACACTGATGAAAGGGCGCACGACGTTCATCATCGCGCATCGTCTCCGCACCGTCCGCGACGCCGATCGCATTCTCGTCATTAAAGGAGGACGCGTCGCCGAACAAGGAAGGCACGAGGAGCTCGTCGCGAAAAACGGAGCCTACGCGGCCCTTCTCCGTTCCCAAGGCGGCCTGGTTGCGGCGGATGAAGTGAAAGACGCCGGCAGTGGAGAAGAAGAATAAAAAGGCCCTCTGACCACGCTTCGGAGGGCTTTTTTCTGTGCTATACTTGAGCCAAGTCTATGCCACACCAAAGCGACAAACGCATCAAGGAATTGGAGCTGATCGCGAACACTCTTCGACGGCACGTCATCGAAATGGTTTCCGTTGCCGGCAGCGGGCATCAGGGCGGACCGCTCGGCATGGCCGACGTGTTCGCTGTGCTGTACTTTCATGCACTTAACCACGATCCGAAGAACCCCGATTGGGAGGACCGCGATCGCCTGATTCTTTCGAACGGCCATACCTGCCCGATCCGCTACGCCGCCATGGCCGAAGCGGGCTACTTCCCCATCGAAGAGCTCAAAACATTGCGCCGTCTCGGCACGCGCCTGCAAGGGCATCCGGAACGAACGAAGTTGCCTGGCACCGAAACGACGTCCGGTCCGCTCGGCGCCGGCCTGGCCCAAGCTGCCGGTATGGCTTACGCCGCCAAAATGGACAAAAAGAAATGGCGGGTCTTCTGCCAAACGTCCGATGGCGAGCATGAAGCCGGACTCCATTGGGAAGCGATGCTGTTCGCGGGAAAAAACCGCCTCGACAATCTCGTCTGCATCGTCGACCGCAACAACATTCAAATCGACGGTCGCACGGAAGACATCATGCCGCTCGAGCCGCTTCGTGAAAAATACGAATCGTTCAACTGGCATGTCATCGAGTGCAACGGAAACGATGTCTCCTCTGTCGTCGAAGCCTTTGAAGCCACGAAATCGCTGTTCGACAAGCCGATCTGCATCTTGACGCACAATGTCCCAGGCAAGGGCGTCTCCTACATGGAGAACAACTTCCTGTGGCACAGCCAGCCCTTCAAGACGGGCGAAGCGGAAGCGGCCTATGCCGAACTCGATGCCGCCAGAAAGCAGCTGAAAGACGAACTCGCCAAGCTATGATCCGCAAAGAAGCAAAACTCGTCGACCATCTTCTCGATCCGAAAATCGAGCAGAAACCGACGCGCGACGGCTATGGCCACGGCGTCGTTGAGGCCGCGGAAAAAAATCCGAACGTCGTTGTTATGTGCGCCGACCTGACCGACTCGACGCGCAACGCCGATTTCAAAAAGAAGTTCCCTGAACGTTTCGTACAGGTCGGCGTGCATGAACAGTTCTTGGCGGCCGGCGCGGCCGGGCTCGCGCTCGGCGGCAAGATCCCGTTCATCACCTCGTACGCCATGTTCTGCCCAGGCCGCGCCTGGGAGCAGGTGCGTACGAACATCGCCCTAAACGAAGCGAACGTCAAGATCATCGGCAGCCATGCCGGTGTATCGGTCGGCCCGGACGGCGCGACGCATCAGGCGATCGAAGATATCGCGATCATGCGACCAATCCCCGGCATGGTCATCATCGCTCCTTGCGACGCCCTAGAGGCCAAAAAGGCTACGCTCGCGATCGCCGAATACGAGGGGGGCTGCTATATCCGCTTCGCCCGTGAAAAGTCGCCGGTCTTTACGACGGAAGAAACGCCGTTTGAGATCGGCAAGGCCGTCACGCTTCGCACCGGCAAGGACGTCGCGATCATCGCCTGCGGCCCTCTGGTCTATCAAGCCCTTGTGGCGGCCGAACAGATGGCTGAAGACGGGCTCGATGTCATGGTCGTGAATTCCCACACCATCAAGCCGCTCGATGAAAAAGCCGTTTTGCATGCGGCGGAAACCTGCGGCGCGATCGTCACGGTCGAAGAGCATCAGGTGACCGGCGGATTGGGAGGCGCGGTCGCCGAGTATCTCGCAAAGGTCCGGCCGACGATCCAAGAATTTGTCGGGGTCCCGAATGTCTTCGGGGAATCCGGCGAGCCAAACGAGCTTCTGCGCCGCTTCGGCATGGACGCGCCGGCGATCCGGCAAGCGATCAGAAAGGCCTACAAGCGAAAAACGCAGCAATAGAAAGAACGCCCCGGAAACGGGGCGTTTGTGTTATACTTTGTGCGAAATCACTAGTTTTCCACCTATGCAGAAGCAGCAGAATTTGCCCGCGTACGACATCATTTCCGTCGGCGACGCCACCCTCGACGTCTTCGTGAATCTTCAAGAAGCTTCGGTGCTGTGCAATCTCCAGAAAGATGTTTGCCAGCTTTGCCTGTCGTATGCCGACAAGATCCCGGTTGAAAAAGTGCAGCGGTTGATCGGCGGCAACGCAGCCAACAATGCCGTCGGTTCCTCGCGCCTCGGGCTCAAAGCGGCCTTTTATTCGATCGTCGGCAACGACGAAACGGGACGAAACATCATGGAAACGGTCTGCGACGCCAAGGTTTCCTGCGAGTACATGCAGATCGACAAGAAGCAGGAATC
>JBPOIQ010000040.1:0-3801 GCA_052034355.1 Minisyncoccota bacterium
TCACCGGTGATCCGCAGGGTTCTGGCGTCGGCAACGGCTCGTTCTACGTGAATCCCGCCAATGCCGCAGCGAACGAAACGCTTCTCGGCATCGCTTCGAACGGTTCGACTCGCTTCCAGATCGACAAGGAAGGCGACATTGCTCACACTGGCTCTCTCCTCGCGACCTCCGCTTCCAGCACCGCCCAGTTCCTCTTCCGTGGAGCTGCTTCACAGAGCGTGAATATTTTCGAGGTGCAGGATTCTTCGACGAACCGCCTTCTGAGCGTGAGCGCGACCGGCGTCGCCGTCATGACGAGTAGTCCGTCCGCCATCTTCGACATTCGCCAGGCCAGCGGCAACACCAGCCGAATGTTCTGGGCAGGCCCCGCGTATTCGACGTTCAGTGCGGATGTCCAAACGAGCTATCTTGACATCACGAACAGCGTCATCGGATTCCACAACAATTTGGAGGCAAGCAATGGCGTCTATAACGGTCTCGCGATCGTCGCCGAGAACAACGTCGTAACGGATACAACCGGTTTCCAGGCGTTCTCATCTCACGCGATTTCCTCTCATGCCTCAGGAAACAAGTCAGTCGTTACGAACGGTTTCTTCCAGTCGTACCACACAGGCGCCGGAACGATCACGTCATTGACCGATCTCGCCATCTATCCGCAATCCAAAGCTGGAAGCGGCACGATCACCGAAGCCATCGGACTCTATGTTTCACCGAACTTGGATGGCACGACGACGAACTTGTATCGCTTGAGGATTGCGGAAGGAAGCAGCGTTGGCGTAACGACTAACAGCTACGGCTTGTATATCGATGAATTGGTCGGCAACGGCGACGTGCTTAACTACTCGATTTACTCGGCGAATCCTTCGTATCCTTTTGTTCTCGAAGCGAGCGGGGATGTCGGCATCGGCAACGCTTTCCCCGCCAACCTCCTCACGGTCGGTTCCGGCACGAGCACGTTTGAAGTGAATTCCTCCGGTAACCTTGTAAAGGTTAACAACGTTGTCTATTCTTGGCCGGCCTCGCAAGGCGGCGCTTCGACGGTGCTGCAAAATGACGGTTCCGGTACGCTCAGTTGGGCGACGGTTTCTAGCTCCACCAACCTGAACCAGGCGTATCTCAGCTCCACGTCGACGGGCGCGTACGCAGAACTTTCGATTACGCCTTCTTTGGGCGCGCTCACGATCGCCGACACGCTCTCCGGCACGGGAAACATCTTCGAGATTCAAAATCGTACGAATGCAACAGGTGACTATTCCGCGAGATATTTTACGGTCAGCTCCACCAGCACCAACCTTACATATAACAACGTAACGACGGGAAACGCTTCTACGCTCACGGTCAACGGCCTCACGTCCGGAAACGGTTTGGCAATCACGAACTCTGGCACGGCTCAGACGGGCAGTATTTTGCTCGCTCAAACGGCGTCGACGAGCTTTTTGGGCAGCGGCGGCGTCCGCTTCAACTTTACGGGCTCGCACCTTGGTACGGGCTTCCAGATCGATGACTCGACGACAGCTGGAACGGCGATGCGTCTCAACGTCAACTCGATTACGACTTCGGGTAGCGGTTTGATCATCACGGCCAACGGCATGACGAGTACGACCGGTCAGGCGCTACTCATCACGTCAAGCGGCGCGTACACTGCTGCGAACGGCATGTTTGGCATCGTCGCGAGCGGTGCGACACAGGGGTATGTGGCGCGTATCGACGCAAACGCGCTGACGTCTGGTTCAGCTCTGTATGTGAACTCAAACGCCTCTTATACGGGCACGGGCGTCGTGATCGTGTCAGCGAACACAACCAGCGGCAATACGGCTTGGCTCAACTCGGGTGCGTTGACCTCCGGTTCGATCTTGAGCTTGGCCTCTTCGAGCGGCTCTATTACCGGTACCACGAGTACGGGCTCAATGATTTCGGCTGTATATAACGCTTCCCCGATTACGGCAAGTTACGTCGGTAATCTTGCGCACATCAGCTACACAGGTACGTATACCACGACTTCAACGACGCACAGCGGAAGTCTTTTGAATGTCACCCGCACCATTACGGAAAGTGGTGCAAGCACGCAGACGATTACTGGACCCGTCGCGAAGTTCACGGATTCGCTTACGCTCACGAGCGGCACCGTACGCCATGGCGCGTCGGTTGTCTCAATTACGCAGAACTACGTCGGCGCGACGAATACGGCGCTCAGTGTCGTGAGCTCTGCCTCTGCCGGCGCAGGCGCCACGATCTACGCCAAGTTTGAGCCGCTCGTCGTTGCTGGATATCAAGCGAGTCCCACCTCCAACCTCTTCTCGGTCCAAAACACGACCTTGGCCAATGGTGTTGGATACACAGCCCGCTACTTCACCGTCAGCTCCACATCAACGCAGGTCATCGGCGGTGCGCGCCTCATTGTCGGTGCGACCAACACGCTGGTCGTCAACTCTTCCGGCAACTTTGAGACGATCAACGGCGTGACGACGCGTTTCCCGTCGAGCCAAGGTTCGAACGGTCAGCTTCTCACGAACGATGGGGCGGGCAATCTTACGTGGACAACGGTTTCGGCCGGTTCCACCAACCTCAACCAGGCCTACCTCAGCTCCACCTCGACAGGCGCCTACGCCGAGATTTCAATCACGCCTTCCTTGGGCGCGCTCACGATCGCCGACACCTTCTCCGGTACCGGTAATATCTTCGAGATTCAAGACCGTACGACATCCGCGGGCGATTACAGCAACCGCTACTTCACGGTGAGTTCGACCACGACGGCCGTCACCTCCGGTACGGCGTCCATGCCGGGTCTTTCCTTCATCGGCGACGCTGATACGGGTATCTATCAAAACCTGGCAGGCGCGGTCGCTTTCACCTCGAACGGCAGCACGGTCTTGATCGTCGAACCGACGGGCGACGTGACGCAATTCGGCGGCGGCGGATTCTACAACAATGGCGGCATCATCGACTTCGGCGCTTCGACCGGCTCTCTTGCCGATACGCCGACGACGCTCACAATGGGCGCTGCCGCGACGTCGCTTACGATTGGTGCAACGACGGGCACGACGACGGTGCGCAACACGCTCGCTGTAGGTACGAACATTATTTCCGGTACGAGCGCGTCGATCGACTTTACGGGCTTTGATGTTTCGAGTACGGGTACGTTGCAGATCAACCTGCCTCTCTCGACCGGTAACTGGGCGGTCTGTCACCGTGAAAGCAACGGCGCTGCCACGAACCAAACATTGGTGGACTGCGCCAATACCCCGGCAGCCGACTACATGGAAATGTATCCGGCCGCCGCCGGACTCGAGATGGGCGATATCGTCATGCCGGGGACGGAGTACGTGCCGGCTTCGAACAGCGCTCTCGTGCCGCAGGTTGTGAAAACAATGTCTTCTTATGAAGGCAGCATGATCGGCGTCGTGTCGAACCCTAACGACGCCACCGATTTCAACTCGATCGGTCATGAAATCGCGGCGCAGGATAATCCGATGCCGGTGGCTTTGAAAGGACGTGTCCGCGTGAAGGTTACGACGGAAAACGGACCTATTCAGGTCGGCGACCCGATTACGTCCTCTTCGACGGCGGGTGTCGGTATGAAATCAACGAAGCCCGGCATGATCATTGGTCAGGCGCTTGAAGCTTGGAGCGGTTCCGGTCAAGGCATGATCCTGGTCTTCATGGGTAATGGATTCCACTCCGGCATGGCCATCACGACGGACGGCATGAAGTCGCTCTTCGCCGACGACTTCGCCTTCAAGCCGCTCGACGTGTCCTCGGCTTCCGGCACCTCCTTCTCCTCCTACGCCCTGAACTTCGGCG
>JBPOIQ010000073.1:0-5955 GCA_052034355.1 Minisyncoccota bacterium
TCACCGGTGATCCGCAGGGTTCTGGCGTCGGCAACGGCTCGTTCTACGTGAATCCCGCCAATGCCGCAGCGAACGAAACGCTTCTCGGCATCGCTTCGAACGGTTCGACTCGCTTCCAGATCGACAACGAAGGAGACATTGCTCACACTGGCTCTCTCCTCGCGACCTCCGCTTCCAGCACCGCCCAGTTCCTCTTCCGCGGAGCTGCTTCGCAGAGCGTGAACATCTTCGAGGTGCAGGATGTCTTTACGAGCAGCGTTGTTGGTATCAGCGCTACCGGTACGCTCATTGGCGTTCAAGCCGCCGGATATCGTGTTGGTATCGGTAATGCAGCGCCAGCAAATACTTTTACGGTTGGTACTGCGACAAGCACCTTTGAAGTAAACTCAGCAGGCGACCTCGTAAAGGTGAACAACGTGCCGTATTCTTGGCCGGCTTCGCAAGGCAGCGCCTCGACGGTGTTGCAGAACAACGGTTCGGGCTCGCTCTCGTGGGCGGCGGCCAGTGGTCTCGTCAACTTGAACCAAGCGTATCTCAGCTCCACTTCGACTGGGGCATACCCCGAGATTTCCATCACCCCATCTCTCGGCGCCGTTACCATCAGCGACACGCTCTCGGGCACAGGAAATATCTTTGAGATTCAGGACCGTACGACTTCGGCGGGTGACTACAGTCAGCGTTACTTTACCGTTAGTTCAACTGCCACGTTCGTATACAGCAAGAACAATGTTTCAAGCCTCGTTGTCGGCGCTTCAACGGATAATGGAAGCAGCTTGGTTATTCGCGGCGCTAACGCCTATGTCGCTTCTGAATCCAACCAAGCGCTCGTCCTGGCTTCTCCTGGTGCTAGCGGCGCCACGTATTTCCAGGTTGGTGGAACGAACCGCTTCCTCATCAACGGGTCCGGCAACGCTTCATTCGGCCACGCGTCTCCGAATGCGCGTTTCAGCATCTCTCAAAACGCTGCCACCGCCAACATCTTTGAAATTAACGACGCAAACACGGCCGGTGTTTACTCGAACCGCTACTTCACCGTCAGCTCGACTTCAACGCAAGTTATTGGCGGATCGCGGCTCATCGTCGGAGCGACGAACACACTGGTTGTTAATTCTTCCGGCAACTTCGAGGTGATAAACGGCGTAACAACGCGTTTTCCTTCGAGTCAAGGCTCCAGCAGCCAGGTCCTGACTAACGATGGGGCGGGTAACCTCACGTGGACAACGCCCACAGCTTCAACTACGTTGCAGCAGGCATACGATAATGATGCAAATGGAAGCGATGTCACTATTACCACCAACACGACTGATGGTGACGTTATTATCGCCGGCGATCAGGATTTCAGGGTGACATCCACGGGATTGATCGTGTTTGGTAACAATACGCACACCACGACAAATGCTGTTACGCTAAACGGCACCGCTCTCACGACAGGAAACCTTCTGACGCTGAACGGAGGCCAAATGAACATGAGTACGGGTGTGGGTGCGGTGATGAGTGCAACCGGGACCGCTGTCGCTGGGTTCGGGTTCGATCGTGGCTTGATCAATCTGCAGGCCAACATGGCGTCCAGTGTCGGAACGTTCAGTACGTTTATCGGGGGTATGAACATCGATTTCAACGACGTGATGAGGGCAGGCAACACGCACGGTGTCGCCGGCTATAACCTTAATATCACCTCAAACGGTTTTAATGCCCATACGCAGTACGGTTACAGCGCGAAACTTCTCGCAAATTCCGCCTCGCCGTCCGATAGTACTTGGGAAGCGCTCTACTTTGCAGATACGGCCGATACGGCGTCTGGAAACCTGATCGCCGTTACGAACGGCATGCTGATCACCAACAGCGGCAATGCTTCCGGCGGTATGGTGAATGGCGTGACAATTGGTGCTTCAGCACAGCCGATCACGACAGCTTTAAACATTGCTTCAACCGGCGTCACGACCGATATCCGATTGCAAAACGGCGAAGTGATTCATAACAATACTGACGGCACGATCTCGTTTACGGATGGAACGAATACGCTTTGTACCATCGTCGATGGCGGCACGACTGGTTCGCTTTCCTGTACTGGCGGCATCACGGCCTCCACGAGCCTTCAAGCGGCGTATGGTAACGCGACCTCTACGACGGAACTTACAATTTCTGGACGCAATGCATTGACCATCGCTGACACGCTCGGCGGCAGGGAAAACATCTTTGAAATTCAAGATCTTACGAGTGCGAGCGGAGGTTCGTATAGCCGCCGCTACTTTACCGTCAGCTCGACCACGACGGCCGTCACCTCCGGTACGGCGTCCATGCCGGGTCTTTCCTTTATCGGTGATCCGAGCACGGGTATCTATCAAAACCTCTCCGGTGCGATCGCTTTCACGTCGAACGGCAGTACGATCTTGATCGTCGAACCGACGGGCGACGTGACGCAGTTTGGCGGCGGCGGATTCTACAACAACGGCGGCATCATCGACTTCGGCTCCTCGACGGGCTCTCTTGCTGACACACCTACGACGCTCACGATGGGTGCCGCCGCAACGTCGCTCACGATTGGTGCGACGACGGGCACGACGACGATTCGTACGGCGCTCACGGTGAACCGCCGGCTTGATACGCTCGCGCATGCCGCGAACGTCGGTCTTAACATTCCTACGAATGCGGGCACTCCTTCGAGCGTGACGGGTACGGCAGAGGGTGACATTGTTTGGGACACCTCAGGCGATCAGCTCTACGTTTATAACGGTTCGGCTTTCCAGGCCTTTGCCTCCAATTTGAACCAAGCGTATCTCAGCTCCACCTCGACGGGCACGTATCCGGAAATTTCAATCACTCCGTCGCTCGGCGCTCTGACGATCGGCGATACCTTCTCCGGCACCGGCAACATCTTCGAAATCCAGGACCGCACGAACTCAACGGGCGATTATAGTCGGCGGTATCTTACGGTGAGCGCGACTTCGACCATTATTCGAAGCCGCTCCACTGTTTCAACGCTCGAAATTGGTGCAACCAATGACAACGGAAGCAACCTGACGATCCATGGCGACAATGCCTTTGTGACATCTGACTCCAACAAAGCCTTTGTCTTCGCTTCCCCGGGAGCCAGCGGCAACATGTATTTCCAAGTCGGTGGAGTAAACAGGTTATTTATTACGGGAACCGGCAACGCTTCATTCGGTCACACGATTCCGAACGCGCGGTTTAACATTTCTCAAAGAGCGGCTACCGCCAACATCTTCGAAGTGAACGATGCAAACACTTCCGGCGTTTATATCAACCGTTATTTCACCGTCAGTTCCACATCGACTCAGGTGATTGGCGGAGGCCAGCTCATTGTTGGTGCAACGAACACGCTTGTTGTGAACTCCTCCGGCAACTTCGAGGTCGTGAACGGTGTGACGACCCGCTTCCCGTCGAGTCAGGGTTCCAACGGCCAGGTTTTGACCAATGACGGCGCCGGTAACCTGACGTGGACCTCGGTTTCCGCAGGCTCCACCAACTTGAACCAAGCCTACCTCAGCTCCACCTCGACAGGCACGTATCCGGAAATTTCCATCACGCCGTCTCTCGGTGCGCTAACGCTGGCGGACACGCTCTCCGGCACGGGTAACATTTTCGAAATTCAGAATCGCACGACGTCTGCCGGAGATTACAGCCAGCGGTATCTCACCGTGAGCGCTACGTCTGTCGCATTGTTTACGAACGCGCCGCAATCGACGTTCCACATCAACCACCTGGATCCATTCGCCGGGTATCCGTTCACCGTACAGACGAACGGTTCGGACATCTTCGTCATGGATTATCAAGGAAATACGACGATCGGCCGCAGCCTCTCTGTTTCTCGATCAATTGAGCTCGCGACCGATGCCGACCAGTTCTGGCCGTTCCCCGCGCTGTACGTCCACCCAGCCGCCGATTTTGTCTCAGACCTGTTGCAACTGAATGTTGGTTCTACTAACAGAATGATGGTTTCAAGTGCCGGCTATCTGGGTCTCAACGACTCGACCCCGGACTCGCTCCTCACGGTACGCGGCCCGGCGTCGCCGACGGAAATCCTCTTCGAGATCAGCAACGCCAGCAACTCGGCCAGATACATGGCCGTGAGCTCAACTTCGACGTCCATCGCCAATAGTGTGACGATCGGTTCAACTTCGAGTACCGATACGGTTTCATTTAACGCGCGTGTCGGATCAAACTTCACGCCCACGACGGACGCAACATATTCGCTCGGCGACTATAACCGCCGATGGAAGGATTTGTGGCTGTCGGGCGGTTCCGCCTATGTCGCCTACGATACGAGCGGCACTTCCGTCATGAAGATCGGCACGGAAACGGCAACGGGCTACCGCGGCGTCATTGCCACGCCCGACAACATGCCGCTGCACTTGAAGACGACTCGTGCCGCCGGCGATACAAACGGCATCTACATCAGCACAACCGGCGGTGTCGGCATGGGTACGACCAGTCCGACGGGACGCCTTGGTATCGTGAGCACCGACTCGCCGAGCGTTGTGATTGCGGCGACAAACACGGCGCTTACCGGCGGCACCCTCATGAAACTCATGGGTGGCGGCGCCAACATGACAGCTGCGGGAACGGTGCTTACGGTTGATATGGGAGCCGCAACAACAGGAAGCGGCATCTCTTTGGTGAACACCGGAGCGTTTGCAAGTGCTGGTACCGGCATTCTTAATCTGACAGCCAACTCGCTCACGACGGGCAACGGCATACTGTTGCAGCAGAATGCTTTGACAAGCGGCCGAGGTTTGTACATCACAACGACGTCCAACAACATTGATGCCGCAGCCCTGGTTGACCTTTCTTCCTCGGCGTCAGCGCTGGCCGGTTCCGGTACCACGAACATTCTTCGCGCCACGTTCAGTCCGACGGTCTCGACGGCAGTTACCGCGACATTGAGCGGTGACATGCTTTCGTTCACGAGAACGGTTACAACATCCAACGCATCAGCAAACGTGACCTTAAGCGGAGCAGTTGCAGCGTTTACGGATAACGGTACACAGACGAGCGGCACGCTTACTTCAAACGCCCACGTCGTAACCATTTCTCAAAACTACGCAGCCAACAAAGGCAGTGCGCTGAATATTTCGACGACTGGTGGAGGAGCGGGAGGAGCAATCAACGTTGGAAACACGGCCTTTACGGTCAGTGGTACTGGTACCGTTCAAGTTTCCGGCGACATGTCATTCCTGACATCGGGCGGCAAGTTGAAGTTCCCGAACGCTGCTGGCAACACGTACAGCATCTATGTACCGACAAACAGCGCTGGACAGGGCACCTGCACAAGCGGTTCTGATGAAGGTATTATCTTCCGAAATACGGGCGGCACGCGTATCGGTCGCTTGGCATGTGTTGCAAATGCCACCAACCAGCTGCGCATGTTTGCGCAGGCATTTACGGCCGCGAGTACCGACTTGGCAGAAATGTATAGCACGCGCCCAGAAGACGGAGTGGCTGTGGGCGATGTTGTGTCGTTCGACCGCGCCGCCGGCAACCTCTTCGTTAAGAAATCGACGGTGGCGTATTCATCGGACGTTGCCGGTGTCATCTCTGACAGCCCAGGTATCGCCATGACAGGTATCAGCGATGCGACCGGTATTGGTGACACCAGTAACGGACAGTTCGTCGCCTTCAAGGGTCGTGTTCCGGTGAAAGTCAGCGATGAAAACGGCGCAATCGAAGTGGGGGATTACCTCACGACATCGTCTGTTGCCGGTGTTGCCATGAAAGCTACCAAGCCTGGCATGGTTATTGGACGCGCTTTGGATGCTTGGAGCGGTACCGGTCAGGGAACGATCCGTCTATTCGTCGAAGTCGGTTATCACTCCGGCATGGCCATCACGACGGACGGCATGAAGTCGCTCTTCGCCGACGACTTCGCCTTCAAGCCGCTCGACGTGTCCTCGGCTTCCGGCACCTCCTTCTCCTCCTACGCCCTGAACTTCGGCG
>JBPOIQ010000077.1:0-19713 GCA_052034355.1 Minisyncoccota bacterium
CATCGTCGCGGCGGCCCACAAGGTGCGGGTCTGACCGGCGGAGAGGGAGAGGTTCAGGCTGTTGAAGGTGACATCGTTCGACGAGCTGTTGACGGAACGGCCCGTGGTCAGACGGGTGTTGCCTTCATACAGGTAGACGTTCGAGAAGTCCGTCGAAGCACCGGCGCCCATGCGATGCAGGACGACGGAGTCGACGACGACCGACGAACCGGTTCCGTTCGAGACGTTGAACTTCACAAAGTTCACGCCCGTCGCGGACTTCGGCACGGTGGCCGAGGCCGGAGAGTCGGAAGCGAGGCTGACAGAGACACCAGACATCGATCCCGGGCCGGAGCTCAGGTTCTTGTCCTGGTTGATCGTCTGGGAGCCGCTCATTTCGGCGTTCTTGTCGAAGTCGCCGCAAGCGTTGACCGCGTTGCCAACCGTGTAGTTGGTGAAGAACGCGTCCGAGATGTCGTCAATCTGCTTGTTCCAGGTGGAACCGTAGAGGCAGGAGGCGACGGACTCGGAACCGATCGCGCGGAGCACACCACCCTTAGCGATGGCGTAGACTTTCGGATCGGAGGTGATCTTGAGCATCTTCACACCCGGGCGATAGGTGACGTTGCCACCGATCTGAATGGATGCGAGGTCGGCGTCGGAGATCGTGGTGACGCCGGAGAAATCCGCGTACCAGGTCTTGTAAGCCTTGTCGTTCGTGAACACGTAGCGCTTCTGGTCGGCGCCGCAGTAGTAGACGGCGGCGAGAGAACCCTTGATGAGGCTACCGCTCGTGCAGCCGGCGGCAGACGCTTTCAAAGGGGCGACGAGGACGGTAGCCATCACGGACCAGAGAATGGTCGAGAGGACAACGCCCATCGTCAGGGCTTTTTTCAATGCGTAGGGCATGGAAATTCCTTTAAATAAGATTATTTATGGGGTAATTGAGACCGGTACACTATACGCGAAAGTTAAAGAGAAGGCAAATCGCAAACAGCCGTCTTTTGGACGGCTGGAGCGCTTTTACTTTTTCTTCTTCGACGCGACCTTCTTCTTGGGAGAAGCTTTGGAGGCGCTGGCTTTCGGAGCAACTTCTTCCTGAGAAGGAGCTTCTTCCTTCGCGACCTTAGCGGTCGTTCCGGGGCTCAGCGTCTTCAAGATCATGTCGAGCTTCGCGTTCAAAGCCTTGAACTGTTCGGCGTAGTTCTCGCCTTGCGGGCGAGCAGACGGCGCGGACGCGCTCTTGCGGTCCTGGGTGCCATCCTTGCCAAAGCAAGCGCGGCAGTACACGGGGCGTTCGCCCGTCGGGCGGAACGGAACCTCGCATGCGTCGCCGCACTTGTCGCACTCGGTCTGGAACATGCGCTTTTCCGGGGCGTTAAAGCCGCCGGAAGACGGACGCTGTTCAAAACGCATATCTCCGCCAGCTTTGTCTTCCTTCTTGAAGCAATTGCTGCAGTAGATCGGTTTGCGACCGTTCGGCTTGAACGGAACCTGGCATGCGTTGCCGCATTCGGCACAGGTTGCGTTGTGCATCTCCGGTTTCGCGAAACCACGGCTGTCGGAACCCCTGTTCCAAGACTGCCCGCCTCCGAACTTCTTTCCTCCTCCGAACCCACCCGATTTGTTGTCGCGATAAGAGTTGTACATAGGAACCAGGAGTATACGCCAAATCCCCGAAAATGTCAAGGATTTTCGGCATTAGTCCCCTCTTCCAAGGGTTTTAAGCCCGTGAATAGGGCTTCCCTAGCCCGAATCCCATCAAGCCATCGCGTTCACGTCCTTACCGCGCCGCACAGACAACACGAAGATTGTGACGTAAAACACAAGGCCATAGGCGCAGGTCGGCAGGCCGAGTTGGTACCCGGTTGCCCTTCCTGCAAACCAAGCAGCCACTTCCACCCAGGTAAAGTAGCCGGCAAAGAAGATGCCGAGCAGCGAAATCGTGGCATTGAACCGCGCGACCATCTTTTGCGTGAGCGGTCCGAACAATCCGAACAGCGAAGCGAGCAGCATCAAGCTGAACATCGCGAATCCGTACCAGCACGACGGCCTTCCTAAAAAGGTCGGGCACGGTTCGTTGAATGCGCAGGTTTTCGTGAATAATTTATAGAAACTCAGGTACCCGGCGAAGAGCGTTCCGCCGAGCGAAAGTGCAAACGATCGTTTGAGATAGGTGGGTTTCATACAATATTACAGAGCGAGAGCCGCCAGAGCGCCTTCCGCCACGGCCTCCGTAACGCGACGGGCAGAAACCGCATCTCCGACGACAAGAACTTCTTTCACCAATGTTTTTAACTCGGCCGTAATGCCGTCGCTGGGGTACGAACCGAGGCATAATACGACCGTGTCCGCCGGCATCATCTTCGAACCGGAAGGGCTCTCGACCGTCACGGAGTTGGGACCAATACTCATGAGAGCGGTTTCGGTGTGAATCTTCACTTTCAAGCGGTCCAATCGACCGAGCAATAAGAAACGATCGTCAACAGGCGCATCGGCCGCGATCGCACCCGCAGCTTCGATGATGTGTACGTCATGCCCTTTCTCGGCTAAGTACTCCGCGGTCTGCGCACCCGCGCAGCCGCCGCCAACAACGACGACTCCCCCCTTAGCCTCCATTCTTCCTTCCAAAAGATCACGAGAGGTTACGACATTCGTGCGTCCGATGCCGGGGATTTTCGGTTTTGTCGCGATCGAACCTGTCGCCAAAATAACCGCGTCGGGTTTTTCGGCCCCCAAGTCTGCAGGAGTGAATTCAGATCCGAGTCTGAGATCAACGCCCAACTTTTTTACGTCCCGTACGAGCGCCTCTCGAAGCTCTTGCCAACCCTGGCGATGCGGAGCCGCTTCGGCGGCAAACAGCTGTCCGCCCAACTTCTCTTCCTTTTCATATAAGGTAACGCGATGCCCGCGCAGCGCGACCGTCTTCGCGGCCGAAAGCCCGGCCGGTCCGCCGCCGACAACGACAACCGTTTTCTTTTTCGCCGCAGGCTTCGCGAATTCGCCTTCGCGTCCGGTTTCGGGATTCACCGTGCACCACACGTCCTGCTGCGCGAACAGGCGACTGATGCAGCCTTGGTTGCAAGCGATGCACGGGTTGATTTCGTCGAACCTTTCTTCTTTCACCTTGTTCGGCCATTCCGGATCCGCCAAAAGCGTGCGCCCGACGGCCACAAAATCCGCTTCTCCATTTTTGAGAATTTTTTCGGCAAGTTTCGGATCGCGGATTTTCGCGACCGTGATGACGGGAATGTTCACGGAGCCTTTCACGGCTCGCGCCAGATACGCGAGCGTGCCGTCCGGCATGGCCATAGGAGGAATCATATAGCCGCGCGCATACGACGCGTAATTTCCCGCCGACACATGGATAGCGTTGATACCCGCTTCTTCGAGACGCTTGCTGATCGCGACCGTGTCGAGCAGCGTCAAACCGCCTTCAACCATCTCTTCGCCGGACAAGCGGATCGTCACAGGGAATTCCGCGCCGACGGCCCTGCGCACGGACTCGTAGACTTCAAGCGCGAAGCGCATGCGCTTTTCCGGAGTGCCGCCGTACGCGTCGTCGCGGCGGTTGCTAAACGGCGACAAGAATTGCGTAATCAAATAGCCATGCGCGCCGTGCAGTTCGACAAAATCCATTCCCGCCGCTTTCGCGCGTGCGGCCGCTTTTCCATACGCTTCTACAAGCGCAGGAATTTCTTCGATCGACAATTCGCGAGGCAGTTCGTTGACGGTCGGGTCGGGCAACGGCGAGGGCGCGATCGGCTGGGTACCGCTCACCTTCGACGACGTTTGCCGTCCCGCATGATAGAGCTGGATGCCGATCGCGGCGCCATGCGTATGCGCAGCGACGGACAATTTTTTCAAACCAGGAATACAGGCATCGTCGTGAACGCCAAGCTCGTTCATGAATCCTTTTCCGTCTTTCCGAACGTAGCTCGCTTCGAGCACGATCGCGCCGACGCCGCCGCGCGCGACACGCTCGATATGATCGACATACCGCTCCGTGACCATGCCGTACGCATCGGCATAGTTGAGCACCATCGGCGGCATCACCAAACGGTTTTTCAGCTCGAGCGTGCCGATCCGCCCGGGCGAAAATAAGGCCATATCGGCCATATAAGTGTGGTTATGCACATATGATAGCACGATTCAAACAAAAAACAGCCGTTTTAAAGGCTGTTTTTTGACTCCCTCTTTTCGTTCCACTACGGGGTTTTGATCGCCGTGAAGGCGAGCGTCAGACGAACGTCCTCTTGCACATCGGCGACAAAGGGCACGCTCGGAATCGTCAGGTTGTAGTCGGCGCGTTTCACGCTGGCGCTGACCGTTCCAACCAAGCGTCCGGACGCGTCGATCGACGCCGATCCGCGGAAGGCGGCGGGTTTCGTCACGCCAGCAATCGTGAGCTCCCCCGTCACGCCGAACTCTAAGGAAGTTCCAGGCACGATACGGTCGGGCAATCCTTGGAACGCTGTGGGCTTGAAGACGATGAATTCGTTTTCCGCTTGTTCGGAGCGGAGAATCAAGCGACTGATCGCGCCGTCGCGTGCACTGCTGTCGGTCTTGAGCGTACGCGCATTCACGCGCACTTCTTCAACGCGCGTATTCGAAGGCGCAGCCATGTCGAGCAAAATATCTCCGCTCACATCATGCGTCTCGCCGATCACCGTCTTCGGCTTCCCGCGCAAGAGTTCGTCGAGCGTGAACGTGGCAAGCGTGGAAACGCTTTCAATACGGTAGCGCGTGAAATTTTTCGCGATCGGAGTCTCCGGTTGAGCGTTACCAGGCGTCGCGCTCGGAGCCGCGACCGGCCGCGCAACATACAGATACGCGCCGCTTGCGAGGACAGCGCCAACGATCGCGAGAACGATCAATTTCGATTTGAGGGTCATAGAGACGTTGTCGTTAGCGCAGTATATGACAAACACGTATGCGTCACACTTATAGGATAGACCTACGCCAGCCTGGCGCCAAGCGGTGCGTCCTGATCGGGCACGGCTAGAACGACCGTACCGTCCTCCTTATAGAATCCCGTCGTCAGCACTTCAGATACAAAAGGACCGATCTTCCTTGGAGAAAGATTGGTTGCGCAAATGACGAGCTTGCCGAGCAAGTCCGCCTTTTCGTAACGATCCGTAATGCGCGCGCTCGAGGTTTTAACGCCCAGTTCCCCGAAATCGATCAGGAGCTTGTAGGCCGGTTTTTTGGCTTCAGGAAAATCATCGACCTGCACGATCTTACCGACGTTGAGACATATTTTTTCGAAGTCTTCGAAAGCAATCTCCATATGTGAAGCCCTCTCAAGCTATCGAAGCAGTACGTACTGCAACGTCCACACGACAAGCGCCGCAACGAAACCGATCGCGTTCGGCAGCGTCGCGAGACGAAGGTATCGGAAGAAGGTCAGCTCTTTCACGCGCCCCATGGCCACGACGCCGGCGGCGGAACCGATGATTAGCATGGAACCGCCCGTACCGACGCAAATCGCGAGCAGCGTCCAGATAGCGGGGTCGGACGTCGACAAAATACCCATTGCCGCAGCCGTGATCGGAATATTGTCGACAATGGCGGAGAGAACGCCGAGCGAGCCGCTGCCGACGACATACCTCGCGATCGAAGGATCCTCGCCGAGCAAGAAGTGCGAGATCGTCTCCAAGATACCCAAGTGTTCGAGCGCGCCGACGGCCAACAAGATGCCGGCAAAGAACATGAGGCTGGCGATGTCGGTGCGTGCGAGTTTCTTTTCAATATCACTCGACAAGTGCGCGCTTTCCGTCGATCCTTTGATTTCCGGCAATTCTTCGGTTTCTTCCGTCTTCCCCGCCTCGAGCGCCTTGCGTTCCTTGTTATGGAAGAAAGAAATCAGGAGACCGACACAGCCGAGTCCGAAGAGCAATCCCATGTACGGAGGCAGATGGATCTGGCTGGCCAGTAGCGGCATCGGAAAGGAAAGCAGCGCCATGCCGATCACCGCCTTTTCTGAATTCGTGAGCCGAATGGTTTCTTCTTCGATATCGCGCGATTCTCCGACGATGTTTCGCGCAAGCATCCACGTGGTCGTCAGGAACAGGGTGAAAGACGGCAAGAAAGCCCAACGGACGAGCTCGGTCGTGGAAAATTTTCCGGCGAGCCAGAGCATGATCGTCGTCACGTCGCCGATCGGAGACCATGCACCACCGGCGTTCGCCGCCGAAACAATGACGGCCGTGGCGACCAGGAGATTAGTTTTGCTGAAGAAGCGCGAGGCGACGGTGATCATGACCAACGCCGCCGTCAGGTTATCGATAACGGCGGAAAGGAAAAACGTGACGAATCCGATGACCCACAACTGCTTGAGATCGCTCAAGCCCAGCGAGAACAACTTGGCCCGAATCCAATCAAAAAATCGATAGTGCGTCAGCACTTCGACCAGCGTCATCGCGGCAAGCAAGAAAAAGACGATACCAAAAATATCCGCTCCAAGGCGTTCAAGGGCGTGAGTGCCGGTTTCGCCCTCCACGAGCGCGATCAGGATCCACAAAGACGCGCCGATCGCGGAAGCGGTGATCGCTTTGTGCAAATGGTACCGGTGCTCGAGCGTGATAAGGACGTACCCACCAAGGAAGATCGCGGACGCAGCAAGAATAAGCGAGGGCGACATGGTCGTTATTCGGAGTTATGTAAGCGTATTTGATAACATGCCCAGGAAGATTCTATCAAGGGCATTTATGCACATTTCATTACCGATTACTCGAACCATTGGCGTCCCTACGAGCGACTCTTTCTTGTTAAAAAAGCCCGCTCCGCAGCGGGCTCGTCAGGCTACATCTTCCGGAGTGCCTGGGAAAGATCGGCGATCAGATCCTCTGCGTCTTCGAGACCGATACTCAAGCGCAACGTACCGTCCGTGATCCCGCGCCTGGCGTACTCTGCCTCATCAAACCCCTTCTGGGTCATGAACTTGCAATGGTCCGCAAGGGACCCGGCGGCGCCCAAGCTGACGGCAACCGTGAACAGGCGCAAGGACCTTAGGAATCGTTCCGCCCCGGCACGATCCGCTTTCATGCGGCAAGTGATCACGCCGCCGAAGCCGGTCATCTGACGCATCGCCAGATCATGTTGCGGGCGCGACGCGAGTCCGGGATACGTGACCGACTCGATTTTCGACTGTCCATCGAGCCAAGCGGCGATTCCTCTGCCGCTCGCCGAATGCCGCTCCATGCGCAAGGGAAACGTCGCTAGGCTCCGGCAAAGCAAGTACGCCTCCAGTGGCGGCAGATGATTGCCGTACGAAAGCCGTCGACTCATGAGCCTCCGCCGCAGGCGCTCTCCATCGAAGACCCTGCGAGAAACGGCCACGACCCCGCCAAGAGCGTCGCCATGGCCGTTGATGTACTTGGTCGCCGATTCAGCAACCAAGTCAGCACCAAGTTTCAGTGGTTTCTGGAAATACGGCGTCGCGAAGGTGTTGTCGACCATGACGAGCGCGCCAGACTCATGCGCCGCGGCGCTCACGGCAGCGACATCGATGATCTTCAAGCACGGGTTCGTCGGGGTTTCGAAGTAGAAGAGTTTCGGCAACCTCGTCTGCACCGCTTCGAATGCGGCCGTATCGTGGAAGTCGATGAACTCGACCGTTCGACCCGACTGGCGCAGTGTCGTCAACAACGAATGCCGCGTGCCGCCGTACATATCCGCCTCGGCAACGATGAGATCGCCGGGCTCGGTTACAGTGAGCAGCGTCGTCGTGATGGCAGCCATTCCCGCATTGAACGACAAGGCAAAGGCGGCATCCTCAATTGCCGACATCTTAGCCTCGAAAATCTCCGCGTTCACATTGCGACCGCGCTGGTATTCAAGGCCCTCCTGATTGTCGATGCCGTACGTCGCCGTCAAATACAGCGGCGCCGTTACGGAACGATACGGATCCTGCGTTGGAGCATACCCGTCATGAATGAGTTTCGTTGAAAGACCGTCTTCCTTCATGTTCGCACCTCCTTATCGGCGGACAACAAGGAATGCAAAAAATACTGCCAACGAGAGAAAACGTCAAGGAGTCTTTTTTGATTGATAGATAAATTCCAGGACGCGTGCCAACATTATGGCGTATACGGCGGCATGGTCAGGACGCGGTAATCCTCGCCGTCTCGATGCACGGTGAACGGAAACACGTTCTGCGGCTCCTCATTGGATTCGCTTCCGCAGCAGGCGCCGCGTTTGAACTCAGTAATACCGTCCCGGTTCGTGAACCAGACATTCACGACAAAATCGTCTCCGTTGCGCTGGACAACATCGAGGTTGCGGACCCCCAGGCAGTTTAGACCGTTCTGCTCGCAACCTCGCCGCCATAATGCCACGAGGTCTCCAGGAGCTGTATCGGGATTCCATCCACGGAGCGTCTCGTAGTCACCGCTGTACCTCTCGATGACTCGCGAATAGTCTCGTTCGTAAAGTGCCGACAAAAAGTCGCCGACTGCCTCTTTCGCATGATCATCTGCGGTGGGTGCGTACACGATGTGTTCTATCGTGCGCACCGGCATCAACTTCGTTCCAACGAAAACGCCCACGAGAAAAAATACGCCTGCAAAAGCCGAAGCGATGCCCAAGGTGGTTATCGTGAGTTTTCTAACCATATGTCCCCTTTGTGTACCGGCACCTTGGTGCCAGGCACGGATACTAGCGTTTTCAGCAACCACGTCAGTATTTCTAAACTCCTATTTTTGCGTGTATATCTTCTTTGACAGATAGTTCTTCATCACCATCCTTGTCGCCTTAAAAAGATTGTCCGGCAATGCGTTGATATCAAACCAACGCCATTCGCTGCATTTTTCAGGCTCCATGAGCTTCGGCTCGCCGGCTCTGTATAAAGCTGTAATACCAAAGCCCACGTAATGTGTATTGTCGTATATCTCATCGGCCACGGAAACGAGTTCCGGTTCGGAAACCACCAGCCCCGTCTCTTCTTTTACTTCTCGCAACCCTGCCTGCAAAATACTTTCTCCGAACTCAATGTGTCCGGCCGGAAGACTCCATTCGCCGTCCCCCAAACCTCCTTTACGAAGGCCAAACAAAACCATGCCTTTATCGTTGAGCACTATTACCCCAACCGATGCGTAGGGCCTCCTTACGAGTTCTCCATTGTGCATATACACACATCCTAGCAGTTCGAATCTTACCTGGGTAGCCGAAAATAAGGCAAAAACACCAGCGAAATACAGAGGTTATTACGGCTCCGTCTCATGACAAATGCCAGTACCGCGGTTACTCGTTTTGACGGGTTTCGATTACCTCGACTCGTTGTGGGTTCCTGAGAATCTGCGCGTATTTATACTTGAATGGTCCACCCGAAAGCTCGATCATCTGATCCGCGACCCAAGATGAGTCTAAGTACCCTGAGACATCGCGCCCATCCTTCCAAAAAGGCGTATCCATACCCGAAGGTGCAAATACACAAACCTTTCCGAGTTCAGGGTCAGAGCCCAATGAATTACCAAGCATGCCGAGCCCCGCTTTGACGGCCGTATAGACGGGCTCGAGTTTTCTTGGCGTATATTGCGAGCTTGAAGTGATAAGTATGACCTTGAGCGGCGCACCTGGATTTCTCTTGAGTTTTTTGACAAGTAACATCGGGGCGAGAAGCCCAACGTTCACCATTTTTACAATATCCTCTTCGCTCAATGTATGAATGAGGCCCTCTTGTGAATAGCCTGCCGAGTAAACAATGGTATTTATCGAGCCAAGCTGAGAAACGAGCTTATCGACTTGCTGACGCAAGTCGTTTGCGGAAATATCAAAATGAACAAAAACGATTCCGGGAATTATTGGATCTTTCCGTCCAGTTACGATGATCCGGTGTCCGAGCGCCTTATATTTTTTCGCAAGCTCGAGCCCAAGACCAGAGCTCCCACCAATAATAAGGATATCTTTTGTCTGCATAATGAAACTTGCGATTTCCACGATGGTTTTAGCGAACGATACGACACACCCCACTCACGCATTCCACACCCGGTTCCGGTGAGGCGCACAACACCGTTTTAAAACTGATCGCGCGAGAAACGAGCGTTTCCACCCGGCGCACTTGGGTCTTATTCACGGGGATCCAAAAACTAACACCCTCGAGATCGCACCGACCGATCGCTATCTGGCAGTCAGACGTCACCTCGCAACGGTTGGCAACCGCAATCACTTGCTTGATCCGAATCGGCATCCAGACGGCTTTGTACGCAAGCCAAACGGCCATGATCACGAAAAAAGTGCCGATGGCGATAAGAATATCCCTCCGTTTTATTTGAAACATAAACCCGTTATTCGGAATGTAACAGACGCGTACATTGATAAAGTACAAGATCGACGCCGTTTTCGCACGCCAGTAACAACTGCTGTGGAGCCCGTACGGAAAATCAGTTACTCGGCGTCCAGCATCTGCTCCACAAGCTCCGGATTTGCTTGGATCTTTTGCCACATTCTTTTCGCCCATGCAGCCCTTGCTTCGTTTGAAGCGTGTCGTAGATATGGGTATCGCTGTGCGAGCGGACCATCGACCGCCGAGAGTACGTCAGCGGTAAACATCTGCTCGTCCGGCTTTTTCCGCATAACGACGGTTAGCGTCTTCCGTGCCAGTGCCTCCCCCTCGGCCAGTTCATTTTTCATCTCATCAAGCTGAGCATCCCAAGCCGACGTTCCGGCGTCGTATGTTCCTTCCTTCAGCGTACCGACTTCGTCGGCAGCCCCTTCATCTTTTACGATACCGCTGTTTTTGAACTCCTCGTTTCCGGCCAGTGCTGCCTGAACATTGCCAAGGTAACTTTCCAGGATACCGCGCTTTGGAGACGAGACAAGGAAACGATCGAATACCGATCCGTCGCCATCGACCACATCCTTTTCGCGTGGAACATATTCAGAAATCGAACAATTGGCGGTCACATTCACGTCCTCATATCCGCGCAACGCTTTTTTTGGAAAGGTAAAATAGAGGTCGTTGTTCGGATCGGCATACGCCATAGTGTCCTCGTCGACTTGGTGGATCATCATGGAATGACCGGGTGGCTGAGCTATCGCGTGCGGTACTCCACGCTCGCTCAAGTAGGTCGAGGCGATCATAACTCTACCGGCGCATTCCAGGTGACCATGCCGCATGGATGAAACGAGGACGCCATCATCGGGACCATCTTCGATTTCATCGGCGTGATCAGCACGACGGCTGACAGCATTAAATACCTCCTGAAACAGGCGCTCATCAGGTACGTCTTTCAGCGCTTCCATCATTTTCCTGTACCGCGGCAAGGTCTTAACCTGTTCTTGCAATCGTTCAAAGAACATGTCCGGAGCGAATGGTTCTGGTGCGCTGTCAATGGTACTCCAAATGAAGGCCTCTGCTCGCCTACGATCTTCAGATACTTGTTCAATTTTCGGGAAATCGAAACTCATGTACGAGATTTCATTGTGAAAACATCTTATCAGTTCCCCTTCCCACCTGGGTAGTGCAAAAATCACCAGTAAATACTGGCGATCTTTGCTGGCTCCGCGTGGTGGAGGATGTTGGAACCACGATTGAGGCATATAACGAGTTCGTTTCAATTCTGGGACTGTCGGAACAGACAACGAACCGCCTAGATCACATCGATTCTACTGAGGCGTTGTTAGCTCTCCGCTTCGCTAAAGCTAGGGTACGAATCAAAAAGAAAATTCAGTCCTTGTGGGACTGAACTGAGTACCTTCGTGCGAATTTGTGGTTATGTCCTGCTCGTGAAGACCTATCGGAGTTCGAGCGGCTGGCTGCCGACTGGCGTGACAGAGAACACTTCGGTCACGGTCTCAACACCGATGGCAGGCGTCCCGTTCATCACCCACCCCCTCTCCCTCCTCACAGCGCTGCCCATGAGGTGCTTCTCCGCGACTTCACGGCTCCTGAACCTTCCGACCACGCCGAGATGTTCGAGCATTTCGACGGTGTCGATATGGTTTCGGAGTTTCTGGTAGTGGTAGATGACCGCGTGTCCGTCAGGTAAAGACAGGACACGAGCGAAGCAATCCCGATCCCTCCATTGGTTGAGGCCGAGGTGCCAGACAGCTCCCTCTCGCCGAGCCCCTCGAGCCGCAAGCACTGCTTCAGCCGCCGAAATGTCTGCGAAGAAACCCTCGATCCTCTGTGATGGAATGAGCAGTCTCCCTTTCGCCTTCTTACGCAGCGGATACTTGAGAATGACGACGTCTGTCTCGTGCACCTTGTCCTCCAAATTTATTGTTACTTAATATGTATCATATTTTTAGGTATTTGTCAAGATATGTGAACAAATGTGTGTGTATGTTTTCATATGAAAACATATTAATCACAGTTCCCCTTCCCACCTGGGTATAGCAAAAATCAACAGTAAATACTGGCGATCTTTGCTGGCTCCGTGTCGTGGAGGATGTTGGAACTGCGGTTCAAGTGCACCAAGACTACATAATCCTCCCAAACCTCATGGTGTCAGATTTGGTTTGTTGATTTAAAACACCTGGCTGAAAATGCACTTCACTTCACTTCACTTCACAATCACCGCACCCGTGCCTTTATCAAGCTTTTTAAATAGGAGATATTTTTCACCAACACGGATTCGCACAAACCCTTTCTCGATAACCTCAGGTTTTGGGATAGCGGCAATACTCCCGTATTGCTTCTTCAAGCCTTCACCGAGTTCTAGCAGTCTGCGTTCCTCATCACGAACAGCCTTATCCTGTTCGTTGAAACGCACATCAAATTTTCGACCTCCCAGTTCGAATTGATCCACGATCTTTCTTTGGTTCCTAAGACCACCTTCAGTCTTTCGGAACTTCAAGCCGGAATAGTCTTTTGCATCGATCGAATCAATAATCGTCTCAGGAGTTCCTTCAATATCTGAAACCTTTTCCAGGGTCACAACTCCAGATCGATAACGATCCCCTTCTTTTGCTTCTCCGCTATATTCCTCAACGACGCGAAACCCAAGCTTCTCAGCGAATATGTTGAATTTGGCTGGATCGCGGAACTCCATACTGTAAATGAAGTTCAGTACGATTCTACCCCCCGGCTTCAAAACTCGATTCGCTTCTGATAAGACCTGCAGGCGCTCCAACTTACCTTGGCTGGGAACGAAATTCGAATACGGGAGAGCAAGAGAAAGGTTCAGGTAATGAAAGCTCTTTTCGCGGAAGGGTAGATTGAGCCAGCTGGCTGCCACCGCCTTGCGGCCCTCAGTGCCTTTTTGACCCTTGAAATGGAACAAGTTCGCGTCAGCGCTGACGACACGGTCCCGCTCTTCGTCTGGGATATGTTGCTTCAACATTTCTGGACCGGAAGCAAGATCGAGAATCATGAGATCTTCTGGCTTCTCGCCGCGCTCGCGGATCATAGCGTCGATCAAAGTTCCCGTTACACGGTTGGCGTTGGCTTGGTAGCTCCGATTACCGAGGTCGACGTAGCTTTCGGCGTAGTCCCGACCGTGTTCGGCCAGGAATTTCTGAAAATCTTTTTCCCCGATTTCCTTGACATAGGCAAACATCTTCATGAGTTTGTCCCATGAAGAGAAGTAGTACTCAGCCAATTCCTGGTTCACTTCGAGGCCGCCATCGGCACGCTTTTCGTCTGCCGTAAGGAGCTGTTTCTCAAGGTCTTGAAGAGGGATACCGTGCAGTAATTTCTCGACCGCACGGTACTTCTGCATGATGTAGTCGTGGATACCCTCTTCAATCGTGTCTTCTGTGATGTAGGTTCGCGCTTCCAAGTCATGCGCGATGCCTGGGCGATATGTACGGGAAACTTGCTGCCTGCGTTCGTACTCGGTCCACGGTTCGTTGTACATAAAAACCTTCTCACCGGCCGTAAAGTCGACGCCGACATCCGCTGTCTGGCCGCTCACGACGAGCAGCATCTTCCCCTCGCTCTCACGAAACTCCTGCTGCACTGCTTCTCGTTCGGCACGATTCTCGCCATGAATGACCCTCACGATAACGTCGTCTGGAAGGCCAAGCTTCGGAATGATGGTTTCTTCGCCGCGAATCATGCCTTCGACATAGCCGTTCACGAACATCACGGCCTTCCGGTGAGTGGCAAATGTTTCTCTAAGGTCTTGAGCCACCTGCTCGATCTTGGTGCTTTGGATACCGGGAGTGGCGTCAAGCAGGTCCGGGTTCATCACGAACTGGCGCAGCATCGTCATCTTCTGAATGGCGGTCAGCTCATCGTCCTCAAGCAGGATGTCATAGACGTCCTGTTCGAGGTCTGAGAGCTTCGTCCCAACTGTCGTTTCGTGCAGTTCAGGCATATCTACGCTCTCCTCTAGGGTCTTCATCTGCATGCGGGGAAGAAGCAGGGCACGGAGATCGACCAAGTCACCGCGAATGATCTGGCTCACCAGCTGCTGAGGCTCGTACTCCTGGAACTTTTCGGGATAAAGGAGTTTCAAGGCCACTGCGATGTCCTGAACCTTATTAGGAGCGGGGGTACCGGAAAGCAAGGCGAGATACTTTCCTTCCCCCTCCACGCTCTCTGAGAGCTCCAAAAGACCCTTTGTACGCTCTCCTTCCAGGCTTTTCAGCTTATGAACCTCATCAACTACCAGCATGTCGTACCCAGATACCTTAAGGTCCATGACGTAACGATCGTTCAGGCGTTCTTGCGAGATGAGAATGTAATCGTATTCAGCCTTATTTTCTTGTTCCAATTGTTCAGGGTTTTCGACGACAAGCACGCGGGGCGCTTCGCCTTTATGGAAATATCCGCCCTGTTCTGGATCATCGGAGAGGTAACGCTGCCATGTCGAGAGGACATTGCTGGGAGCTACGACCAAGGCACATCCGACCCGCAGGTGCTCCTTTGCCATGATGACCGAAGCACTTTTGCCGAGGCCCATTTCGTCTGCAATCAGGAGACGGCGTTTATCCGCCAGTTCCTTCATGTTGATCCGCTGATTGATGTCTGGGAATTCTCGTTCCTTGTCGAGTGCATCAACAAACCGTCGCGGCTTGCCGAAATCCTTGAGGACGGAATCGTAGTAACGGACAACGTCGCGAATCACTTCTTCCAGCTCTTTGCTTTCAATATGACCTAGTGCTTCCTTGATGTGCGCGAGATAACCGTAGAGAATTTCAGAGCTGGTTTTCTGTTCGCCTGTCTTCTTTTGTTCAAAATAATAACGGAGGCAGTGGTCTTTCAATGTCTCAAACAAACCTTCGCGGAAGGTCAGGTCGGAAAGCAGCTCCACAGAAGCTTCAACGTCTTCAATTTTGAACGGACGCTTTTGGGCCAGAAAGTCACCAAGATAATCGGCGAGGACGCCTTTAACATACTCTGGTTGTAAATTCCTGTACTCAGGCTGGAATTTGTATAGAATGTCAAGTGCACGAGAACTGCCGAGTGCAGTGACAAGAGAGCGGAAGTGCTGAGCTTCTGGCTTTTCATTTTCAACTATATCTTCCAACGAACGAACCAGGGACATTTGAAGTTTCTGTTTCGCAATGTTCGATTCTTTTGTTTCTGTAACCGGATACTGAAAATCAGCTTCTATATTACTTCCTGCAAGAGAAGAGAAGTAATCAAAACCTTTATCTAACCGCATCCATTCATATAAGGCCATGAATCCGTTTTGACGAAACCATTTTCGATTAAAAGGCTCTTTTGTATTTTCCGTTGCTGCGCTCCATTTTGCATGTGCAGCTCGAAGTTCTTGAACAATACTTTCTTCTGTATGCACCTTGCGATTTCTTTCAAAATCTCTTACAACATCGCCATTCGCAAGCAGAACAAACTTTTCCATCCCACCATTTTTTCTTACCCATTGAACCAAACCATTTGACCAATCTGTTTGCAACCAAAGAATACTAAAAGGTGGTCGTTCATTCTCTGGTAAATTTTGCCAAGCTGCATGTGCCGTTTCAAGCTCTTTGACTGCGAGTTCTTCGGTGTATTTCCATACGCCTGACTTTTCAAAATCTTCAGCAACACTTTCCCCCGCAAGTGCAACAAACTTTTCTACACCTCCATTTTTTTGGAACCAGCCATATAAGCCAGCATAGCCGTTATGATCTAACCATCTAGTATTGAACTTTTGACGACTGTCAGCTGGCTGAGTCTTCCACTTTCTATGAGCTTCTTGAAGCACCCTAATAACAATCTCGGGTGTATATGCATTATAGCGGCTAACTTCAAAATCCTTGCTTACAGCTTCTCCAGCGAGTAAGACAAATTTTTTGGTGCCTCCATTTTTGCTTAACCATCCATACATCGAAGCATGGCCGTTGTTCTGTAACCAGCTGACGTTAAATGGGGGTCGATTCTCTTTTGGTAAAGTGGACCATGTTGCATGAGCAGCTTGAATTTCCTGAATAGCAACCTCCTGTGAGTATGATTTTTTACTTCTTATAAAATCTTTTGCAACCACCTCTCCAGCAAGCGAAGTAAACTTATTCGCGCCACCATTGCTTTTGCACCAGGTATACAATCCTCCGTATCCATTATCTGAAAGCCACTTAGCATTAAAAGCTTCGCGTGTATCTTCTGGCAATGCTTTCCATTTAGAGTGGGCTGTCTGAAGCTCATGAACGGCAAGAGCTTCCGTATATTTAGCCACTCGTGGTTTTTCAAAATCTCTAGCAACGTCCTCTCCTGCAAGCAAAACAAATCTTTCTAGACCGTCATTTTTACGCGCCCATTCATATAAACCTGCGTGACCATTTTCACGGAGCCAGTTGAAGCCAAATTTTTCATCACTACCTTTTCCCTTTTCATCCTTCCATTTTGAATGTGCTCTTGTGAGTTCTTGAACAAAGAGCTCTGTTGTATACTTTCCTACGCGCTGAGTTGAAAAGTCATGTTCCACCTCCCCACCTATAAGAGCAACGATTGTTTTAAGTCCACCATGTTTAAGGGCCCAAGAATATAGGCCCGAATGACCATTCCTCTGAATCCATTCGACATTAAAAAGTCCGCGTTCAACCTCTGGCAAAGCACTCCACTTAGCATGTGCCTGTTGAAGCTCTGTAGCGGCGATCTCCTTGGTTCTGCGTTCTTTTATGGTTTTTTTTTGATCCTCTGGCTTTTCGGACATAGTCTCTTCAAAAACCGCCGTTTACAGTGTGCGATCCATGTTACAAATAGTCTACCAGTTCCCTTCCCACCTGGGTATAGCAAAAATACCCAGAATTTACTGGGTATCTTTGCTGGCTCGGTGCTCCGGTCAGGACCTGGATACCTTAGGCCTTTTTGAGGCGGTCTTTCAGACCATTTGGACAGGTGTTCCGGTCGGGCCAATTTGGGACATTTTGAGACGGATTTATGCGGATCAGGAACGTCTCAAGAGTCGCCAAATACCTTGCTCCAGTATCAGCTTGCGCCCATTCTGGCGACCAGCAAGGCAAGTACGTTCCTCGTGGATTCGAAGATTAGGCCGCGGGTTTCGTCGTCCCTGATCACATACCCTTCGTGGGCATACGCGCACCGCAGTTTATAGAGGCGGTCGAACCAGGGAATGAGCGATGGCTTAATGGCATGGATACCTCCAACGATGTACTTTTTGTTATCACTAGTCACGCGGTCGGGCACGAACAAGTGCTCGAGGCAGCAGTACAACAAGAGGATCTTCGCTCCGAGGTCGGGCATCTGAGTAGCCGAGCTCAAAATATCCAGCGTAGGCGCCACGTCGTACAGGGCGACATCTGTCCAGGGGTTATGGTGGATGTTCAAGACACCGATATTCTCAATGACTGTTTTTTCGATCTGTCCGAAAGTCCTTGAATCTAGCCAGTATGGGGACATACCTCTGTATCCGAACGACAAGAATAGGCATCCGTCCGGACTCTTGTCCCACGGCTGATGCTTATCCTCATCCCAACAGAACCCGCCCGAACTGTTATCACCGAGTAAGACTGATGCAATGGGCGCAACGAGTGGTACGGTATTGAAACCAAAATCAACTTGCGCCGGCCGCGAGAATCCTGCGATACGTATCAGTTGGAAGAAGGTTCGCAGCCACGCTCGCGCGTGGAAGTGGGCATAGGTGGAGGATCCATAAACCCCGAAGCCGATAGATGGCGCACTGAAAAACTTCTTTGCGTCCTTTGCGTGGTACTCACGCCGACCAGGGTTCAATAGCCGGTATTTTTCAAGGAGGCTCTCGTTCTCAAAGTACGCAACAAAAGGGAAACCGAGTCGGGCGAAGAACGAATCGAAAAAAACCTGCGAAGTTCCATTGTCATTAAAGTGGCTGATTTCGGTGATGACCGTGTGGTCCTTCAAAAAGCCCTCTTGCCTGTCAAAGTAGCGGTCGATGACGGCCTCGATTCCATCCGTCCGCTCCGACCAGCGTGGGGAGAATCTAATCTCATCAACCCATGACACGTCACTTATCCGATGGCGGAGCTCCTCTTCCGACCCCACTGCAAATAGGATCTTGCATCTGAACAGGATGTTCACCACGTCCACGGGTGATATCTTGATGCCGAGTCTCTCGAATTCTCGGCACTCGTTTAAAAGTTCCCCGATCAGATACCTCTGACGGTAGTATTTCTTCTCGCGGTACTCATCGACGAGCGGCATTTTCAACGCCAAACCAACCTCAACGTCAGCATGCTTCTCCAAGCTTGCGTAGAAGGGTTCTCCGATTTTTTCAATCAGCTTCCTGCGAAAATCTGGCATGGTTTTTACCGAGATTGGGACCAGCGACGCTTCTCGAACACCACTCTCGGCGGCTCAAGCTTTACTCCAAACATCTCCTCTACCCTACCCTCCAGTCCGTAGTCCTCGAAATATTCCAACGCACATTGTAGTTCATCCGATCTCTTGGCCTTGGCGCTTTCGTGCGGGAAGAGTGAGAAGTCTTCGAGCCAGGTCTCCGTCAACCGTTTACCTTTTCCGAAAACTGTTCGTGGCACGCAATATCCGGCTTCTACCGCGCGCAGATCGTTGCGACTGACGCAGATGAGCGGGACGGTCGCCTGGTTGAATTGATGCAGCAAGCGGACCATGATCATGATCTGGTAGCGGCATTTCCAGTAGCTCCAGTTCATGCCTTCACCGAAGATCCGGTAGCTGCAAATCTCGCGCTCGCCGAGGTCAGCGATCTTATTGTGCAAGACGAGGACGATCGGCTGATCTCGCCATCGTTTCAAGTCGAACTTAGGATCAGCGCAAAGCGCGTATACGGGCCACATCAACCCATCGGTCTTGAGCGCCTTGAATTCCTCGAAGAACAGCTCAGGCCGCTTATAGCACCAGAGGTGGTCATACATAACGGTCGTAGACCCTTCCAGCCACTCTCGCCTCACCTGAAAAATCTGGGCCGCCTTCTCGATCAACTCGGGTGTCAGCGCGGGCAAAAGACTCTGTGGCGACTGAAGCTTATCAAGCCCAACCTCTGGCATGATGCGCGGGATCTGGGCTGCGGGCACTCCGTGCTCCTTGAAAAGTTTCAAAAAACGCTCTGAGGCACCCAAAACGGGGTCCCGTTTGGACCTGGAAAAGAGGCGGCCCCACGGCATAGAGAACTCGGCGTAGAAACTGCCAGCACCCAGCTTAAACGAAACGTTATCCGGCCGCTCGTTGTTCATAGTTCCTTTTGCTTGTTCTGCTCGGCCCACTGCTCTAAAGCCAGCTCAGCGAGCTGTTCCAGGTCGTGCACCACAATAGCAGCGGTCTCGTCCGACAAGGACGGGTCCACCTCTTTTGCCATCTTGATCTTCTCTTGCTGTGTCATAGCGGACAGGTTATAGCGGGTACTACCTGATTGCAAGAACCCCGAA
>JBPOIQ010000018.1:0-16537 GCA_052034355.1 Minisyncoccota bacterium
ACTCGCGACGGCCGCCTTGGTCAAGGCAGGGTTCGCTCTGTTCCCGGGCGCGGAGCAGACGGCAAAGGAACATCACGATCGGTGGGAGCGGAGCGAGTACCTGACGCTCGACGTCGTGCTCTGCAACCCGGATACCTGGGCCGCCCCTCTCTACATCGCCGAGCACGAAAACTCCCGCTGGAAGAGCAAGATCCAGTACGACGCGTGGAAGCTGCTCGCGGTCGACGCCCAGCGGCGTGTGCTCGTGGCTTACTGGGGCGCCGACAAGGCGCTGCCGACGTTCGAGAAGCTACGCGACGCCGTGGCGGAGGTCGCCAAGGACAACCTCAAGCGGGACATCGTCCTCATCGCCGCCGACTACAAGGCGCGCCCCGCCGACGGCAAGGAGCTTCGAGCCATGCACCAGAGCGCCATCGTTGGGCACTGGACGACGTAGGTAATCCTCCCTTCACCCAGGTGGCCCTGCGTAGTGCGCGCGGGCGTAACGCGACCTGAACCGGCGATTGTACTCTTCTTGAACGCGCTCCAGCGGTTCTGCCCCTGCCTTGGTTGACAGCCAAGTCTCAAGCCTCTCGACGAGAAAGATGACCAGTAACTCGCTGAGGAGATCGGAAAAATTGATCGGAAATAGCTGCGGGCGCATCGCGGTACGATGAATGATAGCCATCGACTCAGACACTTCGATGAACTCGAGCCCACGCAGAGTCTCATCGTCGTCGAACCAGATAATTCCCGACGTCACGGCGTGTGGAATGGCGCCCGACTTCCCAAGCTCCAGGAGTCGCAATCTTGCTCTTCTACCGATCCAGTATGGGAACGTTTCGCGTGAATCCCCGGAAGTGATGAAGAGCATGGGGTCGAAGGGCTCGTCAAAGGGGATTACCCCACGGTCTTGTGCCTGCGTGAAAGCCTGTTGCAGTATAGTTGTCGTTGATACGCAGCAGTGGGAACGCGAAGCGCGCGCACAGCGAGTTCTTCTTCAAGTCCCGAGAGATCTGGTCCTCGTCATCCCGATGCCTGGGCCCATCGAACTCCACGGCGAAGACCGGCGTGTGCGTCGCATCGGTAACGACAAAGTCGAAGTGCGCTTGGAACGCGTACTTGAAGACGGCCGACTCGATCCCACTTCCTTCGATCGGCAACACGTCTGCGACCCGCACCTTTGGACACACCGCCATGGACGTGGCTTTGCGCAGCTCGCGGAACGTTCGATCTTCGGCTGTGTTTAGGAGCTTCTTGACGCTCGGAATCACTGATGCTTCTTCCCGACTGTGTGCCACAGGATAACCGGCGAGACCGACGCTCGCAACCATCCTCGTCAACGACGAACAGATCGTCGCGGACACCCGGTCGACCGTCGATGCGCGCGAAGGCAATGCGGGCCGTCCTCACGCCGACGAGCTTCTCGTCTCGCTCCGCGAAGCGCTTCGGCGCTCGCCTTCGCCTGGGCGCGAGCGAGAACCGCTCGATCGAGACGACACTTGCCAGATCCACAGCATCCGCTTTCAACGAGATGCGAACCGATAAAGGGAGGGGGCACGCGGCAGAAGGATGCTCCCAGCCCGGAGCTCGGGCGGTGCCTTGAACTTCCTTGTGCGGGTGACCGTAGGGTGACCGAGCGAACGTTGAGGATGACTATTTCGTTGTGCCGGGCGGCTGTTCGTTGAGACGTGGATTCTCGCTAACGTTCGCGCAGGTTGAGGCTGATGAAGCTGAATCGGTGGGTAGCGCATCGGTCTTCGAATCTCCTCCCCTCCGCCAGCCAAGACGCGCATCATCGATGCGCGTCTTTGCTATCTTTAGCGGAGCGTCGTGATAACGGCGACTGTCGAAGGTCGCGGTGTTCGCCGCTTGTTCTGTGCGGGTGACGGCCTGGTGACCGCGTTCATCCACAGCCCGGAGACGGGCGCTACTGATACCTTCGATGAAGGTGCGCAGCATCGACGGCGCGATGTGGGCGTAGCGCTGCGTCATCTTGATGTCGGAGTGGCCAAGACAGTATATGGGATGCATCAAGCTGAAGAGTAGCTAGACTGGACAGGATGAGTCCTGTGGTATTGAATGATGGTGGAGGTGACATGGGCAAACACAAGACGTCTCTGGAGAAGTCTGAGGTCTCTCCGCTTGTACTGGCTCGCCGGACGGAGATGCTAGCGAGTCTGCGAAGTCGTCAAGAACTTCACGACGCGCAACAGAAGGTTCTTTCACTGTTCGCACTCTCTCATGTACCGCGTTGAGCTCCTTAATTGCGCACAAAGCGCACTTTTTTTGTTGATGTGTTTCCGGCACCACTGCTGGCTCAACTCAATTGTGCGGGATGTGGATAACGTTGCGTGACGGATGGGCGTTTTCCTAGGCATGATGTCGCCGGAGGGCAACATGTTGAACTGGCTCCGCAGACTCTTTCGCGCTAACATCCACCGCTCCCAAAGCCGCTGGAAACGCGCGAAGGAAGCCATTCCGGCAACCCGAACGTCTGACCAACTTGAGGTGCTGCGCAAAACGCTTCCGCCTGTGTCTGTGCCAGCTCAATCACAGGTTCCCGCGAAGGCTCCGGTGTCGCGCTCAGTAGATGCTCGTTCACCGCGCCTCGACGCACTCTATACTCAACTGCGTCGACAGACGCAGGAGTTCCGCAAGCGTTCTGATCGCACAAGGGAGATGCCGATGTGTTCGATCCTTCAAAAGATTTTTGGCCAACGCGGCGACCCTAGTCGAGACCGCAAACGAGGACACCTCACTGTGGAAATCAAGCCCGTCATTGAGGAGAACGCGCCACGTGCACCCGCTGCCACCGCCGTCGGCTTGGGATCTGCGGCTGGGCGCGCTACATCGTCCGAGGCCGGACTTGAACCGACGGTTCCGCCGGCCGCTAGGTCCGCCGTGCAATTGCCCACCGGAGAGCACTTGCGGAGGCTCCTCGAGGTAATGACGGAAGATGAGATCGCGATCATGTACTCATACTTCCGAGAGCACCCGGTCATGCCATCCCCAGACACTTGACAGATCCAGGGGCCTGTAGTATGGTGCGTTCACCTTCGGACCCGAATGGGTAGAAGAGCAGCTCTGGGACCCTGGCTATGCCACCGGGTCCTTGTTTTTTTACCGCGCCATGAGTCCCGGGAAAACGGACGCTGCTGTTAGGTACTCTTGTGTAGGCATGCCTAAAGAGGCCCAACCCTCCGCAAGGCTTTTCCTTTTGGAACACGTTGCAAAATGCAGCCCCCCTCCGCCAGAAAACGCCTGGATACGTCCGGGCGTTTTCTTTTTTCCAACTTGAAGGGTTAAAAAAACCAACCCATGCTAGGGACGGTCGAACGTGAAGCGTGTTCCTTCGTAGTCGAACTCGTTGCTCTCGACGTACTCGGTGAACATCGCCGTCGGACGTACAAGCATCGCGTACTGGCCATACAAGCAGATGTAGGCCACATGCGATTCACCCGACACGGCATGGACGAACTCGCCAAAGACCCTGTACTTGCCGCCTTTGAAGTGCCGGTAGATGCCCGGCTGAACCGTGGGCGGAGGTTGGACGATGTGGGACCAATCCTTCAACGTCCCCACTTCTCCAATGACAAGCACTTGTGGAAACGGCTCGTACAGCGCTGAGAGCGCGTAGAGAGGCTCTCCCGTTTCGCTGTGCAAGAACCGTCCGACAAGCACGTGCATCCTCGAATCATTGCGTCCGACTTTTTCCATCATGCGCTCCTCCTGTTCGAATGCGGGTGGCAAGGTACCAACCGAGGAAGAAAAGCGCAAGCGAGCCGTATTGTCCGGGCGTCAGGCCGAAATAGCGAACGTCAACCGCGCGCAGAAAATCGAGCATGAAGCGAACGGGGCCGTAGACGAGCATGAACAGCGCAAAATAAAATCCTTCCGGTCGTGACTTGCGAGCCAGGGCCAAAAAAACGCCGAAGAGGATGAAGTCCAGAGCGCCGAGCAGGAGACCGAGGTCGTAACGCGGGCCGTCCGGATACGCCACGGCAAACCACTTCCCTGCCCCGTGAGCCACGGTACCCGGATGATCATGAATCAGGAAACAGCCGATGCGGCCGCAGCCGAGACCGAGCGGCAGAGCCCTCACGAGCAGATCCGCCGTTTTCATGAACGGAAGCTCCAAAGCGCGGCGCTGCCAGAAGAAAGAAACGGCCGCACCGAGAAATCCGCCGAACGACGAAAGCCCGCCGTTCCATACCTTCAGCGCCTCAAGGGGATGCGCGAGAAAATACGACGGCTCGTAAGCGACGATATGAACGACCCGCGCGCCAAGAAACGCCCAGGCGATCATCCAAAGAATCATCGTTTCAAAACGGGCCGCATCAAACCCTTGTCGGCGCGCCTCGCGCAGGGCGTACCAAGACGCCGCAACGACGCCAAGCGCCGCAAAAAAGCCCCACACCCTGAGCGTCAGGGGACCGAAAGCGACGGCAGACCATTCGAAATACGGAATCACAGCAAACGAAGCGTCTGCAGCGCTTCTTTGAAATCTTTTATCGCGCGCTTGGCCATGGACGGATCGAGATAGAACGACGCTTCGTGCGCCAGGGAGTTGCGAAGGCGGTGCGCATTCCAGACATTCTTGATTTTCGGATACTTGTAGGCGGCGTATTTCAAGCGTTCGCCAAGCGTCTGGCCGGGCATAGCCATCGCCTTGAGAGCGTGATCGAGCAGCTTGTCGGCTTCCATGACCGCGATTTTCAAATGCATCTCCCCGCCCGTCTCGAGCATGCGCTCAATGTCGTTCCAACGCGCCAGGATCGCCTTTCGATCCATGCCTTCCAAGCGTCCTCCGGCGAACAGTCGCCGGAAGAAGCCCTGCAGCCCGCGCACGATGAAAAATACGCACACGAGTCCGATCAGCACGAACACGAATTTTCCGATCCCCGCGAGATCGATCGTGAAACTGAGCATACGCGCGTCCGAGGTTTAGGCCTTGCCTTTGCGCGGTTTGCGCGTCCAGCGGACGCGTGCCGGCAGATCAGTCTTCGACCAGGAAATCTTGAGTTCGCCTCCTTTATGAGAGGCGTCCACCGCCTTGCCCATGCCGACGGCCGTCTGGTTTTCCGTGGTCGTGATCACGACGCGCGCTCCGCGGTCGTCGATAGCGACAACACGGTCCTCGGGGTCGCGGCGCGTCTGTTTCTTTCCGAAGTTGCGTACCGTCGCCAAAATTTCGGATTTCTCCTTCGGATCATCAAGTCCTTCGAGGATCAATTGCCCCTCGTAGAGCGCTTGTTTGGGATCGCTCGATCCATGAACGGCGACGTGGCATTCGTGGCAGAGCAACTGCTTCTTCGGACCCTTCGCCGCCTTCTTTTTTGCGCGAAGCATGGCCGCGAGTCCCGGAGCGGTGTGCCAATGGCCGTCGTACCACACGGCACTGCAGCGATCGCACAGCTGTGCTGAGGCCAATTTACGTCCTTCATGGTTCCACCAACCGGCCGCCTGGCGCGGGATGTTGGATTTCGTCATGTTCTTCTTCTGGGCGCGGGCGGGCACGTACGTTTTTTTTGCTGGCATAGTGAGGGTAATTCAGGATCAGTATAGCAGAAAACGCCCCGGGTGGGACGTTTTCAAAGCATCGGCTGCTTGGTGTGCCAGGCAGTGACCGCTTGGTAGCGGGAAGCGGCGTCCAGCACCAGTGCATCTTCGAATTGCCGTCCGATCAATTGCATACCGACCGGCAAGTCGCGGACGAAACCGCACGGCACGGAAACGGCCGGAGCGCCGACGACGTTCACCGTCACGGTGTAGATGTCCGTGAGATACATCGCGATCGGATCGTCGAACTTCTCACCGAGGTCCCAGGCAACGGAGGGCGATGTCGGCGAAAGGAGCAGGTCGACATCCTGCATGAGGGCATCGAATTCGGCTTTCATCTTCGCACGCACCTTCTGGGCTTGGAGATAATAGGCGTCGTACCAGCCGGAAGAAAGCGCGTGCGCGCCCAACATGATGCGGCGCCTGACCTCCTTGCCGAAACCGTCATGCCGCGTCGCAAAGTAGGTTTCCTTGAGCGTCGGCGACGGAACGGAGAGGCCGAAACGCATGCCGTCGTAGCGCGAAAGGTTGGCGCTGACTTCGCACGGCATGATGACGTAATAGACCGGCAAGCCGTAGCGGGCCGAAGGCATCTTGACGTGCTTGAGTTCCGCGCCGAGTTTTTCCAGTTCTTTGGCGGCTTCGAGCACGCGTTCTTTGATCTCGGGATCGATGCCGTCGGCGAAGAACTCTTCCGGCAAGCCGATACGGAGCCCCTTCAGGCTTTTGCCTTCATACGCGCTCGGCACATAACGAGACATGTCCGCGCTCGTGGAATCAAGCCCGTCTTTTCCCTCGATCGCGTCGAGCAGTAATTTGGCATCTTCAGCCGTGCGGCCGAACGTGCCGATTTGGTCGAGCGAAGAAGCCATGGACAGAAGACCGTAGCGCGAAACGCGTCCGTACGTGGGCTTGAAACCCGTCACGCCGCACATGGCGGCCGGTTGGCGAATAGAGCCGCCGGTGTCGGAGCCGAGCGCGCCCAAACACATGCCGGCGGAGACGGCCGCAGCGGAACCGCCGGAAGAGCCTCCGGGAATTTTGGTGAGGTTCCAAGGATTGCGCGTCACGCCGAATGCCGACGTCTCCGTCGAAGAACCCATGGCGAACTCATCAAGATTGGTTTTCGCCAGGATGACGGCGCCAGCGGCCTTAAGTTTGGCGACAGCCGTCGCGTCGAATGGAGACTCGTACGTTTCCAAAATTTTGGAACCAGCCGTCGTTCGGCTGCCACGCAGCTGGAGATTGTCCTTGACCATGACCGGAACGCCGTCGAGCGGCCCGATCGCCTTGCCGGAAGCAAGACGCGCATCAGACGCTTTCGCATCTTCCACCGCTTGTGCATCGAGCACTTGAAGCGTGGCGTGCACTTGAGGCTCGACGGCGCGCAGACGCGCAAGACAGGCCTGCGTCAGTTCGAGGCTCGTATAGGACTTTTCGCGGAGACCCTTTGAAGCCTCGGCGATGGTGAGCTGGTACAACTCGGCCATATTATTGGAAGACCGCCTTCACCTTCACTAGATCACCTTCGCGCGCCGGTGCAGCGTTCAAAAGCGCTTCACGCACTTCCGGGGAAACCGTGCGAACCTCGTCAGCACGCAGCACGTTATGTACGCCGGTGATATGGGCGGCCGGCTCGATGCCACGCACATCGACTTCGGAGAGCTGGCTCACGTATTCCAAAACCGACGAGAGTTTCGCACGAAGCGGCTCAAGCTCATCTTCCGTCACTTTGAGATGCGCCAGGTTGGCGATCTTCAGGATTTCTTCCCGGGAAAGGCTCATATCAGGTCTTGAGCATAGCAAGGAAGGCTTTCTCGCTCAAGATGGGGCGTCCAAGCTTCTCAGCCTTCTCCGCTTTCGAGCCTGGATCCTCGCCCACGACCACATACGAAGTGTCCTTTCCGACCGATGAAGAAAGGCGGCCTCCCCTCTCCAAAATTAAGTCTTTTGCCTCGTCGCGGGAGAGCGTTTCGAGCGTTCCAGTCAGGACAAAGGTGAGTCCAGCGAACGGTCCGGCGTCCTGGCGTTTCGTTTTCTCGATTTCAACGCCGACGTCCAACAAGCGATCGATTTCTTTTTGATGTCTCGGGTTTCGGAAATAATCGTGCACGCTTTGCGCGACAACGTCGCCGATCTGCGCGACCGCTTTCAAATCGTCCAGCGAGGCGGTGCGGATCTTTTCGAGCGTGCCGAACGCGCGTGAGAGCTCGACAGCCGTCTCTTCGCCGACATGGCGAATGCCGAGCGCCAGCACGAAACGCGCCAGCGATATTTTTTTTCTGGATTGAACCGACTCGACCAGCTGCTTGGAAGATTTTTCGGCGAAGCCTTCGAGCGGCTCGACGTCGCCCGGCACCAGCTCGAAAAGATCAGCCGGTTCGGAAACCAGGTTGGCCGCGATGAGCTGTTCCATGATCTTGTCGCCGAGTCCGTCGATATCGAAGGCGCGCTTCGAAACAAAATGCAGGAGCCGGCCAAGGTCTTTCGCTTCGCACTCCGGGTTTTCACAGACAAGCGCCACCTCCCCTTCTTTACGCGTCACGGGCGTACCGCACGAGGGGCAATTTTTCGGCGCCATGATGGTTTTTTCCCGGCCCGTACGCAGCTTCGGCAGCACTTGGACGACTTTCGGAATAACGTCCCCGGCCTTATGCAACACGACAGTGTCGCCGATCTTGAGTCCGAGACGCTTGATCTCGTCGAGATTGTGGAGCGTGGCGTGCCGGACCGTCGTACCCGCGACGAGTACCGCGTCCATGACGGCAACCGGCGTGATTGCGCCTGTGCGACCGACCTGCCAACGCACTTCGCGCACTACCGTGGTTACGGCCTCAGCCGGGAATTTATACGCAGCCATGCCGCGCGGCGCCTTGCCGACGATGCCGAGCCGTTCGAAGAGCGCGAGATCGTTCACACCGACCACGATGCCGTCGATCCAATACAGCAGCGTTTCTCTCTTTTTCCCGACGCGGTCATACAGGGCCTGCACATCGTCCGTCGTGCGGCACTGCGCGTTGAGAGGGTTGGCCGGAAACCCGAACAGCTTCAGGAGCTCATGGCACTGCTCGTGCGTGACAAGCCCTTCGTTGGTTACAAGGTCGTAAGCGAAGAAATCGAGGCGTCGCGAAGCGGTAATCGTCGGATCAAGCTGACGCAAAGCGCCCGCCGCCGCATTGCGCGGATTGGCGAATTCCGGCTCACCGCGCTTTCTCGCTTCCACGTTGATGCGTTCAAGCGTTTTCTTGGTCATGTACGCTTCGCCGCGCGCTTCAAGCGAACCTTGGAGCAATCGATCGACGATCCGGGAAAGCTTGCTCGCATCCAACCCGGCGCCGTGCGCCTTCAAAAAAGCCTTTAGCTCCCCTTCCGACGGCCGGCGAAGGGTGAGAGGGATTGCGTCGATTGTCTTCAAATTTTGGGTAATGTTCTCGCCGACCTTCCCGTCGCCGCGGGTCGAGCCGCGCACGAAAACGCCTTTTTCGTATTCGAGAGAAACGGCCAATCCGTCCATCTTGATTTCGGCGTAAAAGTCCGTCTTCAAATTCGGCACCCGGCGCTGCAGACGCTCGAACCAGCCTTCCAATTCTTCGCGCGAAAAAACGTCTTCCAAAGAAAGCATCGGTCTGGCGTGCGGCACCTTACCGAAATGCGGCAACGCCTTGCCCGCCACGCGCTGCGTCGGCGAGTCTGGAGTGACGAGTTCCGGATAGGCTTGTTCGATCTCCCAGAGTTCGTGCTTCAAGGAATCCAAAGCACCCTCGGACAAACTGCTGTTGTCGAGGACGTGATACTTGTAGCGTTCCTCATGAATCAAGGCGCGCAGTTTTTCCGCGCGCGCAGCGGCGTCTTTTTTGTTCAACATGCTAGAGGCACGGCACGCCCGTGACGTTTTTGAGAAGCGAACACTGGCTGAAGATGACGAAATCGAATGCGCCGGAAAGAGGCTGGAGTCGGGGGAGGCGAAGTTCCATCGCCTGCCGCGCGGCGCCGAACGTTCCTGTCGTCTGCACCGCCAGACGTGACGGAATCGGCACCTGGCTGCCCCCGGCGTTGTCGGCACTATACGCCGTGATCGCCAAGTTGGAAATGTCGCAGGTCTTGGCGCGCAAACGCACGCGGTAGGCACGATTCCCGTTAAAATCGTTGTCGATCACGCGCGGGTTCGTGTGCAAAAACGTCAGCGCCGGCGAATCGCCGTGGAACGCGATGTTTGGATTAAAGCCGCCGACCGCCACCGGATCCCACCCCGTCGCCAAAACTTCAAGACCAGACGTACCGCCGCACTCGTCGTCCCATGAAAATGTCAGCGACTCGGCACCCATCGGGGCGGCGGGAACTTCCGGATCCCACAAAACGACTTCATACGAACGGTCTTTCGGAATCGATGCGAACACTGTCGTTTCCGCAGCCGTGATCGCGCGCGTCCAGCCGGAACCGTTCGTCATCGCGGGTCCGGAGACCGCGGCGGAGGACGTATGTGCGCCGTTCGCATTAAGCGCCGACGATGGCGTTCCGACGCGGCGGATCTGATACAGCGTCTGCTCGGCGCCCGTTTCTGCCGCGCCGAACGCGAGAATGGAATCATCGATCACCCGCGCTTGGCGAAGGTTCAAGATGGAGATGGTTCCGAGCGATGCTCCCACGATCAAGACGCCGCTCATGATGAGCAGTGACAGAAGAAGGACGTTTCCGTTTCGTTTACCGCACATACACGCGCGAAGTTACGGTCGTCTGAGCGTTCATCGTGAACACATCCTGAGGCTTCGGTCCGGTCGTTCGGATTTGCATCGCAACCGTGACCGTCGGTTGCACATTCGCTCCATACAAACCGCTGGCGGGATCGGTGACGAACGGATCGTTTCCGGGCGATACGTAAAAGACAAGCTTATCGAGCACGACTCCCGGCGAGGTAAGGCTTTGCGCCACGCCGTTCACCTTCACGGCCAAACAACTCGCCGTACTTGTCGGACAAATCGTCGGGCTCGTTTCCGAATAAAATTCCAAATCGCTGCCGGACGCGCTTCTGAGCAACAGGCGCGGCGACGGAAGCGAGATGCCGCCTTGCGAGCCCTCATAGGCCTCATAATCGATCTGGCCTCCGCGTACTTCCCGCACGATCGCTTCCATCGCGAAACGCAGGTCGGACTGGGCCGTCGACAGCGCCAGCACGCGCCGCTGGGCTTGATTGCTCAGAAGAAAAATACCCGACGTCACGGTCACCGTCATGCTGAAAATGCCCATGACGACCAGGATTTCCATGAGCGTAAGACCGCGATTATCTCCAATCATAGAAGCGTTCTTCAATGGTCAGTGTCTTGTAGCTTCCACCGATCGATCGGTAACGCACGCTGGAGGATACGGCAAGACCCATAAATTGCTCCGAAACCAGGCATGTCGCCGCGCCTCCCACAATCCTCTCCTCGCCCGTCGATTGATCCCGGCAAAGATGATCGATCGTCAAGACGCGATTGTACGGAGTGATCGTGCTGCCAACCGGCTGTGTATCGGACTGCACGAACGTCCCGCTGGTCGTGAGGTAGACGGCGGCGTTCGTGCTCGTAAGCGCCGTGGACGCGAACGACAGACCCCATTCTCCGCTCTCAAGATCCAACAGCGGCCTGGCCGCTTTCGCACCTCCGCCATCAACGAGGCCGACTTGAAAACTTTGGCTCTTGAGCCAATTCGTGTCACGGAGCGAACGAACGACTTCCAAACCCTCGCGCGCCAAATTTGCCGCCACGATCTGCGCCCCGCCGACGCGCGTCGCCGTAATCGAAGACTGCACGAGCGCCAAGGCGCTCGAGACAGCCGTGATCAGCACCGTAATAGCGACCATCGCTTCAATGAACGACTGGCCGCGCGGTGGCTTTTTAGTCATGGTCGATTTTACCGGAAAGCGCATGGATAGTGACATGACGTGTGGCAGTACCGAACTGATGGGCAAGCGTCAGCGTTACCGTAGGAGTCGCGCCCGAAACGCCGTTCACGTAGAGCTGGCCGTACGGGGGCGCGTACACAAGATCCAGAGGCAGGCCCAAGCTCGTCGAGGCCAAACGCACATTGTTTGTCGCCACATACGGAATCGAAGTGAGTTCTTCCCCGGCGTCATAACGCCAATCCCCGTCAGTGTCGTAAAAAAGTGTATAGCTCCTGTCAGGCGAACCCATGCCGGTGAGACGGATGCCGTAACCAGAGGGCACGCGCTTCTGGCAGGCGCCGCCCGTGCACGATACCGCCGGACTCTTCGGTTCGCAGACGCTCAAGTTATTCGAACCGCCGCTGCACACCGAAACAAGCTGTCCGGAGAGCGAGGCTGTCTGCATGGAACGGATCTGGTCGACGAGAATGTCCGAGGCCAGACGCACTTCCGTGTGGTGTTGCCCGCCTCGGAAGTTCGCCATCATCATTCCGGTGATCACGCCGACGATGGAGATCGAAATAAGCAATTCAACAAGCGTGAACCCATCCGACTTCCGGCGCGCGCGAGCTCCGTCGTTAGAGGCCAAGCAGCGTCGCATACCAATTCATCGCATCTTGACCAAAAAACAACGCAAGCACGGTCGCTACGCTCAAAAAAGTTCCGAAGGCCATCTGACCTGTCCATTTCGCCTTGCCCGCCGCCATGAGCCCGAGCGCGACGATCGCGCCGACGATGTAGGCCGCAAAGAGCGCGAGAATCACGAGCGGAAATCCGAGCATCATGCCCATCATGGCGCCGATGCGAATATCACCGCCTCCAATCCATCGTCCGCGAGAGACGATGTATTGCAAAAGGAAGAATCCCGCACCAACGACAGCTGCCAAGAGAAGGTTCAGCACGTCGTGCCCCAAAACGATATTTATGAGAAAAGCGAGACCGGCGGCCGGGAGCGTGACCGAATCGAAAACCACCATGTCGCGCAAGTCGATGACAAACACGACCGTGAGGAACGAAATAAAAATCCAATCGCGCAACAATGGCAAAAGCGTAAACGGAGCCGCAACGTCGATCGTCGGTGCCCGCAGAAGCCCGGCCAGCAAAAAGAGTACCATCGTCGTGAACTCCACGAGCGGATACTGCCACGAGATCGGCTTTTTGCAGGAACGGCAGCGCCCACGCAGCAACAAAAAGCTGATCAGCGGCACGAGCTCGCTTGGACGAAGCATCGTGTGGCATTCAGGACAGCGCGAACGCGAACGCCATCCCCGCTCGCCGGAACGGAGGCGCCCGATAACAACATTCAGGAAACTGCCGACCGCGAGACCGGCAAAAGCGGTGATCAAGAGAAGCATGGGTTTACGGACAAACGCCGTTTTTGATGGAGGTCGGCTCTACGGTGATTGTGCCTGCCGCAAGCCCATTCTGCGTATTGGCCTGCTCAAGCGTCGTTTGAATGCAATAACTGTTGCATGTCCCTGAGGTACAGACGGCGCCAGAAGTATCCGTGCTTCGATACGAATACCCTGCCCCTCCCGGAGTCGGGTTCGAGGGGACGAGACCCATAAAGAGCGCGCCACAGGCGCCAGGGGCGACCAAGCTGGTCTGGAAAGCCGGCAAGGCGCCGACAATACAGAGCACCTTATGCGTTGCGTCGCCGAGCGTGATCGGAGCGGCAACGACGGGAAAACTGATGCCGGGTTCGTAGGACAAACCGAGTGCGCTTTGCAGTTGCTTCAAATCGGAAAGCCGCCGCGCGTCCCGCGCTTTTTGACGCGCACTGTTCGTTGCCGTAACAGCAATCGTCGCAATTAAACCGATAATCGAGACGACGATCAGTAACTCAATGAGCGTAAACGCTCGTCTTGCGCGCACGAACATACGGCCAAAAGCTATGAACAACCGATGTGCCCAGTATATCACAAAACCCGCCCTGACATGCGTCGGAGCGGGTTTTGAGATTGCTGTCTTAGCAGCTGGCGGCAGTCGTAATGCCGTTCTGGTTGGCGCAGTTGACGCCGGAACCGAGCTGACCCGTCGCGCCTTCAAGCGTGAAGGTGATGGAGTACGTACCCGAACCTGCAGCGCTGGTGTAAGAGTAGTCAGCACCGCCCGGAGTCGGGTTTGAAGGAACGAGACCCATGAAGACCGAGCCGCAGGCGCCCGGAGCGACCAAGCTCGTCTGGAAGGTCGAGGCGTTCGCGACGTTGCAAAGCACTTTGTGTGTGGCATCTCCGAGGACAACTGCGGTCGCGGCGACCGGGTAGTTGCTCGTTTCAGAGAAACCGAGCTCGAGAGCGGTCTGGATCTGACGGATGTCCGACACGCGCTTCGCGTCACGAGAGCGCTGACGTGCGCTATTGAGAGCAACGACGGCGAGCGTAGAGAGCAAACCGATGATCGCGATGACCACCAAGAGCTCAATAAGGGTAAAACCCGAGCGGGTGCGTTTCATATGCGAAACAAAGACAAGTCTTATAAACTTAATTATCCACAGTATAGCACGTTTCACTTACGAGCACGAGAGGCCGGTACGCCGTGCTGTGCAAATCCCGCCAGGAAGCGCGCCGAGCGGTCCCTCCAACACGAACCGCAGGAGGTATTCACGGCAAGGCACCGCCGCGTTTGCTCCGCAACCTGCAGGTTCGGCAGCGTAGTTGAACGCTTCAACGAGTTCCGCCTCGTCAGAACGAAGGGCTCCGGCGTTTTCCGGATACGATGCGGTGCGCGCACGGTAGATTTCGAGCGCCGCCTGGGCCTGACGCACGTTCGATACCTGTGTTGAGTCCCTGGCGCGGCGGCGCGTATCAAGCACGCCGAGCACCATCGGTACAACCACAACAAGAATCAAGCCTCCTGCTACCAAGCCTTCGACAAGTGTTACGCCTTTTGTCTTCACATCTGCTGGGCTAGCGTGTACATCGGAAGAATGATTGCCGCAACGAGGCCACCGACGGCAACACCCATGATCACCATGATGATCGGCTCGACCGCCGTCGACAAGTTCGCGACGCTGGCGTTGATCTCGCGCGTATAGAAATCCGTGAGTCGGGTCAGGACCTGTTGGAGTTTTCCAGTTTCCTCGCCGACGGAAATCATCTGCGTCACCATGTCGGGAATTTCCTTGCGGTTCCTCCAAACCGTCGCCATCGAGTTTCCGGCAGCGACTTCCTGCACCATCTGCACGAGCCCTTCGCGATAGGTTTCGTTGCCGACGACGCCAGAGACGACCTTTAGGCTCGTGACCATGTCCACGCCGCCCTCAATAAGCGTCGCCAAGCTGTGCGTGATGCGCGTGATGTAAATGCGCTTCAAGAGCGAACCGAAGATTGGCACGCAGAGCACGAACGCGTCGAGAAAGCGTTTTCCGATCGGGGTACGATACACCGCGCGTACGCCGAATATGGCGCCAAAAACGGCAGCAAGCACGACGTACCAATAATGAACGAAGAAATCGCTGACGCCGATCAGCATGCGCGTCGTGATCGGCAGCGCCACGCCGCTCTCCTTGAGCACGTCGGTCAGCTTCGGCACGACAAAGATCATCATGACCGCACCGACAACGAACAGCATGATCATGACGAAGATCGGGTATGTCATGGCTCCCCTCACCCGCTGCCGCAAGTCGTAGTCTTTTTCTTCCTGGTCCGCGAGGTATTGAAGCACCTCGTCGAGTTTTCCCGAGGTTTCGCCCGAACGGATGAGGTTCACGTAGAACGTGCCGAAGACCCCGGAATATTTGTTGAAGGCATCGGAAAGGCGCACGCCGCCTTCCACCTCGTTCGCGACGTCGAGCAGGATTTCGTGCAGTTTCGGGTTGGCGGTTTGCCGTGCTGACGTTCTGAGCGAACGCACGATCGAAACCGACGCGCTGATCATCACGGAGAGCTGTCGCGAAAAAATGACGACATCTTTCGGCGTCACCCGGCGCAAGAACGTGAATTTCTTGGTCGTAAACGAAGGCTCGTCTCGCACGGTGAGCGAAAGCACGTAGTATCCGTGCTCGCGCAGCACATTGCCAGCCTGCTCTTCGTTCTCGGCCTCGACAGCGCCTTCAAGCGTGGCGCCGCGCGAGTCCTTCACTTTGTAGCTGTAGATCAACATGCGATCACATCAGTCGCAGCGCGCGCTTAACGTTCCGCGCCGCATCGCCAGGGACAAGATGGGCTTTGCCCAAATATTCTGAAGCCCCTTCTTCAAAGCACCGTTCCACATCTTCTTTCCGTTCATGCTCGGCAAGCATGAGCACCGGAACTCCGCGAAGGCTTGGATCGTTTTTCAGTCTTCGCAGGACCTCCAAGCCATCCAGCTTCGGCGCGCGCAGATCGAGCAATATCGCATCGGGAACTTCCCGTATGGCGGCATTCAAGCAACTCTCGCCGTCCGCGACGCATTGAACGGAAAACCCCTCGCTTTCAAGATTCGCGGCACATGCGCTCGCGAAAAACGCGTCGCCGTCAGCAAGGAGAACTTTTGCGCATGCCTCGGTCATCATACCGTTTATTCGCGCGCGAGGCGCAGTACTTCATCAACCGTCGTCAAGCCTTCGAGAACCTTCAGAACCGCGTCTTGACGCATCGTGATCCAACCCTGCTTCTTCACTTCCTGTTTCACTTCTTCAATCGGATAGCCGCTGTTCATGAGGCGCTGGATTTCGGGCGTTACGGCAATCAACTCGGCGATGACCGTTCGTCCGGAGTATCCCGTATCGCTGCAGCGCGGGCAGCCCGTTCCTTTTTGGAAAGGCAAAGGCCCGTCGATCGTGATGCCTTTCGGATAGTAGGAAGACGGGATCTCTTTCATGGCATCACGGATCATCTGCTGCATGCCGTCCGGCACGTCAGCGGGACCTTTGCAGTGTTCGCAAATTTTCCTCGCCAAACGCTGCGCGATGAGCAGGTTGAGCGTGGCAGAGAGGAGGAACGGCTCGACACCGAGGTCGATCAAGCGCGGCACGACGCCGATCGCGTCGTTCGTGTGGATCGTCGTCAAAATCAAGTGACCCGTGAGAGCGGCATGCACGGCCAACTCGCCAGTTTCCTGGTCGCGGATTTCGCCGACCATGATGACGTTCGG
>JBPOIQ010000035.1:0-7398 GCA_052034355.1 Minisyncoccota bacterium
TGGGACGCGACGATCACTCTCCCGTCGACGTTCGGCAAGGGTTTCTACACCCTTCGCGCGACGGCCTATGACGACATCGAGGTTCCCGGCTCACAAGACATCACGATCAACATAACGGCCGCAGGTGCTCCTCTCCAGCTCACCTGGCTGCGACCCTCCGTTGATACGACATATCGTACCAGCATCTTCCCCGTCTACATCGACGCAAGTCTTTCGGAAAAGGCTGGTATCGCTAAGGCGGAGATTGTCGCAACACCTCTTGAAGGCGATGGGAGTCCGATTTCCATCGGATCGCTCACGAATCCCACCACTAACGGAGTATCCGTTTCATGGGATACGCCGCCAGCGATCGGAAAGTACATCTTGAAAGCAGTGATCACTCTACCGAACAACGAAGTACAAGAGTTCCTGGGTCGAACCGTCACGATTCGGAACTAAAAAAATCCCCCGACCTTCGTCGGGGGGTTTTTCATTGCTTGATCGGCATCACGATGTAGAGAAACTTCTCTTTTTCGGAATCTCCGTCCGACACCAGGAGGCATGCATTCATCGCATCAATGATCCGCATACGTGCTTTGGGCGTCTCGAGCGCGGCGAGTCCGTCCAGGAAGTACCGATAGTTCAAGACGATCGAATTTTGAGGACCCGAGATCTCGGCATCGACCGTGCTGTCGTTCTTTCCCATCTGACCCTCGCTCGAGGAGACCACCAGACCCTCTGTAGGGTCCATTTTGAAGTGGACGTCCTGAAGACCCGCACGGGCGAAGAGCGACGCTCCTTTGACCGCCTGGACGGCATCAGGGCGACGAAAGACGGCCTCTGAGACATGCTTTTCGGGGATGATGGGCCGGTAGTCCGGGTAGCGGCCATCGATGAGGCGAGAAATCAGTTCTACGTCCCCGAAGCTGAAGGCGACCTGACCTTCGCTAAAGGCAATTTCAACCGGCTCAGCCTCCAATTCGCTGTCTTTGAACAGTGCCAGAATTCTGACGACTTCCTGGAGAGACTTACCGGGGACAATGAACGAGAAGGCTTCTTTCGAGGATGCGGTACCTACTTTTGCCTCAAGCGCGATCGTTTTTTCAGAGAGGCGGTAGCTGTCGGTAGCGGCAATCACGAGCGACCCTTGGGCGAAAGACGGATTCACGTTGAAGAGAGCACCTGTCAGTTCCGGTCGAGATTCAATCGAAGAAATCGCGAAGTTTACCTGTCCAAGCGCCCGTTTCAGGACGCTTCCCGAGATAAAAAGGGTCTTCTGACGATCGACGGTCGGGATGAGCGGGAACTCTGAGGACGGAATTCCTTTAATCTTCGTGGAGTTCTTACGGCAGGCGATCTTGAGAAAAGCCTCCGTCGTTTCCATATCGACGCGATCTTCAGGAAGAAGGTTCACGTATTCCATGAAGAGCTTGGACGGGACCGTATATTCACCGGCTTCATCAACCTTTCCGCGAATGATGCAGCGAACCGCGATCTCAAGGTTCGTAGAGATCAGTTGGATCGATGAACCTTCAATCTTGATCATGACGTTATTCAAGATCGGGAGGTTGACGTTCTTGCCAGCGACGTACCCGGTCGCAAGGAGTCCGCGTTTCAGGTTTTCCTGCGTGCACGAGAACTTCATTCTATTTGTTTAAAAAATATAGAGATATAGACAGAAGTAACAATAAGCGCGTGGATAACTCCCGAAAGACTGTCGGAAACGCGCATATTGACCAATGAACTCAAGGAATCGGACCAGTGGATACGCTGGGTATCGAACGTGCACGAGCTGTGGAGGATACGGGGAAGAAATCAACACCGGGAAATGAGCCTGGGGAAAGAGTGGATATCGTACACGGTTCGTCCACCTGATTCACCCCTGTCCGTACACAGGTTGTCCTCAACTAGGAACTGGTGCTGTAAAGGCGCTGACGGATCAACGTCAGGTCGTGGCGAAGCTTCTCGTCCTCTTGAATATCGGCCACGATCTTCGTGTACGCGTGGATAGCTGTCGTATGATCGCGACCGCCAATCATCTTACCGATCGAAGGATACGAGGAGCTGAGCTCTTCGCGCATGAGATACATGATGATCTGGCGGGGGAAAGAAAGCCTCTTTTCACGGCATTTTCCAAGCAAATCCGCCACGGCGATGTCGTAGTAGTTGGCGACCGTGTCCAGAAGATCCTTCGGAGTCAGGTTCTTTTTGGTTCCAGCCGCATTGTTCATGGTCGAAACGAGCTCGCGCACCGTTTCGAGGCTCGGCTTCAGGTTCTTGAACTGGTGGTACGCAATGATTTTATTGAGGGTTCCTTCCAGTTCGCGGACGTTCGACTGAACGGCGCTTGCAACATACGAAAGGATTTCGCGCGGAATATCGTAGTGCTTTTCCTTGCACTTTGATTCGAGAATGGCGACGCGGGTTTCAAGATCCGGAGTGCTGATATCGACCATCATGCCCCACTCGAAACGTGAAACGAGGCGCTGTTCAATGCCTTGGATGGCTTTCGGAGCGCGGTCCGAGCTCATGATGATCTGCTTGTTCGACTGGTGCAGCGCGTTGAAGGTATGGAAAAACTCCTCCTGCGTGCCCTCTTTTCCGGTAATAAACTGGATGTCGTCGATCAGGAGAAGGTCGAGACCGCGGTAGGTATCCTTGAATTCCTTACCGCGGCCGTTGCGAACCGCGTGGATGAATTCGTTCGTGAAACGTTCGCAGGTAACGTACAAAACCTTCGTACGGGGGTTCATTTCGACCATTTTGTGGCCGATTGCCTGCAAAAGGTGGGTTTTTCCGAGACCAACGCCACCATAGATGAAGAGCGGGTTATAGCGACCCGGCTTTTCGGTGACGGCAAGAGCTGCGGCGTGCGCCAGCTCGTTCGTTTTACCGACAATAAAGTGTTCAAACGTATAGCGAGGATTCAAGCTGAAATCCTTGCTGCCTTCCGCAACCTCTTCTTCCTGAGGTGCGGCATGGTTCTGCGTCGAAGCTGCCGGAGTGGCGCTTGAGGTGGTACCGATAGAGGTGACGATGTCCTGAGGAGCCGACGGTTTCAACTCAACCTTGTAATGGACTTCGCGTGCGCCTTCCTTTGCTACGTTTTGCAACGCTTTAAGGATTGCGCCGTGGTACTTCTTCTCAAGCCACGCTTTGGTAAACGTATTCGGAACGGAAACCACGATACGGCCGTCGTCGAATGTCGAAATAAAGGTGTTCCGGAACCAGGTTGTGTAGTTCGCTTTCGACAAGGACAGCTCAAGCTCGCCAAGGGCGGCTTGCCACAGCTCGTGCGTGGTCATACGCGGGGAAAATTAAAAAACACTGATCAAAGCCTACAACATCATCCACAGGTGAGCAACTATCCCCACAAATGCTTCACAAAAAATCAAAGTGTTGGTAACCTGTTGATAACTTCTCCTTCACCCACAGGGGTGTGGATTTATAAATCGCTAATGTTAGCTAAATATGCCGAAACGCACATACCAGCCGAAGAAGCGTAAGTACAGCAAGGTTCACGGATATCGCAAGCGCATGCGCACGAAGAACGGTCGTAACGTCCTCAAGCGCCGCCGTTTGAAGGGACGCAAGCGCGTCTCGGTCAAGCGCATGGGAAAGAAGTAACGTGAAGGGGTCGTTCCGAGAAAGAACGGAATGACCGCGTATGCTTCCAGCCACGCATCGGCTCAAGGCGGAGAAAGATTTCTCCCTCCTGGCCCGTAGCAAAAAAAGCGCCTTTTCAAAGGCTGTGAGCATGAAAGTGCGGGAGAATGCTCTCCCGCACTCTCGTTTTGGAGTCGTTGTTGGTATCAAGGTGCATAAGCGGGCCGTAAAAAGGAACTTGCTACGCCGACGCCTTCGCGAAATCTTGCGGAAGCACCTGGCTGAAATAAAACCTGGATACGACGTGATGATTCTGACGCAGACAAGGGCTCTCGACCTCGAATTTGCCGAGCTGGAAGCTCAAACACTGTCCTGCCTTAAGAAGCTCCAATTGATCGCATGACGCGCCTTGTACAGCTTCTGATACGTTTCTATCAACGGACACTCTCCCTTGATCATGGGCCGCTCAGGTTTCTTTACCCGAATGGCTACTGCAAGTTCTATCCGACCTGCTCGGAGTATGCCCATCAGGCGTTTGAGAAGCATGGCTTCTTTCGTGGGTGGGTACTGGCGGCAAAACGTGTCCTCCGTTGTCATCCCTGGAGCCAAGCCGGTCTCGATCCCGTACCAGAACCAAAGAAAAAGACCCTTTAAGCAAGGGTCTTTTTCATTTCCTCCACACTTATCCCCGTGATATCCACAGTTTTATTTCTTGTGGATTTCCCTCGGATAATTTTGATGTGCGCGCGAGAAATATCAAACTTTTTAGCTAATATTCGCACTAATTCATCATTTGCTTTTCCATCCTCAGGTGCGGATTTGAGCCAAATCTTGAGCAATTCTCCCTCAAACTTGAGCTCAGAACGTCCGCTTTTGGGGATAACCTTTATAGAAACAATGCTCATAGGCCGGAACGTATTCTTTTGAGCTTCTTGATGTCATCTTCTTGGCCTTCAATGGGAGTTTCGACGATCCAGAAAAGCTTTGAAAGCCGTTTTTCGGCCAACATCGCTTCAAAACCGCCCAGACCGATGTGACCCTCTCCTAGAAAGTCGTGGCGATCCTTTTTGGCGCCGAGCTCAACCTTAGAATCGTTGCAATGCGACATCACAAGCCGTTCGAGACCGATCTCCTTATCAAAGGCGTCAAAGGTGGCCGCGATAGCCTTCGCATCACGCAAATCGTAACCGGAAGCGAACGCGTGGGCCGTGTCAAAACAGACGCCGACGTTTTCGTTCTTTACCTGTTTCAAAATATCTCGCACCTCGTCGAAGGTGTCGCCAATCACCGACCCGCTCCCGGCCGAGATTTCGATCAAGAGCTGCGTTGACCCCGTATACCCCTTGAGAACATCGTTGATGCCGTCCGCGACCATGCGGATGCCCATGGAGAGGGGAACGTCCCGCGCGGAGCCCGGATGGAACATGACGGCGCGAGCACCGAGGGTCGATCCGCGCTCCAGTTCTTCCCGAATGATGCGGATGGAGCCTTGGCGGATACGTTCGGTCGTCGAAGCGAAGTTGATGATGTACGGCGCGTGGATGACCCAGAGCTCCTGCTCATGCTTCTCGCACGCCTCACGGAATTTCTTGGCAACCTCAGGCGTGATCGCCGCTGCGTTGCCTCCCTGCGGCGGACGGGAGAAAAACTGGAAAACCTCACAGCCGATCTTGGCCGCATTTTCCGGAGCGTTCCAAAGGCCGCCAGCGGCGGAAACGTGTGCGCCGAATTTCATATGCGTGTACGTTAACCCAAAAAACGTAAAAGAAAAACCCCGACGAACGTCGGGGTTGTTTCTTATTTCTTGATCATTGTCTCTCGGATGAACTGGAGCACCTTGCGGTTCTTCAGCATCGCGCGGATGTAGTCTTCGCCTTCCTCCGAACGGATGCGCGCCTGCGTCTCCGGGTCGTCAGCGTACATGTTGAGCATCTTGAGCTGTTCGTCGAGCGTTTCCTTGTCGGTCGGGTCGAGGTTCTCGCGGCGAGCGATCTCGCGCATCACGACCATCGATTTCACGCGCTTCATGGCGTCCGGGACGAAGTCGAGCAGGAGCTCATCGTGCGTTTTTCCAATGCTCTTGAGATAGTCGGCGAAAGCCATGCCTTGCTTGGCGATCGAGTGTTCCATCTCGTGCATCATCTTATGTGCCTCGTTGTTGACGAGCGATTCGGGCGCATCTTCGATTTCGGATTTCTTGAGAAGCTCCTCGAGCGCGGCGGCTTCTTGGCGCTGCTGCTCCTTCATGTTGGCTTCGTCTTCGAGGTTCTTGCGGAGCAAGGCGCGGAGCGCATCCATGTTTTCTTGGCCGAGGCGCTTGGCGAAGAAGTCGTCGAGCTCGGGGTGCTTGATTTCGTGCACGCCTTTCAGATCGACGGTGAACTCAACCTCTTTTCCGGCGAGGTTCTTGTTGAAATTGTCTTTGGGGAAGGTGAGCGTGAAAATTTTCTGCTCGCCCTTTTTCATGCCGACGATTTTTTCGTTCAGGCCCGGGACGTAGTACGGTTCGCTCAGATAGATCGCGTGGCCTTTTGTCGCGCCACCCTCGACGGCAACTTTGTCGATCGCCATCATCATGTCGACCGTGACTTTGTCCTTGTCCGTCGCTTCGCGCTCGACTTCCGCCTCGGTGCTTTGCATCTTGCGCAGCTCGGAGATCACTTTTTCGATCTCATCCTCTTTCACGGAAACATCCTTCGCCTCGATCTTGATCGAAGCGTAGTCCGCCATTTTTTTGATGGCGGGAAGAAGCGAAACGGTGGCCGTAAAAATCACCTCGTTGCCCGGAGCGGCCTTCTCGACGTTGATCGAAGGTTCGCCGACGGTCTCAAGAGACTCTTTCTTGATGATTTCGACCAGCTGCTTCTGCACGAGGCGCGGCAGGGCTTCCTCCAAAATCGCTATTTCGCCGACGCGCTTGGCAACGATGTCGTAAGAAGCTTTGCCCGGACGGAAGCCTTCGATCTTCACTTTTTGGGAGAGCTCCGTCGCGGCGCGCTCCAGAAACGGCTTGAGTTCGTCCGCGCCGACCGTGACTTTGATTTCTTTCTGGCTCTTCGGAAGGTCTTTGATGTCGTACGTCATAGAGGTGATGAGGGTTTCTCTGCCATGTGGCGCCCCGCGCAGACGGGGCGAATCCCGGATAGTGTGGCCGAGAATTGACGGAATGTCAATTCCGCGATAAGAAGCGAGCATTCATAAAAGACGGCTGCATATGCGCCGTAGGAGGCAAGCATGTCAGATGGCTCGTTGCTCAATGAGATGTCCGATGTTTTTAAGGCACTCGAAAGCCTTTCATCCGGCATCGACAGGCCCGAAAAGCTTGGGGTCGAGTTGTGTGCCCTTGTGTTCGTGATGAGCGCTTTTGATTCCGATCACCAATCTCAGTTGGATGATGTGCAGGTGGAAGAGCTGGATCGGATCGTGGCCTCTCTCACGGAGCGGCTCATGCGGGATCGGGAAGGTGCCATCGCTCAACTCAAGGAAATGGTGACGACGAAAACGCTGACGGTCGAACGACTGCAAGCGCTCTGCGCCAACTTATGATGCTGCGTCTTCATCAGTTTTTATTTTCAATATCGAACAGATAAAAAATGACCCGTTGGGGTCATGCGACGAATGTGAGCCAGACCTCCGGATTCTCCGGCAATCTTGGGCCTGGGACGGTTTGCGTCAGGAACAGAACGAGATCCTTGCGAGCGCTTGTCACTCGTTCGTTGATGACGAGTCGGCCAGGTTCAGGTACCAGCGACATGAAGTAAGTTGCCCAAGCGGCAGTAATATCGCGCTTCATGATGCTTGCAAAGCTGTTGC
>JBPOIQ010000002.1:0-66140 GCA_052034355.1 Minisyncoccota bacterium
ATTTGGCAGTCATCCGTTTACTGGATGCTTCAGGACAGAAGGTCGTGGCAACGCGCGTGACCGACCGTCTCGGTCGTTACGTGTTCCTGCCGCCTCCGGGAACGTACGTGCTCGAGGTACGCAAGCCTGGCCTTGTCTTCCCGCCGACGCGTACGCTGACGGGGGTTGCTGACGGTCCGTTCTCCGATCTGCATCTTGGCGGCGCGATCACGACAGCTGAAGGAGTGGTCGCCAAGAATGTTCCTTTGGAGCCGGTCGGAGATCTTCGTGCGACGCCGCTCGTGATTGCTGAAGCTTCCCGTTTGCGCTTGCAATGGGCCGTGGCTTCGATTGGACCTGGTCTTGCGGTTGCGAGTTACGCGGTCACGCCGAGGTGGGAACAGGTGATCGCCATGGTCCTTCAGTTCGCTTTCCTGTTCCTCTTCGTCCGTCTTGCTGCGCCGAAGCGTCCTAAGAGCTGGGGAACCGTTGCCGGATCGTCCGGAGAACCGCTTCGTCGCGCTGTCGTGCGTATCGTTGAGTCTGCTTACAACAAGGTGCTTGAGGCGCAGGTGACCGATGCTCGGGGCCGCTACGCGTTCCTTGCCGGACAGAACCGTTATTTCCTCACGGCGGAACACGAAGGGTATGCGCAAGCGTGTACTGAGACGATCGACTTCACGCAGAAGAAAGAGCCCGCATTCGTGGCTCAGGATATTGAACTGAAACCGGCGCCATGATAGGCTGCGGCATATGATCGACATGGAAAAACTGGTTTCTTTGGCGAAACGGCGTGGTTTCATTTTCCCTGGATCCGACATTTATGGCGGTTTGGCCAATTCTTGGGATTACGGCCCGCTCGGTTCCGAACTCAAGAAAAATATCAAGGATGCGTGGTGGAAACGGTTCGTGACGTCGCGAGAGGACATGGTCGGCATCGACGCCGCCCTCGTCATGAATCCGAAAGTGTGGGAGGCCTCCGGTCACTTGGCCAACTTCAGCGATCCTCTGACGGAGTGCACGAGCTGCCACACGCGCTATCGCGCCGATCAGATCGACCTGAACGCCGCATGCGCGCATTGCGGCAAGAAGGGCACGTTCACCGAGCCCGCCCAATTCAACATGATGCTCAAGACGTTTCTTGGCGCCAAAGAAGGCGCCGAGGCCGTCGCATACTTCCGCCCGGAAACCGCCCAGGCCATGTTCGTCGATTTCAAACTGGTGCAGGAAACGAGCCGTAAGCGCGTGCCGTTCGGCATCGCCCAGGTCGGCAAGGCCTTCCGCAACGAAATCACGCCGGGGAACTTCATCTTCCGCACGCGCGAGTTCGAACAGATGGAAGTCGAATATTTCGTCCATCCGAACGAATGGGAAAAGCATTTCGAAGCCTGGCTCCAACAGCTCAAGGACTGGCTGGCTTTCTGCGGCGTGAAGGAAGAAAACCTCCATTACAACGAAATCTCCGAAGAAGACCGAGCCTTCTACTCGAAGCGTACGATCGACGTCGAATACAAGTATCCGTTCGGCTTGAAGGAGCTCTACGGCTTGGCCTACCGCACCGACTACGACTTGAAGCAGCATCAGGAAAAGAGCGGCGCCGATTTGCGCTACACTGATCCGGAAACCAACGAAAAATACCTGCCCCACGTCATTGAACCGTCGCTCGGCGTCGACCGTACGCTGCTCGTCGTTATGCTCGAGGCCTATCACGAGGAACAGGCGCGCACCGCCGAGGAAGGGGAGACCGATCTTCGTGTCGTCATGCGTTTCCCGAAAGCGCTCGCGCCTTTCAAGGTCGCGATGCTCCCGCTTTCCAAGAAGGAAGAGCTTTCCGTTCCGGCCCGCGCCCTGGCCGCCAAGCTCCGCCAGAAATGGGCCGTCGACTATGATGAAACGCAGTCCATCGGCAAGCGCTACCGCCGCCAGGATGAAATCGGTACGCCGTACTGCGTCACCTACGACTTTGATTCGCTGAACGACCAATCGGTCACCGTGCGCGATCGCGACACGATGCAGCAGGAACGCGTGAAGATCGACGAGCTCGAAGGTTACATCACATCCAAGCTCGGCTTCTAGCATGTCCTTGTTTCAAACAGCCAAACTCAAAAACGGCACGAGAGTGATTCTCGTGCCGTCGCGCGATACGCAGGCCGCCACCGTGCTGGTGCTCTTCGAGGTCGGCAGCCGCTACGAGAACGGAAAACTCGCCGGCGCTTCGCATTTTGTCGAGCACATGATGTTCAAGGGTACCGAACGCCGCCCGACGACGATGGATATCAGCCGCGACCTCGATTCCGTCGGCGCCGATTACAACGCGTTCACTGGAAAAGACCATACCGGGTATTACGTGAAGCTCAATGCTTCGCATATCGAGCTGGCCGTCGACATGCTTCACGACATGCTTTTCCATTCCACGTATCGCGCCGAAGAAGTCGCGCGCGAACGCGGCGTCATCAAGGAGGAGATCAACATGTACGACGACAATCCGATCATGCGCGCCGAAGAGCTCTTGGAAGAATTGGTCTATGAAGGCACGCTCGGGCGGCCGATCGCCGGCACGCACGCCACGATGGACGGCATCGGGAGAGATGAACTCCTTCGCTGGCGCGACCAGGCCTACGCGCCTTCCCGCATGATCGTCGCGGTCGCCGGCAAATTCGAACCGTCGGTTCTCGAGCTTCTCGAGAAGACCTTCGGTAGCGTGCAGGAGCCGAAAAAGAAGCTAAAAACTTACCCAGCCTCGCGTTTGCGGAGCGGCGGGGCTCGTCTTGCGCTACAATATAAGGAGACCGAGCAGGTCCAGTTCGCTCTGGGCTTCCCGGGTTTGCCGTACGGGCACAAGGACGCCGCGGCGCTGTCGGTGCTGACGACGGTTTTGGGTGGAGGGATGTCGTCGCGCCTCTTTACGGAAGTGCGCGAACGGCGCGGCTTGGCGTATTCCGTGCACGCGAGCCTGAGCCCGTACCAGGACATCGGAAACTTCGCGATCCAAGCCGGCCTTATGAAGGCCAAGCTGGACGAAGGCATTACGGTGATCCTCAGGGAGCTCGGTAAGGCGGCGCAAAAGGGCGTGACGGCGGAAGAGCTGAAGCGCGCGAAAGAATACATCAAGGGCAAGACGGTTCTCGGCCTCGAAGAATCGAGCGCGCTCGCGGAATTTTTCGCCAAGCAGGAACTCTTGCAGAAAAAGATCCAGACGCCGGAAATGCGCTTGGAACGCATCGATAAGGTGACGCGCGAGGACGTGCTCTCTGTCGCCAAGAAGATGTTCCGCACATCAGGACTCTCCGCCTCCTTGATCGGACCGTTCAAGGACAAGGCGCGATTCATGAAACTTCTTAAGATTCCGACGCGATAACATATGCGCAAGCTGTTTTTCGCCAACTGGAAAATGTACCTGAGCGATGCCGATGCGGAAGCGTTGGCTCGCCAGTTTTTGGACGCGGCGCTCGAAGCGCGCGTCGACGTCGCGATCGCTCCGGGCTTCACAGCTCTCGATCGCGTCGCTCGCGTGCTTCGAGGCTCTCCGGTCTCGCTCGGCGCGCAGAACGTCTTTTGGATGGATGGGGGAGCGTATACGGGTGAAGTTTCCCCGCATCAATTGACGGCGCTCGGAACCCGGTACGTGATCCTTGGACACTCCGAACGCCGGGCGTATCTCGGCGAGACGAACGACATGATCGCGAAAAAAACCAAGGCGGCTATGGAGGCCGGATTGATCCCGGTCCTGTGCGTCGGCGAGACGAAAGAAGAGCGGGAAGCCGGGCGCCAAGAGGCGGTCGTCGGCGAGCAGCTTGAGATTGCGCTTGCCGGCGCGCGTATTTCTGCCGAACGGCCGCTTGTCGTTGCCTACGAGCCGCGCTGGGCGATCGGCACGGGTACGCCCTGCAAGCCCGAGGATGTCACTGCAATGCACGGCCACATCCGCTCCGTCATCGACGCGCTTTTGGATGGTGATGCGTTGTCGTACGTCCGCGTGCTGTATGGAGGTTCCGTCGACGCTTCGAACGCCGAGTCGTTTCTCGAGCTTCCGGCGGTTGACGGCATGTTGGTCGGTGGAGCAAGCGCTCGCCCTGCTGACGTGCGCGCGTTGTTCGATCTTCTTTCTCGCTGAGTATGTGGACCATCGTCGGCATTTTGCTCGTGCTCTCCGGCCTCGCGCTGATTTACGGCGTGCTGGTGAAAAAATTTCCTCAGCTCAAGCTGATCGATCTTTCCACGCTTGCCAAAGAGCGGCATGAGGCGGTCAAAAAACGCATCATGCAGGATCGTTTCGAACGTTCGCTCGGAAAAATCCAAGGCAAGACCAACGAAGCAGTCGATGCCGCGTCTTCGCGCGTCAAAAATTGGTTTGAACGCGCACAGGACAAGTTGAAGGGGATGGAAGCGCGCATGGACGGGCATGTCCGAAAGCCGACGACTGCGGCGGAGCATGCCAAGGCGGCCGCCCGCCTGCCGGATCTTTTAGACCAAGCCGATCATGCGCGGCTTGAGGAGCGTTACGAAGAGGCAGAGAAGCTCTATATCGAGGCGCTCAAGGCCGACGCGAAGAACGTTGAGGCCTATCGCGGGTTGGCCGAGCTGTACCTCGCGCAAAAGCAGCCGGATCAGGCGGCGGAAATCCTCGAGTTTTTGCTCCGTTTGCAAAGTGACGACGATCGCGCGTTGGGGCGCTTGGGGCAGATCGAGGCCGGTCGTGGAAACTTCGAGGAGGCCGAGGCACGCTACCTGCGTTCTATCGAGCTTACGGCCGGTGCGACGGTCTATCGCGCCGAATTAGGAAGGGTCTACCTGACCCAGGGAGACGGCCGGAAAGCGGCCGACCAGTTCCGTATGGCGCTCCAGGCCGAACCGCACAATCCCAAGTACCTTGATTATTTTTTGGAGGCGAGTATACTCGTAGGCGACGCAGACGCGGCTCGGGAAGCCCTTTCGGCCCTGGAAGAGGTGAACCCTGAAAACGCCAAGCTCGAGGAGTTCCGAGGTCGGATCTCCGAAATGACCGTAAAAACCTCATAGAACGACCGATCCTGGCTTGGATCGGCCCGTAAGCGGGCCGAGGAGGATCGGCCGGTATGCAGACGCGAGCATGGTTTGACCATGCGCGCGAGGACGTGCCGGACAAGCAGTAAGCCGACGTAGCTCAGTTGGTAGAGCGTGTCCATGGTAAGGACAAGGTCACCGGTTCAATCCCGGTCGTCGGCTCCATCGAAAAACATCCTGCGCGATCGCGCAGGATACGCTAAACCGCCATCAAGGCTGGGTTTGCCCAGCTGCGAAGGAGGAGCAGCGTGCCCGGCAAGCGACGTGGGCAGTTACTCAAGCGGTCAACGAGGGCAGACTGTAAATCTGCTGGCCTTGTGCCTTCCAAGGTTCGAATCCTTGACTGCCCACCAGGGCATAGCGTTTCACGGGAGTGGAGCGCTGCGTCCTGCACGAAAAAACGGCGAAAGGCTGCGCCACCTTAGCTCAGCTGGTAGAGCACCAGTTTTGTAAACTGACGGTCCTGGGTTCGAGTCCCAGAGGTGGCTCCACCCCCCCAGATCTACCCAAAAACCCGAGAAGTAAGCTACTCTTGACGTCAGAACCGTCTTCGAGTATCCTTCTCCTATCATTCACCGCAGTTGCTATGTCCCAGGACAACCTCATCAAACTCGAGTGCACCGAGTGCAAGCGGGCCAATTACCACTCCCACAAGAACAAGAAGAAGCTCAAAGCCCGTATTGAGCTCAAAAAGCACTGCGAGTGGTGCAAAAAGCACACGGTCCACAAGGAGACCAAGTAAAAAACATCCCCCGAAAGGGGGTTGTTTTTTATGGTACTGTAGAGGCTCATCTATGGAGCGCGCGTATTTTGAATCTCTCGCTTCCAAAGCCTTCAGCTCGATCCCTGAGCGTTTTTTGAAACGGCTCGGCAATGTCGTGATTCTCGTTGAAGATCGTCCGACGCCAGAACAGAATGCGGTCGGTGCGCACGAAGGCGAGGAAGACCTCGACATCCTCGGCCTCTATGAAGGCACGCCGCTCACCGAGCTGCCGGGCGACCCGAGCGGCACGCTTCCGGATGTCATCGCCCTGTTTCAAATACCGATCGAGGAAGAAGCGGAAAGCTCGGGACTCGAACCGTTTGTCGTGATTCGCCAAACGCTCATTCACGAGATCGGCCATCATTTCGGCCTGGACGACGAAGAGATCGAAAAGATATTTGAGGAGAGGTGGGAGAATGATGACAAATGAAAACCGACGGTGCAGTGACCGTCGGTTTTCCATGGCAGGTGCAACAGAGGAGATTCGGCCACCTGTCCTCATGTCGTATATCTCTCATCTAGATTGACTTGTAGTTTGGAAAGCACGGGGTTGGGGATGTTGTCTCGAACGCGCTTAATGTCAGCATCTGAGACAACTGAACGGGCAAACTCGCTTATCCAGGTCGAATCTGATCCTGATAGCAGTGCGAATCGGACCGCGTCTCCCGTTTCCTCATTTTCGACGAGTAAGTTCTGATCGTTTTGATTCGCAAATTTCCTCAACCGTCCACGAAGCATTATGCCATGCAGCGACGAGATCGATCTGATTTCGTAGATATCCCAATAGAGAAGATTCATATCTTTGTCATCTTAACACAGAGGTTTATGCAAGCCAGCCTTGATCCGATTCAACAACGGAACCGCTATCGACCCGCTTGTCTTCACAGATGCCTCCCGTCGGCGTGCTGCTTCTTCAGTTACGTAGGCTTCGTAATACACCAGCCGGTACGGACGGCGCGGTTTGGTCGAGGTTACGGAGCCATCGTTGTGTTCTACGAATCTGCGACGCAAGTCTCCGCTTGAGCCTTTGTAGAAATAGGCCGGTTCCTTTTGGCTTTGTAGGATGTAGAAATACCACATATGCCAGCTGACCTATAACAAAAGCGTACCGCCATGCAAGGGGTACGCTTTTGTAGCTGCGTCGGGAGCCAACGAAGCGCGGCCTGCATGTTATGGTGGGCTACCCATAGGTAACCCGCCGTACGTGGCAGGCCACGTCGATCGCGAACGACGGGGCCGAGGCGGTACGAATCGAACCCACCACAAGGGTTTTGGAGACCCTTGTGATACCATTTCACCACGCCCCCGTGGTTTTTGATCAACGCCAGACTATCATTTTCCCGTTTTTTTGGCAACGATAGGAGGAGGTTTCGACGCGTTGAGGAGGGGTGAGCGAAGCTTTGCTAACGAGGAGGGGTGAGCGGCTTGACGCGAGGCTCTCTTTTCCTTTGTAATGGAGACGTATGGACGTGCGACTTGAACCCTCTTGGAAGGAACAGTTGAAGGAGGAGTTTGAGAAGCCGTATTTCACGCGTCTCGCCGATTTCGTGCGTCAGGAATACAAAACGAAAGCGGTGTATCCGGCCCCGAAGGATATCTTCGCGGCGCTTGAGTCGGTGCCGTTCGATCGGGTACGCGTCGTCGTGCTCGGCCAAGACCCGTATCACGGTCCTGGGCAGGCGCACGGGCTCTGCTTCTCGGTTCCGGAGGGCGTGCCGAAACCGCCGTCGCTTCAGAACGTCTTCAAAGAAATCAAAAGCGACCTTGAATTGCCGGTTCCGGAAAATGGGAATCTGCAGCACTGGGCCGACCAAGGCGTGCTCCTGCTAAATGCGACGCTCACGGTCGTGAGCGGTCAAGCCGCTTCACATCAGGGTAAAGGGTGGGAAGAGTTTACGGACACGATCGTCAAAAAACTGAACGATGGCCGAAAGGAGCTCGTCTTCCTTCTCTGGGGCGCGTATGCCCAGAAGAAGGGCGCGCATATCGACCGTAAGAAGCACTTGGTTCTCGAAGCGCCGCATCCTTCGCCGCTCTCGGCGCATAATGGATTCTTTGGTTGCCGGCATTTCAGCAAGGCGAACGCGTATTTGCTCGAGCGCGACCAAGCGCCGATTCAATGGATAAAAAACGCACCGAATGAAATCGACGTGCAAAGCGTCGGTTGGTAACGCCTATGTCGCTTGAACTCAATCGATCGGAACTGGAACGCGCCCTCGAACTCGCGGCGCTCGGCGACCGGCTGATCAACGGCCATCGTCCGGAGGAAGAGCGCTCGGCGATGCATGACGCACCTCTTCAAAAACTCCTCGCACTCGCCGAGGAGGAAGGGTTGGGGTACCTCGTTGCCGTAAACGAACGCACAGGTGAACTGAAACCGTCCGAAGCGCTCATGGCGCGCTTGGCGCTCGCCGGATACGTCGCCGACTACGACGACTGCGTGTTCTGGGATGAACTTGCGATCCGCCTTGCGGAGCGCGACGTGCGCGCCGAGCTCGGAGCTGCGGTTTTTGACGCGCTGCCGCCGCATGAACGCCATGAACGCGTCGATGCGCTCGCGGAGACATACGATCGCGAGTTCGATGTCCGCGGCGTCGATCGTCTCAGGCTTGAGCGCGCGCGCCGGGCCCGGGCCGTGCGCGACGGGCTCACCGAACGCCTTCTTAAACTTTTCGATGACAACGAGAAACAATGAAGCTGATTGAATTCGTCGGCATGCCGAGAAGCGGCAAGTCCACGCAAGCGGAATTGCTCAAGAAGGCGCTTGAGACGCATGGAAAGTCGGTGCTGCTTTTGACCGACCGCGAGCACATGGCGCGCATGAACGTGCCGCCGCAAGAATCGCTGGCGTTCGCTTTGGGCTATTACGGTCAGCTGCTCGATTCCTACTATACCTATAAGGACAAGGCCGACGTTATGATCATTGATCGTGGCTGGAGCGACGCGGCGGTTTGGGCGGACGTGTATCGCGCCACGAAAGTCGTGACGGAGGACGAGGCGCAAGCGCTGATCGGCTGTTTCGGCCGTTTTGCCCGCTTGGCCACGGCCGTTGTCGTCATGCGCCTTGCGCCGGAGACGTCGCTTGAGCGTCACGGGTCCGCTTTGCATGAACGCGTCGACGAGGTCGCCATGAATCCGGAATGGCTGGCGGCGCTTTTTGAGGCATACGAAAAGAGAAAGAAGACGTTTACGAATCCGGTCGAAATTGACGGCACGCTTCAGCCGGAAGAAGCGCACGCGCGCATCATGGATTTTTTGGAGTCCACCGATTCGATTTGAGAAAAGAAAAAGACCGCGCTTAGGCGGCCTGTTGGTAGAACCAAGGCGTTTTGTGGCCGGGAAAGTCGACGTGCACGCACGTCGGAATCTTCGGCAGGCATTGCTTCTTGTCGAGCTTGCCAGCCATCGCTAGCGTGGCGCGCCAGCCTTCTTGGGCCTCGGCGAGTGTAGCGAACTCCCAGACGCGCGAGCCGACGTCGTTGAAGTACACGTGGATCACGAACCGTGGCCGGGCGTCAGGCGGGTCATCGATCTCCAGCAGTTCCTGGTAGCCCTGCACGTCGGCTTCGCAGTTCGTACACGCGTATTGGTGCTGCGTCATCGCAGACAATGCTCGCATGCCGTACCATCCATGCCAGACGATTTCGCCGGCAGGCGTTTTCTTTCCGATGGATTGCAAGGTTCACCTCCTTGCCGTGGACCCTACCTCAATTATTTCTTGAGCGCAACTAATGCGAGGAACATCGGGATTTCGTTGCGTGCGATATTCTCCGCTTTGGCTTTTGGGCCGGAGTCGCTCGTTTTGTGCGACGTCCATTCTTCCAAATTCTCGATCACGAAACCGTGCTTCGCGAGCGCGTGGACGTACGTTTCGAGTGGGCGGTGATAGGAATGCGTGACGATGCCTGGTTTTGATCCTGGGTGTGCCTGCACCGGCACGTCGTAAGCGCCGAGATATTTATCGACGCGGCGATATTGCAGCTTGCGGTTTTCGTCCCAGCCCCAGCCGCTTTGGCGGAGCTGGCGGAAGGCCGGGTGGTTCATGACGATGACGAAGCGCGCGCCAGGCTTCAAAACCTTGGAAGCGTCCCGAAAGACGGGAAAAATATCATCGATGTTTTGAATGGCCAAAATGCAACTAGCGCCGTCAAAAGAGGCGGCGGGATAGCGCGAGGCAAAATCACGGGCGTCGAGGACGGCATAGTCGGCGTTTTCGGGCGCGCGCGCCTTGGCTCGCTCGATCAACGTCGGGGCGGCGTCAAAACCAGCGACGTGAACGGAGGGTTTGCGCGCGATCTGGCGCGTGAATGCCCCCTCGCCGCAGGCAATGTCGAGATAGCGTTTTCCGGGAGCGGGGGAGAGGAGGCGTTCGGTGCCGGGGAAAACCACGGCTTCCTGGACCGTGTCCTCCTTGTCCAAATACGAACCATACCAACGGGAAACGCCTTCCCAGCTGGTTTTCGGGCCTCGCGGTTTTTGCTGAAACGGTTTGCGGCGCTGCATAGTGAGTAGCCTAGCGCATTGGAGCGTTGACGTGAAGCGCTGAAACTGCTAGCTTCAAAATACGGTCGTGATCGACCGAAGGAGGGTTCATGCCCCGCAATCAAGAAAAGACCGACTATATCGACGTTGTCATCGAGGGCATTCACCATGTGTCTGATGCTCCTCTCACGGTCGAAGTGCGTGTCGATCCTGAGAGCAATGAGAAGGAAGCGCGCGCGAAGCTTGCGAACGCTGAACCGGGGGTCAAGAGGCTGTATCTTCAGTGGAGGTACAATGCCGGCGATCCAGGTTGGTCCGACGAGATCTTGTCGATCAACCTCGCGACCAAGCGGTTGGACGACCATGGTGCGGGCAATCCGCTCTTGGGACGCCAACGCGTCGGATCCGGCGCGCTCGGCGTGGTGATCCTCGCGTCGCCAGCACTCCTGTTCCTCTCACCGTATCTGATCGCGCGTTCGCGCGTGCATGCCGTGCGTGAAGCGCGCGCCGGCATGTCGCGTCATGCCATCGCTCTTTTGGACAAGCTCCGCGGTCAGCTCGATCAGGAGACTGCTTCGTTGCTCGAAGAAGTGTTCAAGAACGAGTGGCAGCGCGACAAGAAGCTCGAGCGTCGCCTGACGTTCGAGGAGGCGCACAAGCTGCTCCTCGCGTGTCATCTCGACGTGTCGCGCTTCGGGGAAGCGAGCGCGCGGCCGTACGGAGAAGCGAGGCACTGGTTCGATGATCAGGGCGACCACGTTGCCGCGTACGAGTACGAAGACGGCCAAACCGATCCGCCACGCCTGCGCGTGTGCGGGGGGGTCTTCCTCGGCCGCCAAGCGCGGTCGCTGCTCGACGTCTGCAAGACGCGCACCGATCAATCCGACGACAAGTAGGTCGTCGGTTTTTATATTGACGAAAACGGGTTTTCGGAGTAGACCTGTGACGGGAGGTAACCGATGAAAACGCTCTTTTTGGCCTGGTTGTGTCTCTTGTTCGTGGCCTGCGGTTCGAGAGAACCGCCCAGGCAGGACAGTGGAAAGACGGACGTTGTGCCCGTCAGTCCGCCCGTCGTTTTGAAGACGGTGCGCGTGTATGTCGTCCCGTTCTCCGACGTCGATCAGAAGGGGATGGACTACTTCTCTCTCGGTCTGGCGCTGTTTGCAAACGCGCGGCTCGAAGAGCTTTCCCAGGATGCCGAAGCGTCGAAAGCGCTGGCGGAGAGGGGATACAAGCTCGAAGCTGTCGTTGGTTCGCACGTGCTGCCTGAAGAGTCGGCAAGGCTCGCGACTGAGCGACCAAACGACATTTCGCTCGCCGCGATCCATGCGGCTGCGAAACGCGCGGGCGCCACGCACGTGCTGACCGGCTACTACAGCGGTCGTGTCGAGCGTTGGTCGCTCAGCGTCGTGTTGTACGAAGTCGGTGCCGACCGCCTGCGTGAAATCGATCGCGTGACGGAAGAGAAGATGATCTACGCTTCTTCTCGCGACGTGCCGAAGCCTTCGCACCCCGGCGTGCAGGGTGACATGGCGCACGCCATGCTCGGAAGCGGGATCGTGAAGACGTTCGCCAAGGCGGGCATCGATCTGCCTCCCGCGTATGTCGAAGCGCTCTCGCGACCGCAGACGCCGGACATCGTCTCCTTCATCAACCTTTCTCGGGCGTATCGAGCTCTGCTCACGAGCGACGAGGATGATGCGATGAAGGCGGCGCTGGCGTACGCGGAGAATGCCGTCAGGATCTGGCCGCGCTATCAGATCGCGCGCCGGCTCTATGCCTGGCTGCTCTGGCAGACCGGTCTCCCGGAGAAGGCGCGGATGCATTACCAGGAAGCGCTCAAGGATGATCCCAAGGACATTCGTTCGCTCCTGGCGTATGGACGCGTCGAACTCGATACTGGTCAATACGATGAGGCGCGGGCGAGCTTCGAAGCTGCCGTGGCGCTTCGTTCCGAAGATCCGCTTCTTCACTACTGGCTCGGCGAGGCGTATGCCAAGCTCGGCCGGGTGCAAGACGCGATCGCTCGTTACGAAACGAGTCGTGACTTCGATCCTGGCAATCTCGATGCGCGGCACGCGCTGGTCGGCTTGTACGCCAGCGAGCGTCGCTATGCGGATGCCGCGAAGGAACTGCGTGTCATCATTTCGGCGGAACCGGACAATGGTGATCCGATCTACCTGCTCGCTGCCTGCGAGCGCGCGCTCGGCCACTCGGACGAAGCGTTCGCCGCCTACGACCTCGGCCTTTCTCGATTTCCGAACAATGCGAAGCTCCGCAAGATCCGCAAAGCGGCGGAGAAAGACGGCAACGGAACGTTTGCCGCCGGACTGCATGTGACGGACGCGCTTCGCGGCCGCATGGAAACGATGCGCGCGGAGTTCCAGGAAGCCGTCAACGACGGCACTTGGCTCCTGGCGCATGAGAAGGAAGCGGCCTGCGCCGACGGTCTGGCCGGAAGCGATTATCTCTTTGCCCGCGAACGCGGCGGAGAGTACGAAGCGCATGGCAAGGAACTGCAAAGCCGCGTGCACGCCGTGCGGACGCTGCTCAAGGATGATTGGGGACTGCTCCTGACGCCCGACGAGCTCGCGCTCGCCGAAGACCTCCTGCGCTACGAGCAGGTGTCCTTGCGCGATTACCGCGAAATGCGGACGGCTTACAACGGCACGTTCAAGCGCATGCTCTCCGAGCGCGGATGCAACCTTGATCCGCAAGCGGTACGAGCGGCGAAGATCGAAGAAGTGCGCGAGCGTAACGGCAAGCGATACGTGACGATGCCTGAGCCGCCCAAGCGCGACAACTCCGGTATCTCGCCGGTCGTGCCGAACGATGCGGTCGACAACGTCACGTTCTACGTCGAGAACCTCTCGAACGAAGATATCGTGCTCGTGCTCGACGGCCGCGCTCTCGCGCCGTCCGTACCGCCCTACGTCGGTACCGGAGACCTGCCTCAATACTCGACCCCGATCGGGGAGCATCAGTTGTGCCATGTCGCAAAGTCGGCCAAGCCGGAATGCGTCGGCACGAATATCCGTACGTTCGTGGTGGACGAGGGTCTCGTCTACCGCGTCCAGGACCAATGAATACGGCCTCTGTCATCACGACAGGGGTCTTTTTTCGTTGACATGGGGGGTTGCCAGGTATATATAAGGAGTTTATTCCGGGAACGAGTGTTCCCGGGATACCGTACGCAAACGCGTCCTTCACAAGGAGGGCACCATGTGGCAATGGCTCAAGCGGCAGCTCGATCGAGGCTTGTTGGTATTCAAGGTAGCGATCGCTTACGTCGTCATCCTGGCGATCCCGTTGACCATCGTGCTCATGCCTGGTCGTCTCGGGGTGCCGGCGCGGTTTGCTTTCCCACTCGCCCTTATCGTCCTTCCGGCGCTCTACGCGCTTTGGAGAACGTTCAAGGGTATCGCTGCCCTGGTTGCCAGGTCGGCAGTCTTCCTCTGGAAGTTCCGGCTGTTCCGCGGGATGGTCTTCACGGCGTCAGCCGCGCTGGCCGTCGTGATCGCGCTCATGAACGTTCTGCGTTCCGGCGCGTACATGCGGCTGGGTCTCATGTGCGAAGCGATCGGACTCTTCGGTATTTTCGCGGCCGCGTTTCTCTCGAATCCGCCCGAGCGCATCCTTGCGCGCATGCGGAGCTGGAGAGTCTCGCCCGCGTATTCCGGCGCGTTCAACATCTTCCGCATCGCCATGTGGCTCATTGGCATCGCGCTCATCGACTGGTGGCTCTATGCCATGGTTGACGGGCTACTCTGGGGCAACTGGCTCATGTTGCCGTGGCAGTGGGTCGGCAACCTACCGTACTTCGTCGAGATCTTCTTTGCGCCGTTGGAACATCCGATTGCCCTCGCGACGCTTCCACCGATCGTCTTCACGTTCTTTGCGCTGCTGGCGCGTCCTCCGTACGTGCGACGCGCTGCACCACGCAAGGTGTTGACGATTCGCAGCGTACCGCCGGGACTGCGTCGTGCCTTCAAGCGGCTCTACGGTGGAATTCCGATGTATACGATCGAGCGGGAGCCGAAGTTCGTGCAATTCACCGCTCCAGACGGAAGCGTTGGCCAAGCCGGCGAACGATTCGTCTTCATGCGGATGCTTTGCACGGGATTCGCGCTCGGGACCCTTCTGACTTGCGTGATCCTCACGCGGCTCGCTGAAGGATTCGTTCAAGAGATGCCCGACGATCTCTCCAGCGTCGAAAGCTATCAGCCGGTCGTCTCGACGATCGTGCTCGATCGCAACAAGAAGCTGATGTGCAGCTTTTCGCTCGAGAATCGCACGTGGACGGATCTTGAAAACGTTCCGGGCTACGTGCAAGAGGCGTTCATCGCTTCGGAAGACAAGACGTTCTGGACGCATGATGGGCTCGATCCGAAAGGTATCCTGCGCGCGCTTCTTCACAACTTGAGGGACAAAAACGCGCAGCAAGGCGCCTCGACGATTACTGCCCAAGTGATCAAACAGGTCGTGCTCAAGGACTCGAGTCCGACGATCGAGCGCAAGCTCAAGCAGTTCTTCTTGGCCGTCCGTCTTGAGAGAGAGATGGCAGAGAAGTACGGGCGCCGCAAAGCCAAAGAAAAGATTCTCGAGGTCTATCTGAATCACGTGTACCTCGGCAAGAACGCCTACGGCGTCGAGGCTGCAGCGGAAACGTATTTCGGAAAGTCCGTTCGGAATCTGACGTTGGCCGAAGCGGCGATTCTGGCCGGTTTGCCGAAGGCGCCATCGGATGATTCGCCCGACGGGCATTTCGACCGCGCCAAGGTGCGTCAGCGCTACGTGCTCGGTCGCATGCGCGAGAATGGCGTGATCACGAAAGCTGAGTATGAAGAAGCACTTCTCGTGCCGATCACGCTCATCAAGCGTGCGCACCCGTTCAACATGGCGACGGCGCCGTTCGCTTGCGAGGAAACCCGCAAATTCGTCGAACGCACGTTTGGCTATGACGCGGTGTACAAGCAAGGTTTGATCATTCACACAACCTTCGATCTCGTTCGCCAGCGCCAAGCGCAAGTCGATGTACGATTCGGTCTGCGCGAGCTCGAACGTCGCCTGGGTTTTGCCGGTCCGGAAGGACATGACAATGACGCCGGGTCGACATGCGAGCACCCGATGGGATTGGTTGTCGATAATGCTGTCGAAGCAAACGCACGCGTCGTTGCGCGTAGCGGCTCGTCGATCACGCTATGCGTGCGCGGTCATGCCTTTCCGCTCGATGCGGAGGACGTAGATCGTGTTGTCAGGTGGGAGCGAGCCAAGTCGGGTCGCAAGCTCGTTCTTGGGGATCTCCTCACGGTTCGCATTGAGACGAGGGAAAAGGGTGATGGTACGTCCGAACGCTTCGCGTTGACCGCTCGCCGTACCGGCGGGAAGGATCATCCTGAAGCGTTGCAGGCCGCGATCGTCGCCATCGATCCACAAAGCGGGGAAATCCGCGCGCTGGTCGGAGGCTACGATTGGAACGAGAGCCAGTTCAACAACGCCACGCAAGCGCGGCGTCAAACGGGCTCCTCGATCAAGCCATACGTTTATCTGACGGCGCTCATGAACGGAAAGACGGTCGTCTCGACCGTGCTTGATGCGCCGATCTGTCTTCCGACCGCTTCCGGCATGTGGTGCCCGACGAACTATTCGGGCCCCAGAACGACGCGCGTCTTCTATGGCACCGTCGATCTGGTCACGGCGCTCGCGAAGTCGCTCAACTCCGTATCTGTCCGGCTTCTCGTCGAAGTTGGTCTCGATAAGGCGATTGCGACGATGCGCGCGCTCGGTATCCGCTCGCCGATCGTTCGGGTCTTTCCCTTGGCTGTCGGAACTCCCGAGATCACTCTTTGGGAACACACTGCCGGCTACGCGACGATCCTTTCGAACGGACGCGCGATGGCGCCGCAGAAAGAAGGCTACGCTCCCGGCATCTTCGTGAAGTCGGTCGAAACCTTCGTTCGGACTCCATCCGGCCATTCCGAGCTAAAGACGATTTATACCGCGCCGGAACGTCCGGAAACGCAGGCGGTGCCTTCGGGCGACGCCTATGCGATGACGGAGCTCATGCGCGGCGTGGTCGAGTTCGGAACCGGTACGCGCGCCAAGAAGTTGCGTCGTCCTGTGGTCGGCAAGACCGGTACGACGAACAACTTCCAGGACGCGTGGTTCATGGGCGGTACATCCGATCTCGTCGTTGGTACCTGGGTCGGACGCAGGACGCCTGCTCCGATTGCGAGGGAAGCGACGGGTGGTGTCGTAGCGCTTCCGATCTGGCTCGCCTTCATGGAATCGGTCTTTCCGGTCCCTGCGGACGGCCAGCCGTTCTCGACGCCGCCTCGGGATTTCCCGATCCCGAACGACGTCACACTCCTACGTCGAGGTACGACCGACAATGGCCGCACCGGCCTCCTCCCGTTCCAACGGGGGAAGACGCCGGACGCCTATCTCGAAGCGCCAAACGCCGACTTCGGCCAAGGCGCCTTCGAATGAGCTCAGACCCCCTGCCAAGCGGCAGGGGGTTTTTCTATTTTTTCGGGGGTCAGAAGAGGGTTGACAAAACCCTTGTTTTACGCTAGACTACCTCGGTTCCGGCGTGTTGCCGGGGCATCAACCTCCACCGCTCTTTCAAGGGAGTGTCATGTCGAAGGAAAGCTCGACGAATCCGGTTCCATTCGTGATCGCGGCGATCATCATCGCCGCCGTCGCGTTCGGGCATACGAAGAAGGAGCGGCATGCTGGTGGCGGGCGCGACGCGTCCGTTTCCAACGACAGCTCCGACAACGAAGCCTCGGAAGGAGAAGAAGAGAGCGGCGCGGCGCCGTCCGACGGTACGGCGCGCGTCGTCCTCGTGTCGCTCGACGGCATGCACGTGAAGTTGATCGACGTCATGCCGCACCTGCGGCAGATGTTCGACGAAGGCTCATACACGCTGAAGGCGCGGGTGCCCTGGGCTACGCTCGAGGTGCCCGACGAAAACGGCGTGTCCGCGAGGATCTCTCGCGGCGCCACGACGGCCGTCTCGCACGCTGCGCTCTTCACGGGCGCGGATCCCGAGGTGAACGGCGTGACGAACGAGCCGATCGACGACGCGCATCACACGCGCCACGTCCACGGCGTCGCGTTTCGATGGACTCCGCTTTTGGTGAAAGAAACCATCTTCACCGCGGTGGAGCAGTCGGGACGAGGCGTCCGTGCCTACGTCGAGAAGGGGAAGCTGGTCGGCCTGCTCCGCGCCGACGGTTCCGAAACCGGGATCGTCACGAGGAACAGTATCGATCGGTTCGCTCTCCGCGACTGCGAGGCGTTCAAGGACGCTTCGGCCGGCTTGATCGTCTTGCACTTCAAGATGATCGATGGCGCCGGGCATAACGTCGGTTGGCTCACTCCCGAGCAGTACAAGGAGGCTGAGATCATCGACGGCAAGCTCAAGGTGATCCGGGACTGCATCGCTGTGGCCGACGCGCGCGACGGTCTCTCGACCACGCTGATCGTGACCGCCGACCACGGCGGTACGCCCGGCCTGAAGAAGGGCCACAGCGCGAACGATGACGACAATCGTCTCGTTCCATGGGTCATCGTCGGTCCCGGCATCAAGCGGGGTTACGAGATTGTTGGTCGGAACGACTTGCCGCCTATCCGGAATCCCCGGAACGGTGGTCCGAGCGTGCCAGCCGCGATCAACCTCTACGACACCGTGCCGACGATCTTGCGCATCCTGGGCTTGCCCAGGAGCGCGATGCCATCACTCTCGGTTCAAGCAAAGTCCGTCGACGAAGTCTTCGTTACGGACTGACAACTCGCTCAGGTCGCGCCTTCATCACACGAAGGCGCGATTTTTTGTTATACTGAAACCATGAAACATCCCGAGGATCCCGAAGCGCTGCTCTTCCTGGCTGAAGCTGGGGGTGACGTGCCCGAAGCCGACCTTCACGGTCTGTATCCTGCACAAGCGCTTGAGAGTGTTGAGCGGCTGCTCAATGCCGCGTTCGTGCGCGGAGACCGCGTCGTGCGCGTGATCCACGGGAAGGGGGAAGGGCGTTTGCGCGAGGCGCTTCATCGCGCCTGCAGGAGCCATCCGCTCGTGGAACGCTTTCGGGAAACTTCTGGTGGGGGAGCGACGGTACTTTTACTTGTCGAACGTTGATCTATGGATCGTCATTTTCGCAAAGCTTGGGTCGTGACCGCGGACATGGGGTACGGACACGAGCGCGCTTCACACGCGCTGACCGATTTGGCGTACGGGGATCCGATCGTTTCAAATAATTATCCCGGTATCCCTGAGCGCGACAAAAAGATGTGGCGCGCGACGCGCTTGCTCTACGAAGCTTTCTCGCGATTCAAATCGGTGCCGATCCTGGGCGAGATCGCTTGGAGCGTTTTCGACAACATGCAGGAGATCGAACCGTTTTATCCGCGGCGCGACTTGTCGAAGCCGAGCTTGCAGGTGCTCCAGCAGTATTATCTGATTGAAAAGAAAGGGTTGGGATCCGACCTTATCGCGACTTTGCGCAAGAAGCGCAACCTCCCGCTCGTTTGTACGTTCCCGCTGCCGGCCTTTGCTGCCGACTATTTCGATTATCCCGAAGATATCTATCTCGTGACGACGGACGCCGACATCAATCGCGCCTGGGTCGCGAAAGATCCCAAGCGCAGCCGCGTGAAATATTTCGCTTCGAACGGTCGCGTTGTTGAACGCTTAAAGCTGTACGGCGTCCCGTCTGACCGCATTTTCCTGACAGGTTTTCCGTTGTCGAAAGACTTGATCGGAGGACCTTCGGCAGAAACCATCAGGAAGGATTTGGGCGAGCGGCTGTGCCATCTCGATCCGAACGGGATTTTCCTGGCAAAGTACGAGGAGACGCTACGTTCGACGATCGGCGCCGGAAATTGCCGGATGACGCCGACGCATCCGCTCACGCTTACGTTCAGCGTCGGCGGCGCGGGCGCGCAACGCGAACTCGGTCTTGAAATCGCGGAAAGCCTTCGTGAAAAAATCCGCCGAGGCAAAATCGTCCTCAACCTGGTTGCCGGCACGAAAAAGGACGTCGCGTTGTATTTCAAGAAGAGACTGGTTGAAATCGGTTTGGGTAGCGACCTCGGAGAAGGGGTGCGCGTGCAGTACTATGCTGACCGCGCTTCGTACTTTCGGAAATTCGATCAACTGTGCCGGCATTCCGATATCTTGTGGACCAAGCCGAGCGAGTTGTCGTTTTACACGGGTGTCGGCCTTCCGATCATTGTCGCGCCCCCGATCGGTTCGCAGGAAGTGTATAACGAGCATTGGCTTCGCACCGTCGGCGGCGGTACGCCGCAGGGGGATCCGAAGTACACCAACGAATGGCTGTTCGACTGGGTCGAATCCGGCGGTTTGGCGCGTATGGCCTGGAACGGCTTCATTGAAGCCCCGACGCACGGCGCTTATCGTATCGAAGAAATCATCACGGGCATGGAAGTCGAACTTCCTCAGCTACCGTTGATCATCTAGCATGCGAGGTTCGCACGGACGCGTGATCGCCATGCTTCTGATCGGTGTCGCTACGACGGCGTCGCTGTTCTTGTGGTATCGGTCTGCGGCGCCTCGAAAGCAGGCGGTCGCCTATGGCGTCACTTTCTCGACCTCCTATGCGAAGGAGCTTGGGTTGGATTGGAAGCAGGCGTTTATTGCGACACTCGACGATCTTGGCGTCAGGCATTTCCGCATCCCTGTCTATTGGAACGCCGTTGAAAAGGAGCAAGGTGCGAGAGACTGGTCGGAAGTCGATTGGATGCTTGAAGAGGCCGAGAAACGCGGTGCAAGCGTGATTCTGGCGGTGGGTCGGAAAACGCCTCGTTGGCCGGAGTGCCACGTGCCGGAGTGGGCGATGGCGCTTTCGCCCGAAAAGCAAAACGAACGCGTGCTTGAATTTTTGGCTGCGGAAATCGAGCATTTTAAAGACGCTCCGGCTGTGAAGCGATGGCAAGTCGAAAACGAACCGATGTTTCGGTTCGGAAAATGCCCGCCTCCCGACCGTGAAATGCTGAAGAGGGAAATCGCGCTCGTACGCGAGCTGGACACGCGGCCTGTCATGGTGACCGACAGCGGCGAGTTGTCGAGCTGGCTCCGTGTGGGGCCCTTGGCCGACGTGCTCGGCATCAGTATGTATCGACTCGTGTGGAACTCGACCGTGGGAACGTTGTACTGGCCGGTTGCGCCGACGTTTTATAAAGATCGGATTCGGTTTCTGAAACCCGTGCTGCGTGACGTCGTTGTGAGCGAATTGCAGGCTGAGCCTTGGTTCCACAAGGCGGTGGCCGAGACGCCGCTTGAAGAGCAGTTCGAGCAGATGAACCCGGTAAAGCTCAGGTCGAACATACGCTTCGCGGCAGCTTCCGGTGCATCAGAGGTGTATCTGTGGGGCGTCGAATGGTGGTATTGGGCCTCGCGTCAGGGTCGTCCGGAACTGTGGGAAGCGGCAAAACCTTTTTATCAATAACGCCACTATGAAAGAAGGCGCGACCGTTTCGCGGGTGCTTGAGGGCGTGAATATCCTGCCTGAGCTTTTGGATGCCACGCCAAACGCCTGCCTTTTCATCTTGGAAGACGGGACGATCGAATTTGCGAGCCGTGCGTTCGGGGAGCTCTTCGGCATTGAACCCTCGGCGATCGTCGGTCGCACGTTGAAAGATGTCGAACAGGAGTGGTCCGGAAAATTTGCCGATATTCTGTCGTATCACGAAACGGTGACACATCCGTTCGAAGATCGGGAGACGCGTTTTTTGCGCGATGTCGAAATCTCTTCCCCGGAACGGGCGTTTCTTGAGATGAAAAGCAGTCCGGTGCGCAAGGAGGGCTCCTATCTTGGCCGTTTGTGGGTCATTCGCGATATTACGAATGAACGGGAAATCACGCAGCTCAAAATCCGCTACGGCGGCCAGCGCAACGCCGACGAACTGAAGTCGAAGTTCATGACAGTCGTTTCGCATCAGCTGCGCACGCCGATGAACGTCATGCGGTGGAATTTGGACGTGCTGCTCTCCGGCGACGCCGGCGAGATTCCGAAAGAGGCTGCCGATCTGCTGCGCGACGCCTACAAGAGCCTGATCGTCAGCTTGTCGATCATCGACGACATGCTTCTCGCGGTCGATATCGAGCAGCAGGCGTTCCGTCTGGAAAAAGTCTCGGTCGACGTTTCGGCGATTATCGGAAAAGTCGTACGCGATTTTTCACGCAGCGTCTCGTTGCGCAAACAGACGCTTGTATTCGATCCACCCAAGAACCTGACGCCGCTCTTCGTCGATCCGGCACGTATAGAAAAGGTGTTTATTCGATTGCTCGATAATGCCGTCAAATATACGCCGGACGGCGGACGGATCGCGATCGAAATCCATCCGACGAAAGACTCGCTGGACATCGAGTTCCACGATTCGGGTATCGGTATGTCGGATGCCGACCGTGAACGGTTGTTCGAGCGGTTTTATCGCTCCAAACGCGCTATTGAAATGAATCCGAATGCTTCCGGTCTTGGGCTCTTCATCGCCAAGTTTATCGTCGCGGCTCATGAAGGGCAGCTCCGGTACCGTCCGGCAGACGGCGGCGGTTCCGTTTTTACGGTCTCTTTGCCGCGACGCGCTTCTTCGTGATGCCGCTTGTTTCGGGATCGTGTTTCGGGTATGATGCCCGCATAAGTCTTGCGTTTTCCCATGGCTAAAACCGTATTGATCGTCGAGGATGAACCGAGCATGCAGCGAGCGCTCAAAAGCAAGCTCGAGCATGGCGGTTACGACGTGAAAGCCGCTGCCGACGGCGAGGAAGCAGTGACGATTTTGAAGACGGTGGTGCCGGAGCTGGTGCTGCTCGATCTCATCATGCCGAAAATCGACGGCATTTCCGTCCTGCGTCAGATGAAGGCGGATGATCGGCTTCGTTCCGTGCCCGTCATCATTCTCACGAACCTCAGCTCAGGCGATAAGGTCGCCGAAGCGATGGCACTCGGCACATTCGACTTCCTCGTGAAGGCGAACTACTCCCTGGACGACGTCCTTAGAAAAGTCACGGAACGGATCGGAGCACCGTAAGCCCTTGACCGGGCGCGCGGGAAGGAGGACCTGTGCCGATACCACATCACATTTTGAAAGAACCCAAGATCGATGAAGCTGTCGATCTTCTTTTGCGCGACGCGGCGACCTCCGACGTTACGGAGATTTTCTTGTTGCCGACGGCGAAGGATGCGGTCGTGCGCGTGCGACGCGACGGCATGGTGCACGAATGGTTTCATCAATCGAAAGAATCGCATGCGCGATTCGTTCGTCATTTGAAAACGCTGGCGCGATTGCGCGACGACGTCGAGTATACCTGCCAGGAACACGCTTTGCGCCGCGTTGTGGGCAACATTGAAATCGAGGGCCAGCTCGCGGTCGTTCCTGTGCTTGAGGGGGAGAAGGCCGTTCTGCGGCTTCATTCGCAGCGTCCGGGATTGGCCGAACTCGGCCTCTCGACCGCACAGCGTGCCCAGATCGAACGTTGTTTGAAAAAACCTTCTGGACTGCTCGTGCTTGCCGGACCGCGTCGCTCTGGCCGTACGACGACGCTCTATGCGCTTTTGGAGAGCGCGCATGCTTTGGGGAGGCAGGTTTCGCTCATCGAGTCCGTCTCGGAAGCCGAACTGCACGGCATCGATCAGGAGACGACGGATCCGGTTTCCGGAAGAACGACGTCGGCGCTCTTGCGCGCGGCAATTGCGCGCGGGGCGGACGTACTTGGTCTTGGGGCTGTGCGCGACGAATCGACCGCCGCACTTGCCGTCTCCGCCGCCGAGCATCGTCTCGTGATTGTCGTTGTCGAAGGTGGGACACTCACGAAGGCTTTGAACAGGCTGTTGGAATTGCGGATCGAACCTCGCGCTTTGGCGCGCGTCTTGTCGGGAGTGCTTTTGCAGCGCCTTGCGCGGCGCGTTTGTGCTGAGTGTCGCAAACACGTCACGCTCTCCGTCGAGGAGGCTTCGCGCGCTTGGCCGCGAGCGCTGGTGCAGCGCGTGTTCGGAAAGAATCGCTCGCAGACATTCGTGCGCGGGGCGAAGTGCGCCGCTTGCCGATACACCGGCGATCGAGGGCAAGTCGGCTTGTTTGAATGGAGGAATTTGCTCGTGCCGGAACGACATCCGGCGACGTTGGTCGACGACGGAGTCAGGAAAGCGCTTTCCGGAGAGATCGCTCCGGAGGAAATTTTGCGCCTGTCGTAAGATCGTTTTCGGCGACCGAAGAATGGCGACAGGGTGCGTTCTTGACGGGCGCGGAAGGGTGTGCTATACAGGCGTTGATCTGGGCGCCTGTCCCAGGGGTTCCGCGCCACGCCTCCTCACGTGGTGGCAGGATGTACCGACGCGTCGAGACTCGAGGCCGTCGGTTGTGAGCCGACACGCCGCCATGAATACCGGATTCACGGCGGTTTTTTATTTGCTATACTGTGCCCATCTTCTGAGTATTATCCACACCGGCTGGCCGTACCGTATGTCCAAAGAAGTCGTCCTCGACATTGAAACGCAAAACAGCTTTGCCGACGTCGGCGGAGCGAACCATGACAAGCTCAAAATTTCGCTGATTGGCGTCTATTATTACGAAACCGACGAATACGTCAGTTATCTCGAGCATGAATTGCCGAATCTTTGGCCGCGCCTCGAACACGCCGAACGGATCATCGGGTACAACACCAAAGGATTCGACTATTTGGTGATGAACGCCTACTACGCGGGCGACGTTTCGGTATTTCCAAGCCTCGACATTCTTGAAGAAATCGCCAAGGCACTCGGTTTCCGCGTGAAACTTGACGATGTCGCTTCGGCGACGCTCGGGTACGGCAAGTCCGGACACGGTCTTCAAGCGATTGAATTTTTCCGCAAAGGCGAACTCGACAAGCTGCGCGACTACTGCTTGATGGACGTCAAAGTCACCAAGGAAGTCTACGAGTACGGCAAGGCGCACGGCGAGGTGTTTTACTTCGACCGCGCCGGCGTGAAGCGCGCCGTCAAGGTAAATCTCGGCATGCCCAGCGCGAAACCGAATCCGATCAACCTGACGATGCCGTTTTGAGACGTCGCACGGAGAAATAAAAAACTGACCGCAAGCGGTCAGAAGAAGAACGATCCGACAGTGTCGTAGAGGAGCCAGCCCAGGATCAGGGCCGCGATGTAGAGCCCGTAGAGCATGATCGCCGCACCAGCGATGCGCGCGTACAGCGGCCTCGGGGTGACCATCGTGAGGAAGCCTGCGGCAGCGATGGCGAATGCTCCGATCAGGAGGTGCCCGCTGCGGAAGGCGAGATAGCCCAGAATCCCCAAGGCGTAGATGGCGATTTTCAACGTTTTTTCGGACACGACGGCCTCCTTTTGGCGATGTCGCCAGCGTAGGCGAAGAAGAGGGGAACGTCAATATGGGGGTCTTGATACGTCGGTCGCGACCGACGTATCTTGCCAAAACCGCCCGGGGCATGTAGGATGGCCACGTTCACCAGCCCGTCGGAATGTAGCTCAGCGGTAGAGCGCTCGCTTCGGGTGCGAGAGGCCGCAGGTTCAATCCCTGTCATTCCGACCATGGAAAACACTCGGTTACGCCGGGTGTTTTTCGTACACCACGGTTTCTTGACCCGTTCGCCACGCGTTCGTGTAGAATGCCACCATGGATCTCTTCGACCTCAAAACTGAAAAAACCAAGGAATCCCAGACGCCGCTCGCGGAACTTATGCGCCCGCGGATGCTCGACGACCTTGTCGGGCAAGAGGAGCTGGTCGGCGAGGGGTCGTCGTTACGCACGCTTTTGGAGTTGGATGCGGTCCCTTCGATGATTTTTTGGGGGCCGCCCGGAGTCGGCAAGACGACGCTTGCGAGAATCATCGCCGGCATGACCAAGTCGCGCTTCGTTTCGCTTTCGGCTACCAGTTCCGGCATTGCCGACTTGAAGCGCGCGGTTGAAGAGGCACGCGAACGCCGGGTGCTTCATGGCGACAAGACGATCGTCTTCGTCGACGAAATTCATCGCTGGAACAAGGCGCAGCAAGACGCGTTCCTGCCGCACGTCGAGGACGGCACGGTTACCCTGATCGGCGCCACGACGGAGAATCCTTCGATCGAAGTCAACAGCGCTTTGTTGTCGCGTTCGCGCGTGTTCGTACTCAAGGCGCTGACGGTTGAAGCGATCGAGGCGGTGCTTGATCGCGCGCTCGCGCTCGTGCAGGAACGAGGTGTGTATCCCTACAAAATTAAGCTCGACAAGGAGGCGGTGAAATACCTGGCGAGGATCGCGAATGGCGACGCGCGCTCGGCCTTGAACGGCCTGGAACTCGGACTACGCAGCGTTCGGCCGGACGCGAAAAACGTGGTATTCTTGAAGAAGGAAGCGCTGGCCAAAACGCTTCAAAAAAACCATCTCCTGTACGATCGCCAGGGCGAAGAGCACTACAACATCATCTCGGCGCTGCATAAGTCGATGCGCGGTTCCGATGCCGATGCCGCGCTCTACTGGCTCGGCCGCATGCTCGAAGCGGGAGAGGATCCTCTGTATGTCGCACGTCGCATTGTGCGGTTCTCTTCGGAAGATATCGGACTCGCCGATCCGCAAGCGCTCGTGCAGTGCGTGGCCGCGTACCAGGCATGTCACCAGCTCGGAATGCCGGAGTGCAACGTGATCTTGGCGCAGGCCGTGGCATATTGCGCCCGCGCGCCGAAATCGAACGCGCTGTATGTCGGATATCAAAAAGTCCAGTCCGACATCCGCGAGTTTCCGAACGAGGGCGTGCCGCTCCATTTGCGGAACGCGCCGACCGCGCTCATGAAAAACGTCGGGTACGGTAAAGGCTATAAATACAATCCAGATTTCAAGGAGCCGGTCGAACAAGAGTATTTGCCGGCCGCATTGAAAGGAAGGAAGTATCTCGAAGATGTCTAAACGCGCCATTATTCTCGGAGCGTTCGCGCTGGTCGCTGTCGCGACGGCTTTCTCTTTTTTGCGCGAACCCGATCCGCAAGCCGTCCTTCGCCAGGCGGCGAAAAACGTGCTGGCGGAAAAATCGTTTCATCTCGACGTGCGCGGAACGATCGTCGGTTTGCCGAAAGGACTTGAGGGCGGCGTCGTAGCTGATGCGACGGGGGTCGACATGACCGCGAGTATGGATATCGATCGCACTGATCCGATGCGCCAAGCTTCGGTTTCGACCTTCGAATTGATGCAAGGCCTTTCGACGGGCGGTCAAGCCAAGCTTGCAGGTGAGGCGCGTCGCAAGAATGGCGTGCATTATCTGCGCCTCAGCGCGTTGGAAGGTGTTCAAGGTCTTGAAGCAAAGCGCATTGTCGGCACGTGGATGAAAGCTGGGCAGCCGTTTATCGACTTGTTGCTCGCTTCCGGCGCGCCGGAGCCGGATATGGATGCCTCCGAAGTAGAAGCGATGAAGCTTCGCGCGCGTTCGGTTGATCTGTTCACGGTCGTGAAAAAACTCCCGAACGAGACGGTTGCAGGCGCGAAATCGTTTCACTATGCGGTTGAGTTGAATATGGAGGTCGTTTCGGCGCTTCTTTTGAAGCGTCGGGAAATGCGGTTGGACCGGGAGATGACCTCCGAAGACGTGCTGGCCGTCACGGAAGAGCTTCTGCAATGGAACCGGCCAGTTGGCGAAATTTGGGTTGATGCGCGCACGCGGAAGGTGAAACAGCTCACGCTGGGTACCGCGCTTGGACAAGATGGTAAAGGAGGCGCTGCCGCCGCGACACTCACGTTTTCCAACGAGGGTAAACCCGTCACTATTCAGGTTCCGGAGGCGGAAGACGTCGATAAGGTGCTCGGTCCGCTTTTTGAAAAACGCCTGAGCCTGTCTGGTTCGCGCGCCAAAACGCAAGGCTCCGCTGAAGCCGAGAAAGAAACCGCAACCGCTCTGCCCGTCCTTCCGGGGACGGCTGCACAAAATACCGACACCGACAACGATGGATTATCCGACGCGCAAGAAGCTTTTTACGGCGCTGATGCTTGGAATCCCGACACCGACGGCGACGGTTATATGGACGGTCTTGAGGTCGACAAAGGCATGAATCCGCTCGGTCCTGGGCCTTTGTTCGGATTCGGTCTATGAACCGCCTGCGGCTTCTGCGTATCGGTTTTTTTGCCGTCGGCCTGCTGCTTATCGGGCAGTTATTTCGCATCCAAGTACTCTCGCACGACTTCTACGCGGCGTTGGCTGAAGGTCAGCACGACCTTTTTGAGCATTTGTTTCCGGCGCGCGGAAAGATTTATGCGCGGGATCATCAGTCCGGCGACCAGACGTTTCTCTTGGCGACGAATCGTACCTTGAACTTGCTGTTTGCGGAGCCGTTCCGCATCAAGAATCCCATCAATACCGCCGACGCGCTCGCGCCGATTTTGAATATCGACGCTGCGGAACTCAAAAATAAGATCTCGAGCCCGACGGAACGGTATCGCGTGCTGGCGCGCAAGCTTGATGATGAAACGCGGAAGAAGATCGAGGTTTTGCAGCTCGAAGGGATCGGTTTTACGAAAGAAGATTTTCGTTTTTATCCCGAAGGCGGCACGGGCGCGCAGATGCTCGGCTTCGTCGGGGAGAGCGACAAGGGGAAAAGCGGGCGCTACGGCATTGAAGGCTGGTTCGACAAGGAGCTCGCGGGCGCACAAGGATATCTGCAATCGGAGAAGGATTCCCGAGGCCGCGTCATTGCGGTCGGCAATCGCACGATCCAGCCGGCCAAAGACGGCGATGATATCGTCTTGACGATTGATCGTACGGTGCAGTACGTCGCCTGCAAAAAACTCGACGAATGGATCAAAAAATTCAACGCGCAGAAAGGCAGCGTTGTGATTCTTGATCCGCATACGGGCGGCATCATTGCCCTGTGCAACGCGCCGACCTTCGACCCCAACGAGTACGGGAAAATTGAAAATGTCGACGTCTATAACAATACGGCGATCTTTGAGCCGTACGAATCCGGTTCCGTGTTCAAGACGATCACGATGGCAGGCGGACTCGATTCCGGAAAAGTGCTGCCTACGACGATCTTCGACGATCCGGGTGAAATCAAAATCGGGCCGTTCACCATTCGCAACTCCGATCTCAAGGCGCATGGCCGCGTCGATATGACGACCGTGCTGGCTGAATCGCTCAACACAGGCATGGTCGACGTGGTGCATACTCTCGGACCGCAGAAGTTCTTGAGCTACGTACGCGACTTCGGCTTCGGCCAAAAAACCGGAATCGAATTGCAGTCGGAGGGCGCAGGCAACATTGAGCCGCTTTCTCGCAAAGGCGATATCTGGTCGGCAACCGGTTCGTTCGGGCAAGGCATTACGGTTACCGTCTTGCAGCTCGCCTCCGCGTACGGAGCGATCGCCAACGACGGCGTATTGTTGAAACCGTACATCATCGACGAGATCCGTCATGGCGACGGTACGGTCGAGAAGCGGGCGCCGAAAACCGTACGAAACGTCATTTCGAAGCGCGCTGTCGATCTGCTCTCCGGCATGCTTGTCGCCGTCGTCGAGAAGGGGCATGGTAAGCGTGCCGGCGTTCCGGGGTATTGGATTGCCGGTAAAACCGGCACTGCCCAGATTCCGCGAGCCGACGGTGGAGGATATGAAGTCGGACCGACGATCGGCTCGTTTGCCGGGTTCGGGCCGGTCGACGATCCGAAGTTCGTGATGGTTGTCCGGGTCGACCGCCCCGAAGGCGTGCAGTTTGCCGAGTCGACTGCGGCTCCACTCTTCGGCGACATCGCCAAATATCTGCTGGATTATTATCAGGTACCGCCGACGCGCAAATAATATGATCAAACATCTTCAGGCCGTTCTCGCGTTTTTGGCGCGCACGACGCTCGCCAGGTACGCGCCCAAGATCGTCGCCGTGGCCGGTTCGGTTGGGAAAACATCGACGACGCGCGCCGTGACCGCGACCTTGGCCCGCTCGTTTTCCACGCGGGGGAGCGTGAAGAATCACAACAACGAAATTGGCGTGCCGCTCACGATTCTCGGCGAGCCGAAGTCGGGCGGACGCTCGCCGTTCGCTTGGGCCGCGATTCTGTGGCGCGGTTTCCGGCTTGCGTTTGGACCGGCGCGGCCGTATCCGAGCGTTTTGGTTCTTGAAATGGCGACCGATCATCCGGGGGACTTGGCGTACCTCGCTTCGATCGCGCCGCCCGACGTCTCCGTGCTGACCGCAATCGCCGAAGAGCATACGGAATTTTTGGGAGACTTGGATGGCGTGGCGAAAGAAGAGGGGACGATCGTGCGCGCGCTTGGCGAGCAGGGAACGGCTGTCTTGAACGGGGATGACCCGCGCGTCGCTGCACTGCGGCAAGAATCGTCTCAAGCGATGCTCTTCGGTTTTGGCGAGGCGGCGCATGTGCGCGCCGAACGCGTTCAGCCGGAGCTTGCACTCGGTACCGTGTTCACGCGCTTCGATTTGGTAATCGGTGGACATCGGTATCCCGTCAATCTTCCGAATGCCCTCGGCGACGGCAATGTGTATGCCGCGCTCGCGGCTGCGTCGGTCGCACTCGCGTTTCATGTCGATCCGGCGGTCATTCCGTACGGACTCGCCGAGTATCAGCCGCCGCCGGGACGCTTGCGCGTTTTGCCGGGCATCAAAGAGACGATGTTGGTTGACGATACCTACAACTCTTCACCGCGCGCGGCTGAACTCGCGCTCGCGACGTTTCAGCGCCTGCCGCTTCGTTCCGGCGGGCGGCGCATTGCCGTTCTCGGCGACATGCTTGAACTCGGAATGTTGACGGAATCGGCGCACGAGCGCATTGGTCGGTTGGCGGCTGCTTCCGGCGTCGAGTGGTTAATCGGCGTCGGATCCGCTTCCGCGATGTTGTGTCGTGCCGCGCGTGATGTGGGAATGGCTGAGGAACGGGTGTTTCATTTTCCGAATGCGCAGGAGGCCGGTCGTTTTTTGCAGGAACGGGTAGGCCAAGGAGACATGCTTTTGATAAAAGGCTCACAAGGCGTTCGTTTGGAAAAAATCGTCAAAGAATTGATGGCGGAGCCGGAGCGGGCGGAAGAGCTCCTGGTACGACAATCCAAGGATTGGCTGAACTAAGCGAAAAAAGCCAGCGCCTCTTGACAGAATCGGCTTTTTGGGCTAAATTCAGCCGTTTCCTGGGCGTTCGCCTCTGGAATGTCCTTTGACCAAACTGGTCACCAAACACACAGCCTACCTCGAGAAAAGGAGGTCCCCTTGGCCAAGCTCTCTGATACCGACCGCGAGTTGGGCGAGAAGCTCACTCGTGGGCGACGGGGGGCGGACATCGCTCCGCCGTCACAGCGAAAGATCGGCAAGTACGAGATCGCGCGGAAGCTCGGCTCCGGTGGTATGGGGGACGTGTTCCTCGCCATCGATCCGGATCTCGGGCGTGAGGTCGCCATCAAGGTGATCAATCTCCCGATCTCCATCTCCACGCCGGAGGCGATGCGCACGCTGAGCGATCGTTTTCGTCTCGAAGCGCGATCGGCCGCCAAGGTCGCACATCCCAACGTGGTGACGATCTACGAGTTCTCCGAGATGGCAGGCAAGCACCTGCTCGTCATGGAGTACATCCACGGTCGTACCCTCAAGGAGTTGATCGAGGGTGGCAAGGCGTTGCCCCCGGTGCAAGCCGCGCGCCTCGCGATTGATGTCTTGGATGGACTCGCCGCTATTCACAAGGCGGGCATGATCCACCGCGACGTGAAGCCGATGAACCTCATGCTGACCTCCCAAGGTCGCGTGAAGATTCTCGACTTCGGACTCGTGAAGGACACTTTGCAACCCAGCGACCTGACCCAAGTGGGCATCGTCGCCGGTTCGCCGTCCTACATGGCGCCCGAACAGACCGGTCTTGTCACGGGCAAGGTTGATGCGCGGTCGGATCTCTACGCACTTGGCGTCGTGCTCTTCCAGCTTCTCACGGGTCATCTGCCGTTCAGTGGCAACAACCTGATCGAGACTCTGAGACAGCATTGCCAGGTGCCGGTTCCGCCCGTCGCGACTCCCTGGGGTCCGGCTCCATTCGAGATGGTCGAGATCGTCCGCAAGGCGATGTCGAAAAAGCCCGATGAACGGTTCGCCTCGGCCGAGGATATGCGAGAAGCACTTCTGCGGTTCACCGAGTCGAAACCGGCGATCAGCGGCTTGTCGAAGACGCTGCCGGCTCATGAAGCCACGCCTCCGGCGGTGTCGCGCACGATGACGCCTTCGGGTGTCGGGACGCCTCGTCGCCTTGCGCCGGTCGCGGCCAATGCGACGTCGAGCCAACGCCCGCGTTCCCCAAGCGTTCCACCGCCGATCCCGGCCCGTGCTCCCAAGCCGAGCGTTCCGCCGCCCAGCCCTCCTGCGATGCCTGTCCAGGCCTCAAAGAGGAGCTGGTCGTGGACACTGCTCGGCTTCGTCTCGGCGATCGGGTTTCTCGTCGTCTGGCTGTACGTCACCGGGCGTACCCCGTGGAGCGCACGCGCTTCTCAGGCACGCATGGGGCTTGCGGGTTCGGCGGCTGCTACTTTGGCGCCCGACGCGTCCGTGCCTGTTGTCGTGCCGACGGCCGATGATGGGTGCAAGGCGTACGAAGAGATGAAGCTCGGTCGCGCGATCGAGATTCTGAAGCCGCTCGATGTCGGCGCGCTGAGTGCCGAGCAGCTCTTCTGCCTCTGCGCTTCCGAGCACGCGCTCGGACACGCCGATGAACAGAAGGACTGTCGGCTCTACCTGAAACATCCCCTCCGCGATCGCGGCAAGGCGCGACAGGTCGAGCACTGGCTCTCCAAGCCCGGCACGCACTAGCACATTTCTCTGAGAGGTACGCCACGCGTGCCTCTTTTCTTATTGACAAAAATGTTTTTTTCGGGGAATGTGGCGGTTGCCAGACAAGGAGTCTGCGATGTTCTTTTCAATTCCTGTCGTTATCATGTTCTTCGCATGGGCGCTCGTGTCCGCATCTCTCGAAGTTCATATCGAGGGCGCGCACGGTTGGGCGAGGAATTTGCCGACGTGGCGCCGCACCCATGGCGGACCAGCCTTTCGCGTCGCGCAAGTCGTATTCATGGGCGGACGTCCCGTCACCGGGTACCATCTCAACATGTTCTCGCTGCAGCTCGTGGCGCTGCATCTCTGCTACGCGCAAGGCGTACCGATCACCTGGAGAAACGAATGGGCGATCTTGTCTATCTTTTTCCTGGTCTGCCCGACGTGGGACTTCCTGTGGTTCGTCTTGAATCCGGCCTACGGCACGAAGAAGTTCACGAAGGAACACGTCGACTGGCATGGCGGTCGTCCGTGGCTGTTCGGCAAATTCCCCGTGGATTATGCCGTAGGCGCGCTTCTGTCGCTCGTGTTCGCGGTGCTTGCCGCCGAGCCGCAGAAAGATCCTCTGAACCTGATCAACATGGCAGGAGGATATTTCACCTGGGCGCTGCTTACGTATCTCACGAAAGACCTTGTCGGCCCGTGGTATCGCCGCCGCCGCGTGCGTCTTCTTGCGGGCAACGATCAGCCGATCATTGAAGTCAACATGGATAGCGATAAGGTGGACTCATCCGACGAAGGATGAGTTTTTTGTTCCAGCGAAGGTGCTCCGTATTTTGGATGAGTGAGCGTCATAAGGGTAAGAGAAGCGTCGCAACGACCTGGGCTTTTGAAGCTCGTCGTGTTCACCATCGTTTTCTCAGGATGACGAGCGTTGTGTGCAGCCTGTAATTGTAGAGGTATTTAAAACACGGTACACTGCTCTTCAGCGTGTTGAAAACGTGCTTTTGGTCAATAAAATGGTCGAAATACCTCACTGGACATTATGAGTAAAAACAAGTTTGAGAAATCGATAAGTTCGGACGAGCATATCCAGTCTGACCTGCAAGATGCTGGGATAAGCCGTCCAGACGAATGGAAGGAGGCGACGGATGTAGAAATAAAAGGGATGGAATTTGCGGGTGATGAGCTTTTTGAGGAGAGACGGGCAAATATTGCAGATATGATGGCACGTATCGTTGAGGGTGATCTTCAGTCAGGCGAAATCATCCGCGCTTCTCCTAATTTCCAGCGCGAGATTGCGACACAGTTCATCGAGAATTATCGGGGGTATGAAGTCGCCAAACATCTCGAAGTGTTCCCATGCCTCGACCACGGACAGCTAGCCCAGCGGCTCATTGCTGCCGGTCAAGGCGGCGTTGTCGCACGGTATCTCGACAAGTTCCAAGTCTCCGACCAGTCCATTGCCTGGCAGCTCATTGATGCTGGTTTTAGTAGGGAAGTCACTCAGCATCTCGACAAGTTCGACAACCTCAATCTTGCGCAGCTCGTCCTGCGGCTCATCGCTGAAAACAGTGCTGAGGATGATGATCACCGCCTAGACCTGCACCTCGACAATTTCCCGGGCCTCGACCGCCTGCAGCTAGCCCAGATGCTCATTGTTGACAGAAACGGCTGGTACGTTGTCCGACATCTCGACGAATTCCCAAGCCTCGACCACGGACAGCTCGCCCAGCAGCTCTTTGCTGCCGGAGAAGGTGCTGTTGTCGCCGGATACCTCGACAAGTTCCAAGGCCTCGGTCGTGAAAAGCTTGTCGAGCTCTTCCTGCTCGACTTGCCAGAAGGAATGCGTACGTCCGTCGCACCGTATTTCGGAGACTGGTTCGATGGTACGCGCCCAACCTTCGCGAATTTTTTCGCACAACTGAAAAAAATGGACGCTCTTGTTACAGAGCGTCCGGAGCTCGTGAAGGACCTCCTCGACCCCGCCATCAAAGCCCAGGGTATCGGAGCTTTTCGCGTCCTTGAATCCATCACTACACTAGCCCAAGCTGGAGCCGTCGCTTCGCGCGAAGACAGCGCCATCCTCGCCCATATCGTAACCACCAAAGGTGTGCGTGCCAATGATGGCCTTCTTTTCCTCGTGGGTGGTCTTCGTGGTTCCGAAGGCGGCGGGTTTGTAGACGAAGAAGGGCAAGACATCGGTTGGCAGGCAGATCAGGCCTTTGCGGCGTCAAAAGAATCGAGCAAACCTTTTTTCAAGACGCCTCTTTCTCAGAATCCCCACCTCGGCTCTTTCCTCGATTCCGGCATGCCCTTGATTGACACACTGTATAAAAAGCATGAGGCAGTCATGACAGACGCCTCGCTCAATCCTACCGAAAGGAATCAAGCCCTGTCCGCGCTTCAAGAGCACATTCGCGTGTTGATCGAGCGAGTACGTGATGGCAAGATCGAAGAGGCTGATCTCCGCGACGACTCTTTCGTTGGCATCGTCTACCACGTCTTCCCGCCCGCCACGACGCTCGACCGCGGACAATACCGGAACTTGCTTTCGTGTCGCCAAGACCGCAGTGCTGATCTGCCGGAAGCCTGGGGCTCGCTCAACGAGGCCTCCGAAGCGCGTCTTGAAGTCGCTCGCGGCGCCTGGGTTCTTAGGGAAGGTGAGCGAACGGACACGAACGCCTGGCGGTCATTGTCCGAAGCCATTCGCGACGTGAACACGAAGCCAATTGATCAGTGGAATGATGCTGCCGCGGCTCTCTCAGGCAAACGCCTCGTAGAGGCGCTTGGGAATCAGAAGGCTATGAACAAGGATCGCACCGACCTCCTCAAGGCGATCTACGCCTTCCACCGCTCAGCCAACGGCGCGACGCTCACGACCGACACATCCTCGCGGGAAGGGCTTCTCGAGATCAAGGAATACGCCGGCGATCGCATGAAGGATACCATTGACCTCCTTCTCAAGGCCTATGCCAACGCAGACCCGTCCGGTTACGAAAAAACTGTAAAAGAAGCGACGACGGTTTCCATTCAGGAGAAAGCCAAGAAGGGTATCTTCAAGCAGTTGCTGAACATCCTGGGTACGCTCTCTATGGACGCTGAAGAGACCAACATTCGCTTCAAAGCGGTCCTCGACCGCTATGGGATCCATGTGGAGGGCGACGCGCTTTCGGAGGTTCTCAAGGTTGTCGAAGGCATTCCCAACAATGACGACACAGCGCAAAGGAAAGCCGTCGAACAATTCCTGAAAGGTCTTCTCGATGGCGCAGCGATGAGCCGCAACGCCGGCAAACTCTCCGTCGATATCACGAACCGTCTCATCGGCGACGACTACGCATCCATGCAGGAGGAGATGGGCCGGTATGAGTTTCAAGAGGACGCCGAGGGTAGCAAAGGCGACATCTTCCACTTAGAAGTCTCGAAGAAACGCGCCCACGCCGTCGCTGGCCTCAACATGGGTGTCTGCGTGGCTGTTGATGAGCAACTTTGGCAGAAGGAAACCTTTTCGAACGTCATCCTGTGGGATGCCGAAGGCACTGCTCGTGGTGGTATGCATTTCGAGATCGTCGAGGACGACAACAAGACTTATTTATCCCTGCCGGGCATCAACCCGTCGGGTTCCGCTATTGGCCAAGCTGGAGCCGAGAAGCTCTTCGATGGCATGCTTTCGTATGCCAAGGAAGCCGCACGCCGCATCGGAGCGGAGGCCGTCCTGATTCCGACTGCTTCGGTCATCCACTCGAATCGTGCCGAGATGCAGTCCGTGCTTGCCTCGAAAGGGTACAAGACCCTCTCGCTTAAAAAAGGATCGCATGAGTTCTCATACGCGCCGCATCACTACTCATGGAACGATGCATTCGTCGTTGAATTGGAGTGAGTGTACCGGCGGATGGATGTGATAGTCGGAAAAGAAAAAACCGACAATGTCGGTTTAGGGAGTCATATCGGGTGTGGGGATCGAAGATCGCTGCGCGGCGAGCGCGAGCAGCTCGTCGTTGGTAAGACGCTTGCGCGCGATCGACTTCCAGCCCGTGTCTTGCACGGAAGCGCTTTCGTGGACGCGCACGCGGCGCATCCAGTCGAACGTCGCTGAGAGTGCGTTGGTGTCGGGGTCACGGCGGCTGTAATGAAACAGCTCGCAGTTCCAGATCCGGTGCTCAGGCGCTCTTGAGCGATACATGGCCTCGAATTCGTCCTTCGAGAGGTGCTCGAAGATCGTACGGATCGCCCAGAGCGCTTCGCGGTGCGTGATGCAGAGCATCGTACCTTCTTCGTGTCGTAGGCCGCTCAGCATGAACCGGATCCGCTTGGCGACATCCCGGATGCTTTCGCCTTCGGGTGGCACCCACGTGTACGGGGCATCGAGCTGTGCCTGCTCGTGCAAGCGCCATTCAGAAATGCCTTCCTGCGTTTCCGGCAACGCGACCGTTCCGAGACTGCGCTCCACGAGATGCGGTTCGATGATCCATTCGGCGTCCGGAAGTTGGAGGCAGCCAGAGGTTTCGGCCGTACGGGGGAGTGGCGACGTGCGATAGTGATCGATGTGGAAGCCCAGAGCATTCCTCAGCCAGTCGCCGAGCAAACGGGCCTGGTTTCGACCGTGGTCAATGAGCGGGACGTGATCCGGGTGCCGACCAGCCAGCAGGCGCCGAGCCTCTTCAGGTCTTCCTTGCTTCATGATCTGCGTCGCGAGGTTCGCGACGGATTTTCCGTGGCGTCCGAAAAGAATGTCGGTGAGTGCGAGCATCGGTTCCTCCCAGCTTTTCCTATTATGGCAGCCACAAACGGACAAGATCGATGGGCAGGGTCATGAGCGTTCTCCTCGCCGGCTGTTTAACAAAAAAAGCCCCCACCGTCAAGGTGAGGGCTTTTTGGTACCGCGTAGGGGATTCGAACCCCTGATTTTCGCCGTGAGAAGGCGACGTCCTGGACCGGGCTAGACGAACGCGGCGGGCGCTTAGGAAGATAGCACGCAAGTGGAAGGCTGTCCAGTGATGTGCTATATTCCTAAGGATTTAATTTCAACGTTTTTTATGTTTCACAAGCTCATGCACAATCCGCTCATGATGCACCTGCGAAAGCCTTGCAACGCCGATGTGGCCAAGCTTCTTTTGCGCGTTGCGGTCGGCGCGATTTTTGTCTTCCATGGAAAGATGAAGCTCTTCGGCGGATTGGCCATGACGGCCGGTTTCTTCGGCAAAATTGGCGTGCCGATGCCTGCGCTCATGGCGCCGTTCATCGGCGGCGTCGAGTTCTTCGGCGGCATTCTCCTGATTCTCGGCTTGGCCGTGCGCCCTGTCGCGCTCTTGCATGCCGCGACGATGGTTGTTGCCATCTTGGCCGCCAAGGGTCTCTCCTCCTGGGCCAAGATCGAGTTCGAAGTGGTCCTCTTGGCCGCATCTCTCAATCTCTTTTTCTCCGGCGCCGGCGCCTACGGTCTCGATGCGCTGCTCATGAAGAAAAGCGCGAGCGAGCACGATGCCGCCATGCCGATGGCACCCAAGGCCTAACATTGACGCGAAGCCGAAATGGAGCTACGCTGGGACATTCCTAGCGTAGCTTTTATGTTTTCTTGGAAAACCGCCGACAAACCGATCATCGCGCTCTCGCCGATGGCTGACATGACCGACTCCGAATTCTGCTTGATCGCCAAGCGCTTCGGGGCCAAGATTGTGTTTCGCGAAATGGTTTCGGCAGAGGCGATCGTGCGGTTGAACGAGAAGACGCTCTCCATGTGCAAGTTCGAAGAAGCCGAACGCCCGATCATCCAGCAGATTTTCGGCGCGGATCCGGAGACGATGGCCGAAGCGGCGCGCATTGTCGAAGAACGTTTCCACCCGGACGGCATCGACATCAACATGGGCTGCCCGGTCTACAAAATCACCTCGAACTTCAACGGCGCCGCACTCATGAAAGAACCGGAACGCGCCGCCGAAATCATTCGCAAGATGAAAGCTGCGATCACCGTGCCGCTTTCGGTGAAGATCCGCCTTGGTTGGAGCGATCCGCGCGAGTGCCTCGACTTCGCCCCTGTTTTGGAGCAGGCCGGAGCCGATTTGCTGACGGTGCACGGACGTACGAAGGCGCAGGGCTATTCCGGTGTCGCCGATTGGAAGATGGTCGGCGAAGTGAAGAGGCGCGTTTCGATTCCGGTGCTCGTGAACGGCGACGTGCATACGCCGGAAGCGGCCGTGCCGGCCATGGAACAATCCGGCGCCGACGGCGTTTTGATCGCCCGCGGTGCGCTCGGCAACCCTTGGATTTTGAAACAGATCGAAGAGCTCCTGAAAGACGGAAACATTTCGACGGTGATCGACGAAGAAACGCGCCTGCAGACCGTGCTCGATCATACGAAGCTCATGATCGCGCGGTACGGCGAGGAACGCGGCGTCGTGCTCATGCGCAAGCATTTCACCTGGTATTTCAAGGGCGAACCCAACAGCAAGGATATCCGCCTCCGACTCAATCAGGCGACGTCGCTTCGGGACGTCGAAACTGCTATACTGCCGTCATTACGATAAGACGTTTATGGTTGACCTGTGGCGGAGTTTCTTAGTCGCGCCGCTTCTCGATCTCCTCATCTTTTTCTACGAGACGATCGCTTTCGGTAACCTCGGATTGGCGGTTATCGAGATGACGTTTCTTTTGCGTCTCGCCTTGATTCCTCTCACAATCAAGGCGGAACGGGACGCGGCGCGGTACGAACATCTCGAGGCGCAAGTCGCCGACATCCAAGAGCGTTTCAAGTACGACGAGGTATTGGCGGGGGAGCACATCCGCGCGTTCCTCAAGGAACACAAAGTGAGCCATTGGGCCAAAGCGATGATTCTGTTTCTGCAGCTCATCGTCATGATCGTGCTCTACCAGGTGTTTCAGCGCGGCATCTACGGCGGGTTCAATCGCCCGATCAATACCACGTTTTTCGGCGCTGAGCTCGGCGCGCGCAACTTTTATTGGTCGCTGGCCGTCGGTCTCCTGCTTCTTGTCGAGATCACGTTCGAACAGCGTAAGGTCGCGCACCTGCTGCAGAAGAAGGATGCCGTCTATCGCTACGCTTTCCCGGCTTTTACCGTCGTGGTATTGTCGATCTTGCCGATGGCCAAGAGCCTGTTTGTCCTGACCTCGATGGTATTTTCTTTGACCGTCTCTAACCTTCGCCGCGCACTATGGCCGACCGACTCGACCAAATGATGTATTCGTTCGTGGTGGAAGATGTCCTCAAAGGGCTCTTCATTCACGTTCCGCCCGGGTATGTCGCCTGTGTGTACGATTTGGGTCGCGGCGTTTTGAAAAAAGTGATGATGCCGGGGCTGCATCTCAAGATCCCGTTTTGGCAGAAAGCCAAGCTCTTCAACACGCAAACGCTCGAATATTCGATTTCCAAGGAGTTTGATCCGTCGCATGCCAGGGCATTGGGCGATGAGCCCGTGCTGGCGCAAACGGTCGACGGCAAGCGTGTCTCGGTCGAAGGAACGGTGCTGCTTCGTCTCGATATCGAGCAGATTCCGACGATCTGGCAGACGATCGGCGACGACTTCGTGCAAAAAATCGTCCGGCCGACGATCCGAAGCCGCATGCGCATGATCGCGGCCCGTTTCACGTTCGCCGACGCCATTTCGGCCAAGCGCGACCAGATCGAAATCGAAACGAAGCAGGAGCTCGAGCGCATCTTCTTCCCGCGCGGCATCCGCGTCGAGAATGTGCTGCTCTCCGAAATTCGCGAAACACACGATGAAGAAAAACAGTGACCGCGCCTGGCATGCGCTCGATGCCGATGAAGCGCTCAAGGAGCTGGCTTCTTCGGTGGAGGGGCTGACGGATGAAGAAGCGGCCTCGCGGCTTGCAACCTACGGTCCGAACGAACTTCCCGCAGAAGCTTCGACTTCGCGGCTTTTCCTGTTTCTGAAGCAATTCAAAAGCGCGCTTGTGTACGTGCTTTTTGTGGCTGCCGCGGTTTCATTTTTTTCGGGCCATGCGCTCGATGCCGCGGCGATCGGCTTGATCGTTTTCGCGAACGCGCTTATCGGATATGCGCAAGAACGCAAGGCGGAAGCCGCGATCGCCAAGCTCAAGGCGATGGTCGTGCCGACCGTGACGGTGAAGCGTAATGATCACACCGTACGTATCGAATCTTCAAAGCTCGTACCGGGAGACATCGTGCTGATCGCGCAAGGCGATCGCATCGCGGCGGATCTGCGGCTCGTGAGCTCGCGCGATCTTGAAATCGACGAAGCGGCGCTGACCGGAGAATCGCTCCCTTCTTCCAAGAAGACCGCTTCGGTCGCGCAAGACGCCGTACTCGGCGATCGATCTTCGATGGCGTTCATGGGCACGCTCGTGGTTTCCGGCGAGGGGGCGGGTGTCGTCATCGCAACGGGCCGCGCCACGGCCTTTGGGCAGATTGCCCAATCGTTGTCCGTCATCAAACGCGAGCAGACGCCGCTTGAGCGGCGTGTGAATAGACTGGGTGGTGGTTTAGCGATCGCTGCCGTCGTATCCGCCGGCATCATCTTCTTTATCGGCGTTCGGCAGGGACTTGAACCGCTCGACATGTTCCTGGTCGCGATTGCGATGGCCGTGTCGAGTATTCCGGAAGGCTTGCCGGCCGTCCTCGCCGTCGTGCTCGCGATTGGCGTCCAACGTATGGCGCGGCGCAGCGCGATTACGCGCCGTTTGCCGGCGGTTGAAACCCTCGGGACGGTCGATATTATTTGCACTGACAAGACGGGTACGCTGACGGAAAACCAAATGACCGTGCGCACGGTTTTCACCTTGACGCACGAGATCGCGGTGACGGGCGAAGGATGGGCGCCAAAAGGCGAGTTCTTGATCGCGGGCGCGAGAGCCACTCCGGCGGAGCATCCTTCGTTTTTGCATCTTCTGCGCGTGGCGGCGTTGTGTAACCATGCGGCGGTTGAAGAGCGTGATATGCGTTGGGCGGCCTCCGGCGATCCGACGGAAGCTGCGCTGGTCGTCTTGGCCGGCAAGGGCGGTTACGAAAAAAACGACTTGCTGCGCGCAGAGCGTACGCTCGATGAAATTTTGTTCACGTCGGAGCGGAAGTATCGGGCAATTTTGCATGAGTACGTCGCTCCAGGCGATCAACCGACGCGCGAGATCATGATCATCGGAGCCGCTGAAGTCATTCTCAATATGGCGGCCTCGGCGGCAGAACAAGGGACATCGCATCCGCTGACGCCGGCGACGCGCGCGAAATTGGAAGCCGGCGCGCGCTCCATGGCCGACGGCGCGCTTCGCGTGCTCGCGGTCGCGTACAAGCGCGTCGATGCGGTAAAGGCGGAATTGCATGAAAAAGACCTGCACGGACTGACGGTTCTCGGTCTTGTAGGCATGATCGATCCTCCGCGCAAAGACGTGCGCGAAGCGATCATGTCCTGCAAACGCGCGGGGATCAGAGTAATCATGAACACGGGGGATCATCGCGATACGGCCGTCGCGATTGCGCGCGAAGTCGGAATTTTGGAGCGCGCCGAAGATCTCAACGGGAAGGTTTTTACGGATGATGACGTCGTGGCGATGTCCGACGCGCGCCTGCGTGAGGCGCTGGGGCACGCTGCAGTCTTCGCCCGTGTTTCGCCGCAAACCAAGCTTCGTATCGTAAGCGCCCTTCAGGCGCTTGGACATACGGTGGCCATGACCGGCGACGGCATCAACGACGCGCCGGCGCTCAAACGGGCCGATATTGGCGTCGCGATGGGGATCACAGGCACGGACGTGACGAAAGAAGTCGCGGAAATGGTGCTGACCGACGATAATTTCGTTTCCATTGTCGCGGCGGTTGAAGAAGGTCGTATCGTGTACCGCAACGTCAAGCAAACCGTGGCGTATCTTGTCATGACGAACGTCGGAGAAGTCGTGACGATTCTTGCCGCGCTCGTGCTGGCCTTGCCGATCCCGCTCCTGCCCGCGCAGATTTTATGGCTCAATCTCGTGACGGACGGCTTTACGGGCGTCGCGCTCGCCGCCGAACGTCAGCACGGCGACGAGTTGTCGCAGCCTCCGCGGCGCAAAGACGCGCGCATGCTTTCTCGCAGCGTTTTCGTACTGACGGCATTTACGTCCACGCTTATGGCGGCGGGCACGTTGCTCATGTTCGGTTGGGCCGATCAGCGCGATGGTGAAGCCTATGCCCGCACCGTAGCGTTCCTTGCGATGACGTTCTTCCAGCTCTGGAACGTGTTCAGCTTGAGGTCCGTCACGGCTTCTGTATTCACGCTCGGTTTCAGGGCGAACCGGTGGGTTCCGGTCGGCGTTTCCGTTTCGATCGCGCTAGCCGCGCTCATCATCTATGTGCCGGCTCTGCAGAAAGTTTTTGGTCTCGCTGCCGTCGGTTGGAAGGAATGGGCGCTTGCGGTCGTTGTCAGTTCCTCCGTGCTTTGGCTTGTCGAAGGATGGAAAATCTTGATCCGTCTCGGCGTCATTCCGAAGCGCTGGCTCTAGATTGACGCGAGAGTGTTTCCGTGCAATCCTGCACGGGAGGAGGATCGTATGAGCATTGCCGCTCCCGAAGGAAAAAACGCGCTGACGCGCTCGATTGATCTCGTCTTCGTTGCGAAGAAGGCATGTGAGCGTCTCCGCACGTCGTGGCTCGGATTCTGGCTGGGCTCGTTTCGGAGGAAGTCGTGAATCGATCGCGGCTGCGCGGTCTGAACCTTTCGCTTCTCGCCGCCTCGATCGCTCTCACGGTCGAAGAAGCTTCCGCGCGCGGCGAGCCGGTTGCGATCATGGACATCGATCGGCCCGAACCGCGCCAAGGCGCGACGGGCAAGACGGTACCGATCGTGATCATCCTGCGAACCGTCCCCGAGGAGACGGAGCCGTTCATGGCGATCGAAGATCTGATCCGGAACGGAAACGGTTTCCGCGCTTCCCTCGCGCACTTGCAGGTTCGTCGTTCGCCGATGCCGACGCGCGCCGCGCTGTCGCCCAAAGCGCGGCGCAAGATCGATCCGACCAAACCCCTCAAACCCAAGCCGCCAGCGCGCAAACCGCCGCTGCGCCGCAAACGCAGGCCCTGAGACTCAGGGCTTTTTTTTACAGCCTTCGTTTCCGCTATGTGTTTCGCGAGGCCGTGCGGCACTATTTAAACAGCTTGTCGGCGTCGGACATGAAGGTGTCTGGTGTCGAAGTGATGAGACTTTCGCCTCTGCGTTGAGCCTCCTTGTAAAGCTCGTTCATGACGCCTATTTGCTGAAACATCGATTTACCGGCGAATTTTTCAGGAAACAGATTGAACGGCGTTAATTGATTGGTGTCCATATAGTATTGCGTCGGATCGGTTCGATCGACATACACCGGTACGGTCTTCGCTCCGAGGCGTAGGGGATTGATCGCTCCGGGCTTTGATCCAATCAGTTTTCCGTTGTAGGTGCGCGAAGCGCCGGAAAGAGGGTCGATCGCCGTGGCGCTGATATTCCAGCCCGCTCGCGATTGAAGCTCTTGGGGCATGACCGTCGTTTCCTGAATGCTCTTGATGGCGCTTACCTCCGTGATCGTTGCGTCCACGCGCGCTCCGTCGCGCAGGAAACGTTTCCTCTTCTGTACGGCGAGACGGCCTGCGAAACCGATCATCAAAAAGACAAGAAAACCGACGAAGGATCCGATCGGGGCGAGCCATAGCGCGGAGAATGAATTGATCTCGGCGCTTTCAGGTCGTTTGGGGTTGTAGAGCACGTCAACGCGCTGACCGATTTTAGGAAATTCCCCCATACTGAGACCAGACGTGAAGGTGTATGTCTTTCTGTCCGGAGTCGCGAACGTGACAATGGGCGCATAGGTCACGGAATAATGGCTCCTTGTACCACTGACGCGGCCGCGGCGCTCCTCAATGCCGGTGATCTGTCCATTCGCCTTCTCTCCGCTAACCGTATAGAAAGCACCTCCTGTAAAGACAAGGAAGCCAAAAAGAAAAAATACGGCACCGCCGAGACCGAAGATCATGGCTTGCATGTTGGGGTCGCGATTGAGCTTACTCTCCAGTGTTTTCATAGTCACTTCAGTTTATCAAAAAAGAGGACTCGTGACGAGTCCACCGAGAAATACCGATCCTGCATCGAGGTTCCCGTTACACGAGCGAACCTCAAGCAAGTACTGCGCACTGTTGAAGGTTTGTTGCGGCAAAAAAATAAAACGGACTTCGCACGGGAAGTCCGTCAGAGACAGGCCCGAAGGCCCCTGTTCTTGGCGTCGAAGGCCTTGCGACGAGCGTCGCTGTGGCCCGGACGGAAGCGGTTCTCGACCATTGCAACGGCAGAAAGCCATTGCAGGGAGGGCACGCTTGCGTACGCCGCTCATTGGTTCGCCGTGGCCGTGCTCTTGAGGGGGAGGCAGAGCACAACACTTCGGCGTTCCATGAGAGAGAACAGTCGCCTGGCCGACACGCGGCCTTCTTTGATAGGTACGTTCTAGCAGATCGCCGCCGGGCTGTCAAGAGAGGCCGGCGAGGGCGATCGGCAGGGCTCGAAGATGGATCCATTCGAGCGCGAAGCCGAAGAGGAACCAGAGGCCGACGTATTCCGGCTTGATGTACCGCCAGATCCGCCAGGACGACTTGCGGTAGCGCCACGGGCATTCGCCGACGGTCTCTTCCAGGATGAAACCCCACGAGAATTCGAACAGGTAGGTGCAGAAGGCGTAGAACACGCCGCGCTGCCACCAGGCATAGCCGTAGAAGTTCGGCCACGCCTCGTCCATGATGTTGAACGCGAAGGTCGCCGAGACGGCGTACACTGGGAAACTCCACAGGTTGGTGCAGCAGGGGAGCTTCCAGTCGACCTTCTCCTTTCGCCAGAGGCTGCGGACGACGTTGCCGATGCCGATGAAGATGTCTTCGGCCGAGAAGGCCAGGACGGTGTAGAGAACGAGTTCGATGAGATGTGAACGCACGTGGACCTCCGCCTGCACCATTGCGGATTTTGCCTGAAATGTCAAGCTTGGAACCCTTCTTGACGACTCGTTAGCACTCGTATATTCTGAGTGCTAGAAACTATGGAACAGCTTGATTCTCGCCAGGAAATCCTGCTGAAACTCACCGTCCGACGCTTCATCCAAAGCGCCGAGCTGGTCGGTTCGGCGTGGCTGGCCGATGAATCCGGCCTGGACGTCTCCTCGGCGACGATCCGAAACGAACTCGCGGCGCTCGAAGAACAAGGATTCCTGCTCCAGCCACATACGTCAGCCGGACGCGCGCCCAGCGAAAAAGGCTACCGCTATTACGTCGACCGCTTCCTCGAAAGGAAAAAGCCCGGTCCTGCCGCGATGCACGCGCTTGTCGAAGCGGTGAAAGCCGCCGAAGAGGAAGATGACAAGCTGCGCCGCGTCGCCAAGGCGCTCGCCGAACTCGCGAACGAATCGGCGCTCGCCGCCTTCGCTCCGCGCGACGTCTACTACACCGGCCTCTCCAATTTGTTCGCGAAGCCCGAGTTCAAACAACTCTCGCTCGTTGCCTCGATGTCGCGCGTGCTCGATCATCTCGACGAGACGATGGAAAAGATGTTCCCGGAAGTCGGCTCCGACGCGCGCATCCTGATCGGTTCGGAAAATCCCTTCGGCGCCGAATGCGGGCTTCTCGTCGTGCGCTCGCCGATCGGCCTGCTCGGCCTCCTTGGCCCGATGCGCATGGACTACGACACCGATCTCGCCCTTCTTGAAACAGCCGTTGAAACGCTCAAAAACTGAACCCACCCAATGTCATTCTGAGCGAAGCGAAGAATCTGCTTTCTTCCCCGGAAGAATAAAACAGATCCTTCACTGCGTTCAGGATGACATAACAAATATATGTCTGACGAAGAAAAGAAAACTGAAGAACAGACGCAAGACGACTTCGTTGAAAAAACTCCCGTCACGTCGGCAGAAGAAAAATGCGTCGAGTTGGAACTCAACTGGAAGCGCGCGCTCGCCGACTACCAGAACCTGAAAAAAGACGTCGCGCGCGAACGCGCCGAGATGGGGCAGTACGCCACCCTCCGCGTCGTCGAACGCTTCCTGCCCGTCTTCGACAACTTCAATACCGCCATGGAGCACATGCCGAAGTCCGACGACAAGACGGTCGTGAACTGGGCGGTCGGTGTCGGCTTTATCCAAAAGCAGCTCGAAGAAGCGCTCCGCGACCTCGGCCTCACGATGATCAAGACGATCGGAGAAGCCTTCGATGCCACCAAGCACGAAGCGGTCGGCGAAGAAGAAAGCGACAAGACGCACGGCACGATCCTGAAAGAGGTTCAAGCCGGCTACGAGATCAACGGGAAGACGGTGCGGCCGGCGAAAGTGATCGTCGCGAAATAAAAGGGCGCGACCTTGCGCGACGATCATCCTGAGCGAGCCGCGCGAGTCGAAGGATCCGTGGTTCTAAAACGATAAACAAATGCATATGTTGCTCAAAAGCGATCTTGAATGGGACGAAGAATACGAAAAGCACAGCTTCTCTTTCAAAGAGTGGCCGAAGTTCCTGATGTTTTTCCGCTTGAGCGGCGACTCGCTCGTGACCGTCCCGACCCGCGTCGTCGGCGACAAAGGCACCGAAATGCGCGACCAAAAAATCCGCCTGGCAGACCTCCCGAAGCACAAAGCGGGACTCAACAGCATCAAGCTGAGCGTGCAGACGCAGAATAAACTAGTGAAGTTTGATACGGTCGGGGCTAGCTTCAAGGCGTTGGCGAAGTGATTGCGAATTAGCTCAGATCACTATGTATAAGGTTATCGTTTTTTCTGAGACCATTCATAAGCCAGAAAGTCGCAAAGGCGGCAGTTTTGCTGTTGAGGTAAGTGAGGATTTTGGAGATGAGAGTAATATCGATGCCAAAATCAAAGAAACAGCTGCCAAGGTTAGCTTCACATCCAACGAAGGAACATTCTGGGTTGTACTAGAAGGTAACGGTCTGATCTTGCAGGGTACTGTTCAGGACGTTAACCACGATGCGGAACATTTTGAGATTTTGGAGAAAGTGTCGGTGAGAACTTTGTAATATGTCCCTCCTCCCAAAAAACCAGAACCCTCTCGAAGACTTGGATCGAGGTCTCATGGATCTCTCCAAAGGCTTCATCCCAGCGGTCGACGTCTATGAAAACGGCAACGATATCGTTGTCGAGACGGCGCTTGCGGGCGTTGATCCGAAAGACGTCGAAGTCACGGTCGAAGGCGGCGTGCTGACGCTTCGCGGCAAAACAGAGCACCGCAAGGAAGTCGACGAGAAGGATTATCTCTATAAGGAAGTCCGCTACGGCGCCTTCCAGCGCAAGATCGCCCTGCCCGCGCCGGTCATCGGTGAGAAAGCGGAAGCGACCTCCGAGCACGGACTCCTGCGCATCACCATTCCGAAAGCCGACGAAGGGGAGAAGAAAGAAATTAAGATTGAAGTGAAGGGGAAATAACCAATAACCACCCCGGCGGAGGCCGGGGTCCACGCTCTAACGATTCAAACACCTCTAGTGCTGGATCCCGGCCTCCGCCGGGATGGAATGACATCAACTACACACATATGCCTAAAATTCTCGGTATCGACCTCGGTACGACAAACTCCTGCATGGCCGTCATCGAAGGCGGTCAGCCGAAGGTGCTCGAAAACAAAGAAGGCGCGCGCACGACGCCGTCGATGCTGGCGATCTCCAAAGCGGGGGAGCGCCTCGTTGGACTTCTCGCCAAGCGCCAGGCCGTCGTCAACCCGACCAACACCATCTACTCCGTGAAACGTTTGATCGGACGCCGTTGGGAAGATCCGGAAGTGCAGCGCGACGCCAAGCTCTTCCCGTTCAAACTGACGAAGTCGGGCGAAGGCGCGAAGATCGTCATGGGCGATAAGGAATACTCGCCGCAAGAAATCTCGGCGATGATTCTTCAAAAACTCAAAGCGGACGCCGAAGAAAAAATCGGCGAGAAGATCGAGGAAGCCGTCATCACCGTGCCGGCCTACTTCGACGACGCCCAGCGCCAAGCCACGAAAGACGCGGGCGAAATCGCCGGCCTCAAAGTGCGCCGCATCATCAACGAACCGACGGCTGCCGCACTCGCCTACGGTTTCGACAAGAAGAAAGATGAAAAGATCGTCGTCTACGACCTGGGTGGCGGCACGTTCGACGTCTCGGTACTCGAAGTTTCCGCCGACACCGTTGAAGTGAAAGCCACGAATGGCGACACGCATCTCGGCGGCGACGACTTCGATCAGCGCCTCATCACCTGGATCGTCGAAGAATTCAAGAAAGCCGAAGGCGTCGATCTCTCCAAGGATCCGCTCGCTTTGCAGCGCATCAAGGAGGCCGCCGAAAAAGCCAAGATCGAACTCTCGACCGCGGCCACGTCCGAAATCAACCAGCCGTTCATCGCCTCCGACCCGGCCACCGGCCCCAAGCATCTCGTCATGACGCTCTCGCGCTCCAAGCTCGAAGAGCTCGTCGGCGACCTCGTCGAAAAGACGCTCGAACCGACGAAGAAAGCCTTGGCCGACGCCAAACTTTCCGTCTCCGACATCAACGAGATCGTGATGGTTGGTGGTATGACGCGCATGCCGCTCGTCCTCGCCACCGTCGAAAAATTCTTCGGCAAGAAGCCGAACGTTTCGGTGAACCCGGACGAAGTCGTCGCGATCGGCGCGGCAGTCCAAGGTGGCGTCTTCCAAGGCGACGTCAAAGACGTCTTGCTTCTCGACGTCACTCCGCTGTCGCTCGGTCTTGAAACGATGGGTGGTGTCTCGACAAAACTGATCGAGCGCAACACCACGATCCCGACGGCCAAAACGCAGGTCTTCTCGACCGCGGCCGACAACCAGCCGGGCGTCGAAATCCACGTCCTCCAGGGCGAGCGCGAAATGGCGGCCGACAACAAGTCACTCGGACGCTTCATGCTCGACGGCATCCCGCCGGCACCGCGCGGTGTGCCGCAAATCGAAGTCACTTTCGATATCGACGCCAACGGTATCCTGAACGTGAAGGCGAAGGATAAAGCTTCGGGCAAGGAACAGAAAATCACCATCACCGCCTCGACCGGCCTCTCCAAGGAAGAAGTCGAGCGCATGAAGAAGGACGCCGAGATTCACGCTTCGGAGGACAAAGCCAAGCGCGAGATGGCCGACCTCAAGAACAACGCCGAGACGATGGTGCACACCACCGAAAAGATGCTCAAGGACATGGGCGAGAAGATGAAACCGGAAGACAAGAAAGCACTCGAAGAAAAACTCTCCGCGCTCAAAGCGGTAAAGGACGGCGCCGACCAGGAAGCAATCAAGAAAGCCGCGAATGAACTCACCGACCTCGCGCAAAAAATCGGTGGAGAAATGTACAAAGAAAATCCTCCAGCGGGCGAGGCTTCGAACGCCGACAAGAAAGAAGGCGACGGACCGATCGAAGGCGAAGTCGTCGATAAGAAGGAATAAAAAAGCGCCTCTATCGTGTAGAGGCGCGACAGAACGCGCACTCGCCGTGATGCACGGCGCAGGGGAGGCACCACGCGGCTGCTTCCCCGGCGGTCCAATGACCGCACCGAGCGGCGCGGGTCATGGCCGGATGCCAGCGTGAGGGCCGCGGACAGTTCGCGCATCGGGCGGGAGGCGTGTCTCTCAGTATTTGGCCGAAGACCCTGCTCCAGATCGGTCGCTTGTGGCGGTAGTGGTAGATCTGGTGCGGCTGCATGGAGTCGACGAGATCGAGCGGAATCGCCGCGATCTTCTCGGCCACGGCAGCCTCCGCCGGCGAGAAGCCGTCCTTGCTCGAGGCGAGCTTCTCGCGCATGAGCTGCGCGGCCGACGTGATGCCGTAGGATTTCACCAGAGTCACGAAGGCGTCAAAGAGCGTCTCGAAGACGTCTTGGCGCTCCAGTTCCGTCTCCGAGAGCGTTGAAGCTCCGCAGGCCTGACATTCATTCTTGGACGCGGCGCATCTCTCGCACATCGAGTGCGTGTAGTAGACCAATTCGACGCGCGCGCCTCCGATATGCGTGCAATACGGACAGTACACTCGCGGCGATCCGTCGCCCGGCGGTCGCGTCTTGTACTGCGCGATGCGCGCGTCCCAGTCGACCGACTTGCATGGGTTGCAGAGATGCATTACGCCCTCCTGTAGAATGAACGTTGATACACCAGGACTATCCTAATACCGCTTCGCCGTCAAGGCGCTTGCCTCGCATGAGCAAAGACTACTACAAGATACTCGGCGTAGAAAAAAACGCCTCCGACGAGGAGATTAAAAAAGCGTTCCGAGTTTTGGCACATAAGCATCATCCGGACAAGGAAGGTGGGGACGAAGCGAAGTTCAAAGAAATCAACGAAGCGTACCAGGTCCTGTCGGATTCCAAGAAGCGCGCGCAGTACGACCAATTCGGTTCGGCCGGTCCAGGCTTCGGCGGCTTCGGTGGCCAGGGGTTTGGCGGCCAAGGCGCCAATTTCGACATGGGCGATTTGGGCGAGATGTTCGGCGACATGTTCGGCTTCGGCGGCCAGCGTGGGGGTCGACGCCAAGCGCGCGGCGGAGATATCGAAGTGAACGTGACGATTTCGTTCCACGACGCGGCGTTTGGCACGGAAAAAACGCTTGAGCTCTACAAGCCCGTTGCCTGCGGCGCGTGTTCCGGTACCGGTATCCCGCCAGGTTCGAAAATGATCACTTGCAAGACGTGCGGCGGCCAAGGCCGTGTGCGTCAGATGCAGCGCACGATCTTGGGCAGCTTCGAGGCGGTCACGACATGTGGCCAGTGCCGCGGTTCCGGCAATGTTCCGGAGAAAGAGTGCAAGGAGTGCGGTGGCGCGGGCGTGAAACGCGAGAAGACCTCGATGACGGTCAAAATTCCGGCCGGCATCGATCACGGAGAGACGATTCGCGTGCAGGGCGGCGGCGAAGCCGGTCCGCATGGTGCGCAGAACGGCGACTTGTATCTGCACATCCGCATCCAACCCGACACGCGTTTCGAACGCGATGGTTTTGACGTCTATTCGAATCTTGAAATCGGCTTCGCCGACGCGGCGCTCGGTGCGGAGAAGGAAATTGAAACCCTCGACGGCGCGCTCACGATCAAGATCCCAGCAGGCGTCCAAGCGGGCGAAGAGATCCGCCTCAAGAATCGCGGCGTGACCCGTCTCCAGGCCTCCGGCCGCGGCGACCACTACGTCCGCGTGCGCATCCGCACGCCCAAGCACCTTTCCAAAAAGGCAAAACAGCTCCTGGAAGATTTTCAGAGGGAAGAGAACGTCTAGCCCTCTTCATCCAGACGTAGGGCTGGCCGAACGCCCAACTTATCCCCAAGCCCGAAGATAAGCGAAATAAGGTATACTGGCTTCATCAACCATTACGCCTTATGCGCATCGCCACGACCGACCGCAAGCTTTTCGTTTCGCTCGTTGCTTTTGTTGCGTTGGCTTTCGGTGCGGGCGCCGCTCACGCGCAATTCGCCGCGCCGACCTGCACGCCGCCGAACTGCAGTCCGGCTGTCATTCAGAATATTCCGATTGCAAGCGGAGCGCAGAACGCGAGCATTAATATTACGGGCGACGCCAAAGTCGGCGCCACGTTTCAAGCGGGTGGAAGTACGCCTGTCTTGAACGCGTCTGGTCAAAATCTTTATTACGGAAACGTTGCGGGCACCTCTTCGGCTGGCAGTCTTTTGTTGCTCCAGTTCGGAGCCGCGGATCGTTTCCGTATCGGCCTTACCGGTGACGTTACTTCGCAGGGTGTGTACTCTAGCGCGGCCGGAAGCGTCGGCGTGCCTTCGTATACGTTCAACGGTGATTCGAACACGGGTCTCTATTCGCTCGGCGCGGATGCGATTGGTGTTACGACTGGCGGCGTCAACCGTCTCATGATTAACAATGGCGGTGTATCGATTGGTACCGGTGTTTTGTATGCACCGGCCGGCACGGTGAGTGCGCCTGGCCTCTCCTTTAACGGTGATCCTGATACCGGCCTGTACAGGACTGCAGACAACGTCATGAACGTGGCAACGAACGGTGTGCGCACGATGGTGTTCTCCGCCACGAACAGCGTTGTTGTTCCGGGCATGCTTCATGTGCAAGGAGGCTTGGATGCGAACCTTGGCGGCAATGGAAGCGGCATCACCAACATCAATGCGAATAATATCACCTCCGGCACGTTGAATGATGCGCGCTTGTCTTCGAACGTCGCGTTGTTGAACCGCACGGGTCAGACCTTCACGGGTACAAATACGTTCAGCAGTCTGACAACGTTCGGTGCAAGCGCTGGACCGGTTATCTCGATCAACAACTCGGTTGGCGGCGTTGAAATCGGCGGTATCAGCGAGAATGCTTTCAACTTTTATACGCAGGGTTCCATTTATAACCAGATCGACAGCAACAACAACTCGACCAACTCGTACTACTGGCTCAACGGAGCCGGTGCGAACGTCATGACGTTGGATGAAAGCGGCAACTTTGATGTCGAGGGTATGGTGACCTTGGGAAGCCCTGACATGCGGCTTTTGAACCCAGGAGAGAATCTGATTTATGGAAACGTCGATCAATTCGCTGCTGGAAATATTCTGCTTTTGCAAGCGGAGTCCGTAGATCGTTTCAGTGTTGATGCTGATGGTAACGTTGTCGCAGCCGGCACGATAACGTCGTCCGGGCAAGCGGTCTGTCTCCAGAACGGCGCCAACTGCCCGCAGAGCGTCGGTGGATTTGGTACTCCGAACGCACTTGCAAAATTCGATGCTTCAGGTTACGCGCTGACAAGTTCGTCAATTACGGATGACGGAGCCACGATCGGTGTCGGCGGCGCACCGAGCGCTAGCTATGCCATGACGGTGTACGGTGTCATCTATGCCAACGCGCTCTCGACGCCGAGAATTGATGCATATGCGCCTGGTGCTGGCGCTACGGCCATTTATGGTACAGCGGATGGTGCCGGATCGACGGGTATTTATGGTTCAGGTGCTTCAACCGGTATCTACGGAAGCTCGGCGGCAACGGGTGTCTATGGCCGCTCCACTGGAGCCGGCGCTGGTGTCTACGGTAGTTCGAGTTCGGGTTATGGTGGTGATTTCTCCTCGTTGCGTGTTGCGGGCGTTACCTTGTTTCAAGGCGGTGTGACGCTTGCGAACAGCACGACGCTGCAGCTGGGTCTTTCCGCGGTTGACGTCGGCGGCACGAACGGTCGCATGTATTACAACAGCACCACGAACAAGTTCCGCTGCTATGAAAACGGTTCGTGGCAGGACTGCCGCGACGGCGGCATGGGCGGAAGCGGTACGGTGAACACGATTCCGAAATTCACGGCCGCTTCAACGATCGGAAACTCGACGTTGACCGACGATGGCGTAACTGTTACGGCTGCGCAAAACTTTGCGGTCAACGGCAATACAACGATCGGTAACGCGGCAGCGGACACGTTGACGCTGACGGGAACTGCAGTTGCGACGCCGAACAACCTCAACATCGACGCGAACACACTGTATGTCGACGCGCTCAACAACCGCGTCGGCGTGGGCACTAACGCTCCAGGTACGACCTTGGCAGTGGCCGGAACGCTGGCCGTGACCGGGAACACGACGCTTGGCGATGCGGCGGCTGACCGCACGACGATCAATGGCGAACTGGTTCTTGGAAGCCAGGCGACAAACCCTGCGGGCGTGAACGGTATGATGTTCTACAACTCGCTCAACAACAAGTTCCGCTGCTACGAAAACGGAACTTGGATTAACTGCGGTGGAGAGGAGGATACGCTCGATACGGTTGCGGTGCGCGGCGCGATTGCCTACAGAAGCCTCGCGATTGATACGAATGGTGGCGGAACGTTCCTTGGAGGCGAGGCTCTGACGATCGAAGGAACCGGAACAGGCATCTATTCGAGCGCCACCGACTACGGCGTGCGCGGTAACACGACCGGCGTGAACGGTATCGGTGTCTGGGGTGGTGGCCAATTGTACGGAGGTTACTTCGGAGCGACGTCTGCTGCGGGGTATGCGGTTCGTGCGGATGCCTTCTCGGCGAACAACATTGCTGTCTATGCGCAAGGTCGCCTTCAAGTCACGCAGACCGCAGGTTTCGGCGGTGCTGCGCCTTCCGCCGCGTATGGTATCCAAACGCAGGGTAACTACGGCATTGTGAGCTACGGGCAAGGTGCCAATAACGCGAACTACGGCGGTTACCTCTATGGTAGCGGCGCCACAACGGCCAACTACGGTGTGGCGGCCTACGGTATCGGCGGCACGACGGCCTATGGTGTCCTCGCGTACGCACAAGGCGGCACGAACAACTACGCGTTGTACGCGACACTTGGTTCCATCCGTACCACTTGCGCCACGAACGACTCTGAAACGGACAGCATCGTTTGCGAAGACATCGCCGAAGTCTACGAGACGGGCGAGCATACCGAACCCGGCGACGTGATCGTGTGGAGGCCGGACGTCGACAACAAAGTCTACAAGTCGCGAAAACCGTACGAAGACGGCATCGCCGGCATCTACTCGACTTCCCCGGGCGTGCTCATGGGTAACCAGGATGTCAACGGCAAGTACGGCGTCGAATTAGGTAACGCGAACACGGCTGAGACGATCAAGAAACTCGGCTCGACGCATGCGGCGGTCGCTTTGGCCGGGCGCGTACCCGTCAAAGTCACGCTCGAAGGCGGCGCGATCAAACCCGGAGATCTTCTCACCAGCTCTTCGAAAGCCGGTTATGCGATGAAGGCAAGCAAAACAGGTCGCGTCGTCTGCATGGCGATGGAGTCGTTCGATGAGTATTCGAAGGGCGACAAGGTCATGTGCTATGTCAATCCACACCAGTGGGTTGATCCGCGCGAGTACGACGGCCTCAAGTCAGACTTGGAGAGCATGAAGGCCGATATCGAAGCGCTGAAAGCGAAAAAGTAATCTCATGAGGCAAACAAAAATCGCTCCTGTTTGGGAGCGATTTTTGTGTTACGGATTGGTCGGCGGGGCCGTAGGGGGCGTGAATGCCGACGTGGGTTCCGGGAAGGCGACGGCGACTTCCGTCGCTTCGAAGGAGGTCGCGCGGAGGATGTCCGCTCCTGCCGTCACGGTGATGAGTTCTCCGACTTTGATATCCGCGAGCGCGATGGTTTGCTGCTGCATGAGCGATGGCGGCGGAAGCGGGCGGCCGCTTTCGTCTGCGCGCGGTCGGGACGTCTCTTCGTCGATCTCTGCCTGAGTTTTTGGCACCAGGCGGTACACTTTCGTTCCAGAGGCGATCGTTACGTTTCTTTCTTTCGGCGCATTGATCGTCTCAAGCGGGTTCGAAGTGGTAAGATCCGCTTCGAAGGTGAGTGTGTTTCCCGAGATGTCTTTGACTCGTCCGGTCAGGACGCGTGTTTCAGTCAGTGCCGGCGGGAGAAGCCCGGAATCGGCCAGTTTTTTCTGGGCGGCGGCGTACCCTTCCTCATAACTTCCTTTGCCCAAGGAAAGGGGATTGATGGGCGTACCGGTCGAGACGCGTCCGGTTCCGTAGCCGGCCACGAAACCCACGGCCAAGCCGGCAAGGGCCAGAGCCGCTTTCTTCATGTCCATACGTCATTGTGAATAGGACTAAGCTGGTGCTAGTATACCATAACTATGCAGCTCTACGATTCTCTGAGCAAAAAAACGAAGCAGTTTCCCGAAGAAAGCGTCGGTCCAGTGACGATCTACGCCTGCGGCCCCACGGTCTACCACTATGCTTCGATCGGAAACCTCAGGACCTTTTTGACGACGGATACGCTTCGCCGGTATTTGGAATATCGAGGCCGCGAAGTGCGACTGGTGATGAATATCACCGACGTCGGGCATATGCTGAACGACGCCGATGTCGGCGAAGATAAATTGGAGGTCGCGGCGGCGAAGGAAGGGAAAACGCCCGAGGAGATCGCGCGGTTCTACGAGGAAATTTTTTTCCGCGACATGGACGCGCTCGGATTCAAGCGCGCATGGAAGCACCCGCGCGCCACGGAACATATTCCGCAAATGGTGGCGCTGGTCGAAAAACTTCTCGAAGAGGGTCATGCCTACGTCACGGAAAAAGGCGACGTGTATTTCGACGTCGCTTCGTTTGCTGGATACGGAAAGCTCTCCGGTAACTCCGTCGAGGATCTTGTTGCTGGTGCGCGCGTCGAGGTGAAAGACGATAAAAAGCATCCGGCGGACTTCGCGCTTTGGATCCAGAATCCGAATCACGTCATGCAATGGAAAGGCCCGCGCGGCATTCAGGGTTACCCCGGTTGGCACCTCGAGTGCTCGGCGATGGCAAAAGAGTATCTTGGCGACACGCTGAGCTTGCATGTCGGCGGCGAAGATTTGAAATTTCCGCACCACGAATGCGAAATCGCCCAGTCCGAAAGCGCCAATCATGCGCCTTTTTCGCGCCACTGGCTACACGTCTCATTTCTCCTGGTCGAAGGAGAAAAAATGTCGAAGTCGAAAGGGAACACCTACACGCTCTCCGACCTTGTCGCGAAAGGCTACTCGCCCGAAGCGGTGCGTTTCCTGCTGCTTTCCTCCCACTATCGCACGCAATTTAACTTCACGTTCGACGGTCTCAAGGCTGCCGAGCGGACGCTTGCCCAGATGAGAGCCGTTGCGGAAACCTTCGCATCCGCGGAGTCCGTGAAGGGTTCATATGAGGAACGGTTGATCGAGGCGATGGATACCGACCTGAACGTCTCGGCGGTCTTGGCGCTCGCGCATGAATTCATGACGGAAGCGAACAAGGGTATGATCGATCAAAAGGAGGGTGCTTCCTTCCTGCGCGCTTTCGACACGATCTTCGGTCTCAAACTTTTTGAAGTACGGGCTCAGGAAATTCCCGAAACCGTGCAGGCGCTTGCTCAAATGCGTATTGAAGCGCGCGTAAACAAGGACTGGACCGCCTCCGATCGTTTGCGTGACGAGATCGCCGCCAAAGGTTGGGTCGTTGAAGATACGCCGCAAGGACAAAAATTGAAAAAGGCGTAGAAAGAAAAACTCCGCGATGATCGCGGAGAACCGTTCATTTCCGCAAAGCGTTGGCTCTAGCCAACTCTTTGATCGGGATATGACCGAAGTCTGTAGTGAAGAGCGTGTAGGCTCCGATATCGTCGCCGAGGTGGTCACGGTAGATCTCTTCCATGATCGCCAGGCCGATTTCCGAGTCCGGGATGTTGACGATCCCGACGTACTCTTCCTCTTGTTCCGGCCTCTGAGGTGTTTCGGCGGCCGACGGCGTTGACGTGCGCGCCGACGGATGGATGAAGGCATTCGCTCTCGACGCTTGGGGTGCCGAGAGGTATCTGCCCGTCCGTACGCGGATGTGGCGATAACTGCCGGAAGGGGACGGAGTCTCCTTTTTCGCGTCCGCCGTATCGACCCACCCATCATTCGGGTTGGGGCACCCGATGTGTAGGATGTCCCCGAAGCGGATATGCGGCTGCTGCTCTCGAGTCACGCCCCAGGCGTCGGGATGGGTGGCAATCAAGAACAGGACAAGATCGATCCCCGAGTCGTTGCAGGGGATGTTGAGCAGTATAGCCTCGCGGTTATCGGGCGCTAGACGCACGCGCAGCGAGGGAATGTCCGTCAATCTCGGCGGAGTCCGCGTCTTGCCAGACAAAGGGGCGGCTCCTTTCTTGCCGCCTTTGGTGCTGCCTAGAACAGGAATACTGCCTTTGCTGTTTCCAGCCACGGGTTTTCTCTCCGTTTGGAAGGTTCAGTGACGCACTGCTCGCAGTATAGGTATGCTATACTAAAGAAGTCAACGCCTATGCCGCCAGGAGCGCCTACGCCCGGTTTTGAAGAGGTTCCGGCGATTCCGGAGCAACGCAACGAGGTTCCCGAAACCGGGGCCTCATTTGAGTCTTCTCAACCCGCTGTTGAACAACCTCCGGAAACCGTACCGGTCGTGCAAGATGTGCCGGTATCGGCACCGGTTGCGCCGGCTCCGAAAGATCCATCCGTGCGCGCCGTCGAGCATATTCTTGAAGAAGACTTGGGCGACGCATTTCACAAGATGACGCCGGAGTTGCAAATCAAGTTCCGAAAAGAGGGCGAGCGCATCACGTCGATCATTGTGACGATGGTGCGCAATGCCAAAGTGAACGCGCGCGTCGTTTTGAAACTGATCGCGACGTGGCTCAAGATGATTCCCGGCGTCAATCATTTTTTTCTGGCGCAAGAAGCCAAGATCAAGACCGATAAGATCTTGAAGCTATGAACCCGTTCCAGTTTCCCGATCTTTTCCCGTTCCTTCTGCCGGTCGTACCGTTCGTGATCGGCGTCTTCGCGTTCCTGATCGTGCTCAGAATCGTCCGTCGTGTGCTCACGGCGCGGGCCGAAATCGCGCGCGGCTTCGACAACGTCGTCATGTTGGTCACGGTACCGAAAGAGTCCGGGGAAAAGGATGGTGGACAGCGCGACAAGTCGCTTCAGGAAATCCAGGCCGCGATCGCCGTGGCCGAAGGCGTTTTCAAGAGCGTCGGCGGATTGAAAGCCGAGCACGGATTCCGCGCCTGGCTCGCGGGACGCGGCGACGTGATCGCTTTTGAAATCGTCGCGACTGGCGGCCTCGTTTCGTTTTACATTTCCGCACCGAGGCGCTTCCGGGAATTCGTCGAGCAGCAGGTGCACGCCCAGTATCCTCTCGCTCAAATCGAAGAAGTTTCCGATTACAACGTTTTTCAGCCGAAAGGCACGATCGCGAGTGCGCACCTCGTGTTTGGTCGCGAGAATTTCTTTCCGCTGCATACCTACAAGAAGCTTGAAACCGATCCGCTCAACGCGCTGACGAACGCTCTGGCGAAAGTCGAAGCGGGGGATGGCGCCGCGATCCAGATTTTGGTTCGTTCGGCGCCGAAGGTCTGGCGCGAAAAAGGCGTGAAGATCGCTTCGCTCATGCAGCAAGGGCGTTCGTACGATCAGGCGCGCAAGGGTTCGAGCCTCATTAAGCACGGAACCCAGGAAGAAAAGACGGGGGAGAAGGCCAAGGAATACCGTCTGTCGCCGCTTGAGGAGCAGATGGTGAAGTCTATCGAGGAGAAAGTCGGACAGCTCGGTCTCGACGCCAATATCAACCTAGTCGCTTCGTCTCCGACCCCCGGGCGTGCGGAACTTGTCTTGGGGAACCTGATCGGTGCTTTCAATCAGTTTTCGAGCCCTCAGTACGGCAACGCATTTAAGCGCGTGAGCGAAGGGAAGAGCCGTATCGTCAGCGATTTTATCTTGCGCGTCTTTCATGATAAGCGCCGCATGGTGCTGACCCCGGACGAGCTCGCGAGCCTCTGGCATCTCCCGCTGACATCGACGGAAACGCCGAACATCCGCTGGCTCACCGCGCGCAAAGCGCCGCCGCCGTCGAACCTTCCGAAGGAAGGAACGCTTTTGGGTATCATCAAATACCGAGGACAAGAGCATCCGGTACGCATCAAGGCGGCGGATCGTCGACGCCACATGTACATCATCGGTAAATCCGGCTCCGGTAAATCCGAGTTCATCAAGGCGATGGTGCGTCAGGATATCGAGGCGGGACGCGGCGTCTGCGTCATCGATCCACATGGCGACTTGGCGCAGGATTGCCTCGCGTTCGTGCCTAAACAGCGCGCGGACGACGTTATTTATTTCTCGCCGGCCGATTCCGAGCGGCCGATGGGTTTGAACCTGCTTGAGTACGACGAGCGCTATCCTGAGCAGAAGACGTTCGTGATCAACGAGATGCTCAAGATTTTTGACAAGCTCTACGACCTCAAGTCGACGGGCGGTCCGATGTTCGAGCAGTACATGAGAAACGCCATGATTCTCGTCATGGACGATCCGGCTTCCGGATCGACGCTCATGGAAATTCCGAGAGTCCTGTCCGACGAGCGTTTCCGCGCGTACAAACTGTCGAAGTGCAAGACGCAGGTCGTGAAGGATTTCTGGCTGAAGGAAGCGTCGAAGGCCGGCGGCGAGGCCTCGCTCGCGAACATGGTGCCGTACATCACCTCGAAGCTCACGCCATTCATCACGAACGATATCGTCAGGCCGATCATCGGTCAGCAGAAGAGCGCGATTAACGTGCGCGAGGCGATGGATCAGCAGAAGATCTTGTTACTCGATCTGTCGAAGGGTAAGCTTGGCGACCTGAATGCCTACCTGATCGGCATGGTCTTGGTCGGAAAGATTCTTATGGCTGCGCTCTCGCGCACCGACCTTTCCGCCGAAGAGCGCAAGGACTTCTACCTCTACATCGACGAGTTCCAGAACTTCATCACGGATTCGATCGCCACGATTCTTTCGGAAGCGCGCAAGTACGGACTCGATCTCACGATCGCGCACCAATACATCGGACAAATCTCGCAAAAGGGGGATACGGCGATTCGCGATGCGGTCTTCGGCAACGTCGGTACGATGATCGCGTTCCGCGTCGGTCCGGAAGACGCAGACTTCCTCGGCAAAGAATTCGCGCCGGTCTTCACGCCGTTCGATCTCGTGAACGTCGAGGCATATACCGCGAATGCCAAGCTCTTGATCGACAATACGGCGTCTCGTCCGTTCAATATGGCGATGGCGCCCATTCGGAAGCCGGACACCCGCCTCACAGCGGCTATCAAGCAGCTCTCGCGTCTCAAATACGGACGCGACCGCGAGATCGTCGAAGCGGAAATTCGCGAACGCTTGAGATTTATTTAACTATCCACATGCGCCTCGATAGCGCGGCGGCACGCCGTATGCTATAGAGAACGGGAAGAATCAAACAAAAGCTCACTATGGAATGGCTTACCGAAGAAATTGATCACGAAGCACAATCGTCCGGTTCCGAAGCTGTGGCGACTAAAGACATGCCGGATCGCTTGGATGCCCTTGTCGATGCGGTCGTTCGTGCGGACATGGCTCCGAGCAAGGCAGCGACGCTTCGTTCTATCCTCAAAAACGTACGCGACTCGATCGACAACGCCCTGAAACTTCTTGAAGAATCGGGGCCTGAAACGAGAAGGGTGCAGCCGGGACTCGTCCAGGAGACGCAAACTTGGAACGTGACCGCCATTCCGCTCGTGCCGCCTTCGCAGAACCCTGCCGACACTTTTTCATCCAGCGAACGCGTGGTGGAAGGCGTCTTTGACGGCCAAGAAATGGTCGGCGACGACGGCAAGGGCTACGCCGTACCTCCGAACTACGCTTCGAAATCGAAGCTGGTGGAAGGGGACATGTTGAAGCTCACGATCGGTGGCCGCGGGAACTTCATCTACAAGCAGATCGGACCGATCGAGCGCCAGCGTTTGATCGGCACGCTCGCGTTCGATCAGGAGACGAGTCAGTATCTCGTCGTTGCGGGCGGACGCTCTTGGAAGGTGATCAAAGCGTCCGTAACGTACTATAAAGCCGAAGCCGGCGACGAAGCCGTTATTCTCGTTCCGAAGAACGCACCGTCCAAGTGGGCGGCCGTCGAAAACATCATCCGCAAGAAGCCGCAGCTCTAAGAAACTCATTGGCCTGTCATGACCGTACTGTATAGAAAATACAGGCCCAAGACGTTCGCGGAAGTCGCGGGGCAGGAGCATGTCAAAGCGGCACTCGCGAACGAAGTTGCCACCGATCGCGTCGCGCACAGCTACCTGTTTTCCGGACCGCGCGGCGTGGGTAAAACGAGCCTTGCGCGTATTTTCGCCAAGGCCCTGAATTGCCGCGAGCGTTCCAAGGAAGGCGAGCCATGCGGCGCCTGTGAAGCGTGTCTTGAAATCGCCGAAGGGCGCGCGCTCGACGTTGTTGAAATCGATGCTGCCTCGCATACAGGTGTCGATAATGTCCGCGAGCAGGTCATTGAGAACGCGCGTTTCGCTCCGTCGAAGCTCGCCTACAAGGTCTTCATCATCGATGAAGTCCACATGCTTTCGACATCGGCGTTCAATGCGCTTCTCAAGACGTTGGAAGAGCCGCCAGCGCGCGTCGTCTTTATTTTGGCCACGACGGAACTCCACAAGCTTCCGGCCACGGTGATTTCGCGCTGCCAGCGTTTTGATTTCCGAAAGATCCCGGCAGCGGAACTTACGGCGCGTCTCGAAGGCCTGGCAAAAAAGGAAGGGTTCTCCGTCGAGGAGAGCGTTCTTTCGGCCGTTGCACGCTTGAGCGAGGGGTGTTTGCGCGACGCTGAGAGCTTGCTCAGCCAAATCTTTTCCTTAGGCGAGAAAAAAATTACGGCCGAAACGGCGGCGCTTGTTTTGCCTATCGTTTCTTCCGAAGCTGTCGACGGACTCATGCAGGCGCTCGTCGCCCGCGATGCGGGCGCGACCTTGGCGGCCTGGGAAAAGCTGCTTGCCTCCGGCGCCGATCCCGTCCGCATTGTCGCGGAATTGATCGAGCGCGGCCGCGAGACCGCACTGGCTTCCATGAAAGACGCCGGGAACGGCTTGGCGCACGCGTCGGCCCTGCTTGAACGCCTCGTGCGCGCGCATGCCGAGATGAAACGATTGGATCCTCCGGAATTGGGTTTTGAATTGCTGCTCGCGGAGTGGTGCGCTGAACCGGCACGCGCAGCGGAACCGCCGAGACGTGACCCTCCGCCACCCGCACCACCCGCCTCGAATCCTCCAAAAGCTGAAGCGCCGAAGCCCGCCGCAGCCGAACCGTCCGCGCCCGAGCCGCTCAATACCGAACGCGCTGAAACACTTCCTTCTGGAGACGGTGTCGCAATCAGTCAGGTGAAAGAAAAGTGGACGGAGATCCTGGTTGCCGCCCAGAAGCGGAACCATGGGCTTCCGTATATGCTCGGCGCGGCCGAGCTTTTGGATTGCGAAGGCGGTCTTCTGACGATCGGATTTCAATATGCCATGTATCGCGACCGTTTGAACGACAAGCGTCATCGCGATTCTTTTGAAGCGGCGCTCGGCGAAGTGCTTGGCGCGTCCGTGCGCGTCAAAGCGATTCTCGTCGCGCAGCGCACGGACGGTCTAGTCGAACCTTCGCCGCACATTCAGGTTGAAGCCTCGGCGAATCTTCCGGAAGGATTCGCGGATTTGGTCAAAGAATTCGGAGGTACTGTCGCTGCCGGATAAACGCAATACGAAAATCCCTCTCCGTACGGAGAGGGATTTTTCTTATTCGGCGTAGTAGAACTTCTTCGGAGGCATGCGGCGCTTGCCACCCTTCTTACCGCCGAAGCTGCTGGAACGGCTCTGGGAACCGCCTTGGCTCTGTCCTTGATAGGACGGCGAGCTCGAGGCTTGGCTGTGTCCGCTGGAATGGCTCGGAGAGCTTCCTTGGCGCGGTGCGTAGCCGCTGTGACCGCCAGAGCGGCCTTGGTAGCCGCCACGGCTTCCGCCTTGGCTGCTCGTGGAGTGCGGTCGGCTGTGGTAGCCGCCGCGCCCGCCTTGCGGGCGAGGCTGCCAGACACCGAGGTCGGGGCGCTCAGCTTCGTGGTGCATGGGGCGCTCCGGGGGCAGTTCCTTCGGCAGAGGCGTAATCGGCAGCATCTTGCGCGTCAGGCGCTCGATATCGCGAACCTCGCTGCCCTGGTCGGGCTGGGCGAAGGTGATGGCCTTGCCGAGGCGTCCTGCGCGGCCGGTGCGGCCGATGCGGTGAACGTAGTCGTCCGGATTTTCCGGAACGTCGAAGTTGATGACGAGTTCGATGCCCGTCACGTCGATGCCGCGAGCGGCAATATCGGTGGCGACGAGGACGCGATGCTTGCCGGTCTTGAAGCCTTCAAGAGCGGCTTTGCGCTGGTTCAAGCTGCGGTTGGAGTGGATCTCGTCGGCGCCATGACCCATGCCGCGAACGGCGCGAGCAACTTTCTTGGCGGAGAACTTCGTGCGCGTGAACACCAGGACGGAACCTTTGTGCTCGTCGAGCACCTTGTCGAGCAAGCGGAGTTTCTGATCCTTGCGCACGACGTACATTTCTTGCGCCACCGTTTCGGCGAGCGAACCCTGGCGGGCGATCTCGACGCGGACGGGCGTCTTCATGTGGTTTGCGGCGATCGAGACGATATCTTCCGGCATGGTGGCGGAGAAGAGCATCGTTTGGCGCTCCTTCGGCACGGTGCGAAGAATGCGGTTGATCTGCGGCAGGAATCCCATGTCGAGCATGCGGTCGGCTTCGTCGAGGACGAGGATCTTGATATCCGAGAGATCGACGGTTTTCTGTTGCAAGTGATCGATCAAGCGACCCGGGGTCGCCACGATGACGTGGGGGTTGCGGCGTAGCGTGTCGATCTGCTGGCGCATGGAAGCGCCGCCGATCAAAACCGCGGTGCGGATGCCCATGTCTTTTCCGAGCTTGTGCAGCGTTTCATCGACTTGGAGCGCGAGCTCGCGGGTCGGCAAAAGCGCCAAACCGCGTCCTTTGTGGATCGCGAGGCGTTGAAGCATCGGAACGCCGAAGGCCAGCGTTTTGCCGGTACCGGTTTGGGCGATACCGATCATGTCCTTGCCCTCAATGGAGACGGGGATGGACTTGTGTTGGATCGGGGTCGGCACGGTGTAATTGTGCTTGCCCAGGATTTCCAACAATTTAGGGGCGATGCCAAGGCCATGGAAGGCCAGGCCGTCGCCGGACGGGAGCGGTTGCGACATGTAGAGAGATAGTGTCAGTGACCCGAGGCCCCTAGGTCACGACAACTGCCGCTACGGGATCGAGTCCAGCCCTGTTAACAGGGCTCCTGATTAAGGTTGTACGATAGCACGTCCCGGCAAAAACGTCAATGTTTGAGCTTATTCGCCGAACAAGCCGAGGGCGTTTCCATGAAAAACCTTGGCAGCGTTTCGTCCTGCCAGTTTCTTCACGACGCTAACATAGGAACGCATGTCGCTGATCGGCCAATCGCTGCCGTAGAGGATTTTTCCGGAAGACTCAGTAATCAAGTCGAACTTACGCCAAAGCTCTGCAAAGTGAGCGCGCTGGGTCTGGTTGAATGACCCATAGACGAAACCTGAGCAGTCAGCAAAGACGTTTTTGTTCTTGTAGCAGACCTGTGCAGCGTCGATAACCCAAGGGCTTCCGAGGTGAGCGATGACGATCTTCAAATTCGGCATTTCCGAAGCAAGATCGTCGATATGAAGCGGGTGGGCGAATTTCAGTTTTGCACCGCCAATCGCGTCATAGGTATCTCCCATATGGAAAATTGCCGGCCGGCCATGCTTCTCAAGCAGTTTCATGTATGGTCGTAGGCGGCGGTCGTTCGGATAGAAGTGTTCGTAACCGGTATAAAATTTAATGCCGCGGATATCGCCTTTGGCGAGCCATCGCTCAACTCTGGGAAGCGATGGTTGAAATGCCTTGAGGGTGGGGGAGACCGTGCCGATGCCGAAGAGCGCTTTTGGATGCGGCGCGATCTCTTGAAGAAGGTGCTCGGTCGTAAGGCCGTTAATCGTAGCAGCAAAGACGGCTGCGCGGTCAACGCGCGCACGCCGCATTTCTGCAAGCAGCGACGAAACGGTTTTTTGGCCGCTGCGGAGGCCGATGTGTGCGTGCGCGTCGATAATCATGTTAGAATTGTATCAGCATTGTAAAAAAAAATCCATGCAAGAAATTCAACCTCCGCATGCAATTCCGAACGAAGGGCACAAGTTGTTCTTGGCCGGCAGTATCGAAATGAATAGCGCCGAAGAATGGCAGAAAAACGTGTTGGATCGCCTGGCGGAAACGGACTGGATTGTCTTGAATCCGCGACGCGGCTCTTGGGATTCTTCCTGGGAACAACGCATTGACCAACCAGAGTTCAAGGAACAAGTCGAATGGGAACTTTCCGGACTCGAGTGTGCCGACAAGATTCTTCTGTATTTCGATCCGCGCACGAAATCGCCGATCAGCCTTTTGGAACTCGGCCTCTTCGCGAAAAGCGGAAAATTGATCGTGGTGTGTCCGGAGGGGTTTTGGAGAAAGGGAAACGTCGACATCGTCTGCGCGCGGTACGGAATCGCGCAGGTATCGTCGCTCGAGGAAGCCCTTCGCGGCTTGGCGTGAGGGAAAAGAAAAAACACCCGGTTGACGGGCGTTTTTTTTATGGCTCCTGTTCCTGGATTCGAACCACCTCGGTCGCTCAACTGCCATTTATTGCTTAAATTATGTCATAAATACTTGACAAAATCGCCTTTTTATGCTATCCTTACCGCATCGTCGTACCTTTCCGGCTCGCCTGTGGTTCCGCATGCCGCGGAATGAGGGGAAGCCGAAAACACGGGAGAACGTATCGTGTCCAAGCACAAGTCATCTGTCGTCACGGGCGCCGGTTTCCTGGC